>CAYWLC010000024.1:0-27407 GCA_964458895.1 uncultured Luteolibacter sp. | reverse complement strand
AGGCAACCATCAAATCCATGGGCCAGATCACCAGCGCGCTGTGGGGCATTGTCACCGTGCTGACGGCGGTTTTCGTGCCGATGGCCTTTTTCGGCGGGTCCACGGGAGTGATCTATCGTCAGTTTTCCATCACCATCATCTCCGCGATGATTCTATCGGTCGCGCTGGCGATGACTCTAACACCCGCGCTGTGCGCCACCCTGCTCAAACCGGTGGCCAAAGGACATACGGCGGGCGAGTCCGGTTGGTTCAAGGGCTTTTTCCGCTGGTTCAACCGTATGTTCGAACGCAACCGTGCGTTTTATGAATCGATGGTGGCCAAATCCTTCGGCAAGCCGATCCGAT
Source organism: uncultured Luteolibacter sp. (assembly GCA_964458895.1). Taxonomy (GTDB): domain Bacteria; phylum Verrucomicrobiota; class Verrucomicrobiia; order Verrucomicrobiales; family Akkermansiaceae; genus Luteolibacter. The sequence continues at coordinate 27,062 of CAYWLC010000024.1, read as the reverse complement.
ATCTGTTGGTTTATGCGGCGGTGGTGGTGTGCATGGGTTTCCTTTTCCTGCGTCTGCCCACCGCGTTCCTGCCGGACGAGGACCAGGGTTTCCTCGTCTGTCTGGTTCAGTTGCCCGCAGGGGCGGCCATGGAACGCACTGTGGATGTGATGCGGAAAATCGAAAAACATTTCGAGGAAAACGAGAAAAAGACGGTGGATTCCGTGATCACGGTGGCGGGTTTCAGTTATATGGGCCGCGGACAGAACATGGGCCTGGCATTCGTTCGGATGAAGGACTGGAAATTCCGACAAAGCCCCAACCTGAAGGCCCCCGCGGTCGCGGCACGGGCGATGGGCGCCTTCTCAAAATTCAAGGACGGCATGGCCTTCGCCATTTCTCCTCCCGCCGTCATGGAACTCGGACAGGCCAATGGTTTTGACTTCATGCTCCAGGACCGCGGTGGCCTCGGCCATGACGCTCTGATGTCGGCCCGCCTCCAACTCCTGGGCATGGCCATGAATAACCCGAAACTCGTCGCGGTGCGTCCTAACGGCCAGGACGACTCCCCGCAGTTCAAGCTCGACATCGATGATGTCAGGGCGGGCGCGCTCGGGGTGTCGCTCTCGAGCATCAACGACGTGTTATCCACCGCGTGGGGCAGCACCTATGTGAACGACTTCATTGAAAACGGCAGGGTCAAGAAGGTCTTCCTGCAATCCGCAGCGGAGTTCCGGATGCTGCCGGAGGACATCAACAAATGGCATGTGAAAAACAACCGCAGCGAGATGGTGCCGTTCTCCGCATTCACCAACGCCCAGTGGCAATACGGTTCGCCGCGCCTGGAACGATACAACGGCATCCCGTCCGTGGAAATCATGGGACAACCGGCTCCCGGCGTCAGCACCGGCGAGGCCATGGCGGAGATGGAAAAAATGGCCGCGCAACTCCCGCCGGGCATCGGTTACGAGTGGACCGGCCTTTCTTATGAGGAGAAAAAAGCCGGGGCCCAGGCACCCGCGCTCTATGCCATCTCGCTGTTGGTCGTGTTCCTGAGCGTGGCGGCCCTGTATGAGAGTTGGACCATTCCCTTCGTCAACCTGCTGATGCTGCCGCTGGGCCTGGTCGGCGCGGTGACCGCTGTGACCCTGCGCGTCCTGCCCAATGATGTCTATCTCCAGATCGGCCTTCTAACCACCGTCGGCCTCTCCACCAAGAACGCCATCCTCATCATCCAGTTCATCAAGGCCCAGATGCATCAGGGCCACGGGTTGGTGGAGTCCACCCTGACAGCTGTTAGAATCCGGCTGCGTCCCGTGATCATGACCTCGCTGGCGTTCTTCTTCGGCACCCTGCCGCTGGCACTCACCAAGGGCGCGGGTGCCGCCGCCCAGAACGCCATCGGCACCGCCGTCACCGGCGGCCTGCTCTCGGCCACCTTCATCGACCTGATTTTCATCCCGTTCTTCTTCGTCCTGGTCTCACGCATGGTCGGCAAGAATCAGACCGAGGCATCCGCCGATGCGCATTAGTCATTCGTCATTCGTCATTCGTCATTCATCAACCTCTTCCTCTTCCTCTTCCACCCATTCACATCGCATGTGTGCCAAGGCGTGTTTCACTAAGAAGTTCGGCTTCGCTCAGGCGAAAAGTATCGACGCCATAATCGGCCAATTTGGTGAGAAATACGACTCGTGGAATCCCCGCAAGGCAGGCTGCCGCACCGGAAGATAGTTCCCCCAGTTCATATTTTTCCGATTGTTGATGTGCGCCGAAGCGTTTCCGCTTGTCGCGGGCTGTGGTTTCTGAGAATGCTCTGACGGAAAAGAACATCATCCGTGCTCTAGTAGATGATAGAAGCGCATGGCCGGTTCTTTTCAGAGGATTCCAACAGTTATTACACACCCCCATGACGAGCCACGCCCCCGCCAGTCACCTCCGCCGCCTTGGTTGCGCCCTGTTTGCCGCATTGCAGGTTTTGCCTGCATCCGCCGCCGAGGCACCGAAGATTGCGAGCCAGTTCGACTTTTCGTCCGACACCACGCCCGCAGCACGGAAGTTCTACTTTGAGACCATTCCCGGGCGGCGCTACTCGTTGCAACGCTCCACGGATCTCACGACCTGGAGCACTGTCTCCGGCTACCCACAGACGGCCACCGGCTTGGCCATCGGCCACACTTTCGTCCAGGTGGCGAACGAATTCTTCCGCATCGAGCCCATCGACGACCAGGCACCTGAGATCGTGGACCAGTTCCCCGGCGATGATGCGTTTGCGGTGCGGCGTTTCGATGACCTGCAATTCCTGCTGAGTGATGCCACGGGCATTGATCCAGCCAGCATCCGGCTCACCGTTGGCAATGGCACGGCGCTCTCAGTGGGTGCGCCCGGCCTGACATTTGTGGACAACGTGCTGATTTATGACAGCGGCGGCAGCACCGCCTTGGGTGCGTATGGGGCGACCGTGCCGGTCACGCTCACCGTGGCGGACACCTTGGGTCACAGCCTCACCCACTCGTTCAGTTTCACACTGGAAGTGCAGCCGAAAGTGGTTTCGAATCTCTACGTGTTTGGTTCGCCCACGGCGCAGCGTGCCGGGCAGCAGATTCCGGCCACGCCCACCGCCGCGCTGGCCAGGCGGGCAGGGCCTATTCCCATGGGCGGGGCCGACCCGTGGTCCATCGAGTCGGTGTTGGCAGACCGCGTGATCATTGCCTACACCGGAGACACCGCGCCCGTGTTTGCGGCGGGCACGTATCTGGCCAACCTCACGCCGGTGAAGCTCTCAGATATTTTCTATCGGAAAATCCTCAGCGTGAGCGACGCACCGGCCACCAAGAAGCTCACCCTGATGACCACGGACGTGCCTCTGGCTGAAATTGTGGAAGAAGGCACGGCGACGCTTTCCACCGACTCCGTGATCTACAATCTGGATGCGGGAGGCACCATCCAGCCCGCCCTGTCGGGCTACTTCAGCAAGACATTCGCGCGGGTGGGCATCAACATGGATGGAGCCGGGCCTTTGAATCTGCCGGGCAATCCCAAGTTCGGCGTATCCCTGCCCGAGGCCAATGTGTGGTTCACTCCCACGCTGGAGATCGCCTTCGAGACCAAGTATTTCACCCTCCAGCGGGCCAGCATTTATGCCCGTGGTGACATCGAGGCCGCGCTGGTGGCGGAGCTGACTTACCGCCCTGCGGGGACCGAAATAGAGAAGGTGTGGGAACTGCACACGCCGCTTAAGAAAGTCGCCTTCGTCGGAGCCGTTGGCTATGTGCCGGTGTGGCTGGATTTCACATACAGCACCAATGTCAAATTCAATGCCGAGGCCAACGCCGCCTTGGGCCTGCGTGCCGGGTTGCGGGGGAATTTCTCCATGAGTGCCGGGGCCGCCTACACCAAGGACGCCAACCCCAAAGTCACATGGACGCGCGGCACCAGTGCGGCTCCATTGGAGATGGTGCCACTCACCGTCACTGGCAGCGGCACGGCCAGCGCCAAGTTGACCCTGCTGCCACAACTCGACGTGCGTCTGGTAAGCCTCGCGGGTTTCTATGTCAACGTCTCCCCCAGGGCGGAAGCGACGATGACGGGGACTGGCAGTTTTTCGTTCACGCCTGCCAATGGCGGCGTGCAGATTGGCACGGGACTCGAGGCTCAGGGCACCTTGGGTGCGTTTATCGACCTCAACGCGGGCCTCAGCATCATTGGCGTGGATCAATCTTACCTGCCAGGATTCGATCCCTTGCGTCTATTCACCCGTGGCTGGGAATGGAGTTACCCGCCGCCCGCAGCGCTCGCCTTCACCGTACCATCCGCCCCACAGGCGGTGAGCGTGGCATTGGGCGGCACCTTGAGTTTGGTAGGCCAGGCGCAGGGCGGCGAGGGTGCGGTGTTCTATCAGTGGCTGCATAATGGAGTCTTGTTGCCCGGCCAAACCTCCGGCCAGCTCACGATCCCCACTGTCACCTCCGGCAATGCCGGCACCTACACCTTGCGTGCCAGGGCGGGAACGGAGACGGTCACCTCACCCACATTCACCGTGACCACCTACAATGCGGGCACACCGCTCAGCGGCTTTGCCTACATCCCGGCGGGTAGTTTCCAGATGGGCGACCAGTCGAGCCCGCTGGTGGGATATTCATATGAGCTTCCAGTGCATTCGGTTTATGTGAGTGGGTTCTACATGGGGCGCACGGAGGTGACTTGGTTGGATTGGCGGACGGTGCGGGACTGGGCGGTGACGCACGGCTACACGGACCTGACCGGCACGGGGGCGGGCAAGGCGGACACCCACCCGGTGCATACGATCACATGGTATGAGATGGTGAAGTGGTGCAACGCCAAGAGCGAGAAGGACGGGCTCACGCCGTGTTACACGGTATCAGGGGCGGTCTATCGGACGGGCAACAGCGACGCAGTGGTCTGCAACTGGAGCGCCAATGGTTATCGCCTGCCCACCGAAGCGGAATGGGAGAAAGCGGCCCGGGGTGGCTTGAGTGCGTTGAATTTCCCGTGGGGCAACACGATCAGCCACTCACAGGCGAATTATTGTGTTTATTCGGACAACGGCACGACCAACTACTACAGTTATGACGTGACCCCGAGGCCTGGCTACGCGACCAACTATTACGACCATCCGAGCTATAACGACGGTGTTTATCCCTACACCTCGCCGGTGGGGAGTTTCGCACCTAACGGATATGGGTTGTATGACATGTCGGGAAATTTGTGGGAGTGGTGCTGGGACTGGTGGGGCAGTTATACCGCAGGTTCGCAGACGGATCCTCGGGGTCCTGCTTCGGGCTCGCCCCGGGTGCTCCGGGGCGGCAGCTGGAGCTACGACGCGTACGGCTGCCGCGTCGCGGACCGCTACCGCTACGACCCGTTCGACAGCTACATCGACTTCGGGTTCCGCGTGGCCCGCAGTTCAGTCCCATGAACAGCAAGGAGCGAACGGAATAGGCAAGCGAGGGACGAGCGCAGCATGAAGTGAGCGGTAGTATTCATCATCAATGACAAAAGAAGACATCGAAACGGGGTTGTAGGGGCGCAGCCCCTGCTCGCGATATTTTTCAAAAAACGAGATATGCCATTTGAGTTCATCCAGATTCCGGCCAACGGGCAGGGAAGCGCCAAGGAGGAGTTGAACAAGCTGCTGCGGGGCGGACGCATTGCGTCGGTTAGAAAGGAGTTTGTGGCCAACGGGGAAGACTCCTTCTGGGCATTCTGTATAGAATTTCTGGATGGTGCCTTGGGCGTGGACAAGAGCCGTGGCGGCGGTCCCAAGATCGATTACAAGGAGGTGCTCGACGAAGCACAATTTGCCGTGTTTGCCCGCCTGCGGGATTTGCGCAAATCTCTATCGGAAAAAGAAGCGATTCCGGCGTATTCGATTTTCACCAACGAGCAACTCGCCGCGATGGTGACGGGCAAAGTGGATTCACTGGTGGCCATGGGGACGATTCCAGGCGTGGGCGCGGCCCGCTTGGAGAAATACGGTGCGGCATTTCTGGCCAGCCTCGGCGGCAAGGGAGGCGGCGCGTGAAACGCATCGGCCATCTGTGGCCCTCCGTGATTGAGCGCGGGAATCTGTTGCGGGCCTTCCATCAGGCGGCACGGGGCAAGAGGAACAAAATCGAGGTGCGGCGTTTCGCGCTTGATTTGGACGGCAATCTGGATGAACTGCGGCGGCAGTTAGAAAACCGGACTTTCGAGACCGGGAAATTCAACGTGTTCAAAGTGTTCGATCCAAAGGAACGGACGATTCATGCGGCGCGTTTCCCGGAGCGGGTAGTCCCGTGGATGCGGGATCGAACGTTCCGGGCGGGTCTCCTGCTTGCTTGGGGCGGTCATTGCGGTCATGACGGACTGGCTTGACAAACCGGAGTATAGAACCCATTGGTAAAAGCATGACAACGACGGCGATCTTGAAGAAATGGGGCAACAGCATTGCGCTGCGTCTGCCGAGCGCAGTCGTCAAGGCTGGGCATCTCGTGCCGGGTAGTCAGGTGCAAATCCACATCTCCACGCAGGGACTGAAGACGGGAAAGTCAAGCAGCCAAGTGGGAATTGAGACATTATGCGCGGCGATTACTCCTGAAAATGTCCATCTCCAAACCGAATGGGGAGTTCCTGTAGGCAAGGAAATATGGTGAAGGCGGCGTACATCCCGGAACGCGGCGATTTGGTTTGGACGGATTTCAATCCGCAAGCCGGTAGGGAACAATCCGGGAAAAGGCCGGCACTGGTTCTATCACCAAGAATTTATAACGAAAAGACCGGCCTTGCCGTGATGGTCCCCATTACCAGCCAAATCAAGGGTTATCCGTTCGAGGTTCCGATTCACGCCAGGACAATCAAAGGGGTGGCCCTATCGGATCATTTGAAGAATATGGATTGGAAAGTGCGCGGGGTGAGGTTCGCAGCCAAGGCATCTGCCGCAACCCTTGAAAAAGTGACGGCCAATGTCGCGGCGCTCATCAACATGCCATGAATCTATCAAGGATGACTGGTTGGCGAATTTGTCTCTGTGGCCTTCTGTTTCTAACGACCCAGGCGCATGCCACCACGTTGCTGAAAACCATCCTCGCAGGTGGCGAAACCGACCTGCCAGCCGATACGCCGAGTGCAAGGCTCGATACGGCGAGCGAGTTTTCTTTTGTCGGTTCGCTGGCAATTTCCAATGGTGTTGCCAACTATCGGGGCTCGGCGGTGGCCTTGTCGCGCGACTGGGTGCTGACTGCCGGGCACAACGCGGACCTCAACGACGACGGCCAGCCGGACGCCTTGTGGAGCAGCAGTTTCAATTTGCCTGGCTACGGGACATTCGGGGTGGCACAGGCGTTCATCAATCCGTCATTCAGCGGGTTTGCCAACTCCTCGGTGAACGACGATCTGGCGCTGCTGCACCTCGCCGTGCCGTTGCCGGTGGGCATGGGTTTTCCGATGCTTGGCAGTGGAGCAGGAATCGGCGATATCATCACGCTGGTTGGCTACGGACGCTCCGGCTACGGGAGCTATGGATACACCACCAACGCCAGCCTGACCGACCGCAGGTTCGGCTCCAACGTCATCGACAACTTCCAACTCGACGACGAGGGATCCGGTTTATCGGAAGTTTTTCGTTATGACTTCGACGCGCCCGGCACAACCGGCCTGACAGGCGGCAGTCTTGGCAACAACATCGAGACCATCATCGGGCCGGGCGACTCCGGTGGCGCGGCGCTAAGGCAAACCGCCGATGGTTGGGAATTGGTGGGGATCAACACGTTCATCGAAGGCTATGGCGGGCGCTTCGGGGACACGGGCGGCGGAGTCTTGGTGGACCCTTACACGGATTGGATCTATCAAACCACGGGCATTCCGGAACCAGGCTGTGCGGGCATGCTGATGCTGGCCCTGTTTGTGTTCGTGTTTCGTCGCGCTCAAAAATGATCTAACAGGAATAATGCGGCGCTCGTGGCCTAATGCCGGCTGGCGGGGCAGATTATACTATCAGATTTGATTGACGATTGACGATTGTTGAATGTTGATTTCCGATTGTAGATGTGCGGCGCTTGGTTGGCGCAGTCAGCTCAATTTCAAGCTCACTTCAACAATCAACAATCAACAATCATCAATCGTCAATCGTCAATCTCTTCCTCTTCCTCTTCCACCCATTCACATCGCATGTGTGCCAAGGCGTGTTTATCTCCGCGGACGGAAGCCCATGACGCAGCGCAATAACAGAATGGGCGTCGCGGTGATCAGCAGGGCCATGGCTGCGGTCTTGAGACCCGGATAGACGCGGGCGCGTTTGCGCAGCAGGGCCACGAGGGCTTCCTCCACGACCTGTTCCCTGGGCACGTATAAACATTCGCGTCTGGGGATTTCCGCTTGCGCACCGGAACGCCGGGCGGCCTCGCCGAAACCGGTGTGGACGGGACCCGGGCACACCGCGAGCACTGTGATGTTGTGTTCCCGCAGTTCGATCCTCAGGGCTTCGGAAAAACTCGTCACGTAGGCCTTGCTCGCGGCATAGACGGCCAGATCCGGGATCGGCAGCAGGCTTGCCAGCGAACTGACATTGAGCACCGCGCCACCGCCGCTGTGGATCATGCCCGGAACTAACAGATGACTGAGATGGGTCAGGGCCTCGACGTTGAGGCGCAGCATCGACTCGATTTTCGGCCACTCTGCGGACATGAAATCGCCGTAATCGCCGTGGCCCGCGTTGTTGACCAACAGATCCGGCGCCCACCCGCGCAGGGCCAGTGTTTCCATGAGGCGGCTGCGATCGGAAGAAAGTGTTAGATCCGCCGCGAACACCAGGACCTCCACCTGTGGAAATCGCGTGAGGATGCGTACGGCCAGTTTTTCGAGCAAGGCCTGACGGCGCGCCACCAGCACGAGTCGGCCGACCTGCGGGGCGAGTTGCAGGGCGAATTCCTCACCAAGGCCCGAGGAGGCGCCGGTGACCAGGGCGCAGGAGTGGAAGGTTGGGGATGTCATGGGTGTTGTTTACACGCCGGCTGCCATGAATGCCAGTTGCAATCGAGTGGCAGGGTGACTACACGAGGGGAACCGATCAGTTTTTTGACCACTGATTACACTGATTTCACTGATTTTTCAGAATAGAATGTGAAAACAATCACAGGCAAAGTTGCGACATAGCCTCATTTTGCAGATATTCTGTGTTTGTTATCCCAAATCAATCAGTGAAATCAGTGTAATCAGTGGTTTCTCTTTCTATTTTGAAATAGAATCTCCCTTGTGTAGGGACCCAGGGCCGCAACTTTCAGGTGGCCATGCGCGCGATTCCGGGATATCAGTTTGGGCATGAAAGCCGCGCTTCGGTTTTTTTTCACCGGCATCCTCCTCACTTGCGGATGTTTTGCCCAGATTGTGGTGCCGGCCACGCCGAAAAAATTCGTATCGCGGCCGGTGGAGTCGGGTGCGTCGATCGGAGGCGGGGTGGATGTGGTCCCGAAGGATGACACGTCCAAGAAAGCGCGATACATCACTCACGTCGCGTTATCGGAATCCCGCATTTGGAGCAGCACCGATGGCAAAATCCTCACGGGCAGGTTGATCGCATTCGAGGATCTGGTGGTGGAAACACCACAGGGTGCCGCCGCACCGGTCGTGCCGCCGCCACCGTCCCGTCCCACATTGATCCGCGACGGGAAAGTGCGTCTGCTCGTCAATCAAAAAGCCGTCGAGGTGCCGCTCGAGCGCATCGGCGAGGCGGACCGCGAATACATCAACAACATCCAGGCGGCGCTGGTCAAAAAAGCGGAAACCCCTCCGCCATGAACGGGGATGTGGTCACGCTGCTCCAACAGTTGGTGCGCATACCATCGGTGAATCCCGACCATGCGGCCAACCCGGATCTAACTGGCGAGCGGAACCTCGCCCTCTTCCTTTCCCACTGGCTGGAAAACATCGGGGCGGAGGTCGTGTTGGAGGAAATCCAGCCCGGCAGACCGAACCTCATCGCGCGTTTCGCACCCATGGACGGGCGGCCGAGAATTCTGTTAGGTCCGCATCTGGATACCGTGGGAGTGGAAGGCATGAGCATCGAAGCATTCGGCGGGGAAATCCGCGACGGCAGGCTGTGGGGGCGCGGCGCGAGTGATACCAAGGGGCCGATGGCTGCGATGTTGTGGGCCTTGGGTGAAAACCGTGATGCTCTAACAGAAATGCCGGTGGCCGTGGATTTCGTGGCGTTCATGGCCGAGGAGTCCGGCCAGTGGGGGTCCAAGGATTTCGTGAAACGCCACGGGGCCGATTACACTTTTGGTTTGGTCGGTGAGCCGACTTCCATGGAAATCGTCCATGTGACCAAGGGTTCGTTGTGGGCGACCCTGCGTGCCACCGGCAAGGCCGCGCACAGCTCGCTGCCCGAGCGCGGGGAGAACGCCATCCTCAAACTCGCCCGCGCACTGGACCAACTCGACCGGCAGCTCGGCGCGGAACTCGCCACCTTCACCCACCCGGTGCTCGGACGCTCGACCATGAACATCGGCCTGATCCGCGGCGGATCGCGCCCTAACATTGTGCCGGACCTCGCTGAGGCGGAACTCGACATCCGCATCACGCCCTCGCTCGCCGCAGTCGGCGGGGCGCTCGTTTTGTTAGAAAAAGCCCTGCTCCGCCACCAACTGCCGGTGGAGATCGTGAGCTGCCATGAAAACCCGCCGATGGACACCGCAGCGGATCACCCGATGGTCAGGCTGCTGCGGGAAAACGGCTCGGTTCTGGCGGGTGCCCCTTGGTTTTCGGATGCGGCCCACCTGTCCAAGGGTGGCATCCCGAGCATCTGCATCGGCCCGGGGTCCATCGACCAGGCGCACACGGCCGATGAGTTTATCTCCATCGAGGCCCTGCGGGAGGGAACGCATTTCTTCAGCCGCATGATCCGCAATGTGGGCAACATGGCGGCATCTTGATTTCAGCCCGGAATCCGAAATTGGTTCCAAATACCTGGAGTCGATTACCACGGATTATACGGATTTTACGGATTAATTTGGGTCGATTTACAATTTCGGAGAAGTTGCAAGTGATGCGAAAATCCAATCTGAAAAATCCGTAAAATCCGTGGTTTCAAAATCGAATCCAAGTTTTCGACTTCGGAGTTCGGGTTCAGTAGTGAAAATTTGTGGATAATGGCATTATCGAGCCGTATTCTCCACGCTTGCAGTCCGGGGCAAGTCCCCTGAGAATAGGCACCATGTTCACGCCGAGTTGGAAAAAAGAAGCGCTGCATCTGGTCAAGGGTGCGCGCAAGTTCGTGCATTACAAACGCGACTTGCTCGCGCAGGACCGCATCGCCGAGATCGAATCGCGGCGCAGCGATCTGCTGGCGGTGATCCAATCCGGCGACCGCGCCAAAGTGGACGAGGCCTCCAGGCAGATCCGTGCCGTGTGCGAAAACGCCCTGCCCGCAGATAAACAACCCGGCTGGCTGGAGGAAAATGTCGAGGTGATGTTTGTGGCCATCGTCATCGCGCTGGGCCTGCGCGCCTACTACCTGCAACCCTTCCGCATCCCGACCGGATCGATGCAGCCCACCCTCAATGGCATCATCGGCAAACCGCTGCCCGAGGCAAAATGGCCATCATTTCCGCAGCGGATGTTAGAGCAAATCGTGCGCGGGCGTTCCTACGTGAAAATCGTCAATGACCAGGACCGGCACCTGGCCTTCAATGATGATGGGGATGCCATGATACGGCCTGTCCAGTGGCTGCACTTTTTCAGTCGCGGGGAGATGCTTTTCACGGACTCAGCACCGCTCTCGCTGCCGGCTCCGCCAAATCCTTGTTTCGAGGCCGGCTTGAATCCCGTGGTGCAGGCAGCCCGCAGAAACCGCGGCTTGATTCCCAAAGGCACGGTGCTTTGCGAAGGTTACATCGATTCCGGGGACCTGGTGTTAGTGGACAAGTTTTCTTATCATTTCCGCAGTCCGAAACGTGGCGAGGTTTTCGTGTTTGAAACCCTCGGCATTCACGGCATCCTGTCACGCTCCGGTGAACAAGGCGCGGGTTCCCACTACATCAAACGCCTTTGCGGCGTGCCCGGTGACACTCTATCAGTCCAGTCGCCCGATTTGTTGGTCGATGGGAAAATCGCCAGGGAACCAGGAATTCAAAGGGTGATCCGCGGTGAGGGTGCCTACGCGATCAACCCGAATGGCTATGGATATGCCTCGCCGGAAAGAACCAGACCAGGAACCAAACCGCTCCGGCAGTTCATCACCAAACCCGGTGATGCCATCACTCTAACAAAGAAGGCGCCGCAGGGCATGCGCGAATACGCCGCACTGGGCGACAATACCGGCAACTCGCTTGACTCGCGCTACTGGGGGCCGGTCAAGGAATTCAACCTCGTCGGCCCGGCGCTTTTTTCGTTGTGGCCGGTGACCACGGGCCACTGGGGATTCATCCACTGAAATCGTGACGGACGCCACAGACATCACCCGGCGCGCGAAATCGAATCTGGCATTCGCCCTGAGGATTCTTCCACGCGACCGGCGTGACGATGCGGAGGTCTTTTACGCGTTCTGCCGCACCATGGACGATCTGGCCGATGATGCCAGATTGCCGCCGGACGAACGGGCAATGATGTTAGATGAATGGAAAACCGGACTCATCTCGGGCTTCCCTTCACCCAGCCCCTTGCAACAACAGGTCATGGATATGCGCGACCGCTGCGGCATCCCCACCGGGCTGATGACCGACATCATCGACGGCTGCCGGATGGATCTGGAACCCATGCGCTTCAAGAGTTGGGAGGATCTATCAGAATACATCTGGAAAGTCGCCTGCACGGTGGGCCTGGTTTCGATCCGCTTGTTCGGCTGCAAGGATCCTGGCGCGGAGACCTACGCCGTGGCCCTCGGGCGGGCGCTGCAGCTCACCAACATCCTGCGCGACATCCGCGAGGATCTCGATAACGGCACGCGCATCTATCTGCCGCTCGATGACCTCGCCCGTTTCGGTTACACCGAGGCAGATCTGATAGGCCGCGTCCAGGACGCGCGCTTTCTCGGGCTGATGACCTTCGAGGCGGACCGCGCCGAAGGGTTTTTCCGCGAAGCGGCGGATGCCCTGCCGGCCGCTGACATGGCCGCGCTCGCCCCGGCCCGCATCATGGGCGAGATCTATCACCACCTGCTCGGCGAGATGCGCAAGGGCGGCTTCCGCGTGCTGGAAAAAAAACGCTACCGGGTCTCAACCGCCCGCAAGTTGGCCATACTCTCAAAGCATCTGGTTGCCTGATCCTGCCGAACCTGATATCAACCCAAACAACCCCAGACCCTACGCATGAAAAAGCCGCTCTTTTCCGCCCTCGCCCTTGTCCTGCTGGCATCCTGCGTCCCTCCGCCACAGCCGCCGCCGCCTCATTTCAAACCCAATCCTCCCTATCCACCCGAACCGATGGACCCCTATGGTGAGAATTCCACGTCGGAACAACCGAGGCAGGATGATCAATCTAACGAAACCGGGCAACCCGCGCCCACGCGGCCCGGTGAATACCCGACCGCCAGGCCCACGGCCAATGCCAACGAGGTGACCAGCCCCTACGAACCCTACGAGGTCATCAACGTCGAGGGATTCCAGTCCGGTCAACTCGCTAGAGACCCCCGCAACAAGAAAATCTTCCGCGTGCCTTGAGGGTGGAATGACTAAGGGGAATGGACGTCACATCCATTCGCTCTAACAGGAGCCGCGGTCGTCCAGCTTCCATGAGCCGAGGGATTTTCCGATGCGGAAGAGGCCAGCGGATTCATCGATCACGCCGCGGCTTAGCAGCCCTTGTTTCCACTCCACCCAGTGTGCGCGGCCGGGGTTCATGAAGGATCCGGTATTGATGATGAGCCTGCCATCGCGCACCCAGCAGCCATGATGGTGGAAATGTCCGATGACGAGGATTTCCACCTGCGGGAAATAGCGGGCGCAGAAGGCCGCCCCCGCGGATGCCTGCGTGAACCACGCCCTGAGGATTTTGAGCGCACGTTGTGGCGGCACCAAGGCGTCCCAGGTGCGCTGTAGCAATGAACGCCCGTGGGAAGGCTCCAACGAGCAGAGCTTGCGTGATATCGCGCGTGCGAGTTTCAATCGTTCCGCCACGTTGGTTTCCGCATTCGGGTGTTGGTTCCATAACTCCTGAACCTGCGCGGAACCTTCCAGGATCTCGCGTTTCCACGGGGAACCGTCGAACAACAGGGCGTCGCCATGCGTGACGATGATACGCCCGCCGGCAAGGCTCATCCAACCGTCGCCATGCCAGCCGGGATCGTGATTTCCTGCTAGAAAAACCGGGTCCGCGCCCTCCTCGGCGCAGAGCGTCCGGAGTTCCATCAGCATGGCCGCAGAGCGTTCGCGGAGAGGAGTTGCCAATTCCTGCCAGGTGTCGCCGTTGAACACCACCGTGCCCGCACCTGCGATCAGCGGACGCAGCGATGACACCCGCTCGATCCGTGAAACCTTGTGGCCGAGGTGCAGGTCTGATAGAATTCGGATCGGTTCCCTCATGGTTTCATCCGGCGTTGACGCACCGCCTCAAACAAACAAACGCCGGTGGCCACCGAAACGTTGAGACACTCGACCTTGCCCGCCATCGGAATCGAGGCGAGAAAATCACAGTTTTCCTCGGTGAGGCGGCGCATGCCTTTTTCCTCGGCTCCCATGACCAGCGCCAGAGGTCCTGTTAGGTCCATCTCGTAGATGGATTTGGATGTCACATGATCCGAGGTGCCCACGAACCAGAGTCCCGCGGCCTTGAGTTTTTCCATGGCCCTAGCCAGATTGGTGACCTGCGCGAACGGGACATGGTCCGCCGCGCCCACCGATACCCGGCGCACGGTTTCGGTGATGCCGACCGCCTTGTCCTTGGGTGCGACGACCACATGCACGCCGGCCGCATCCGCGGTGCGCAGGATGGCCCCGAGGTTGTGCGGGTCCTGCACACAGTCGAGGATCAACACGAAGGGCGTGGCCTGTTGCGCGACAATGGCCATGAGTTCATCCTCATCGAGCGCGGGCACGGTTTTTTCGACCCCCTGAACGTGGCGGTTTTCACGGGCTTGTTTGCCATGCGGACCCGGGGGGGCGGTAAATCGGGGTTTCATGCGCGGAAATCTGAAACGTAATTTGGTGGGGAGTCGAGCGTGGAGAAGCGGTGGTTGCAACTTACCTGCCGGGCGGGTGGGATTTTAGCCGCAAAAAGGCGCAAAAATACGCAAAAAAAGGATTCTGGTGCTAAATAGTAGCTCAACCCCACTGTGTCCTCTCTTTTTGCGTTTTTTTTGCGCCTTTTTGCGGCTAAAAACCATTCTTCCCTATAATCGTCCGAGCGCGTCTAACAGATACTTGGGTGCGAGCAGTTCCGGAAAGATGACGGGATCCTTGCCGGGGGCGAGCAGCACGTTCACGGGAATGGCGCTGCGCCCGAGTTTTTGCAGGGCGGCTTCGATTTCCGGGTTTGGCTTGGTTTTGTCGCCCTTGAGGGTGACGACGCCTTTTTGCTTCATCAGCGTCACGACTTCCTTGGAATAAGCGCGGAGTTTGTTCGCCTGGCAGGTGGCGCACCACTTGGCGGTGAAATCGATGTAAACGGGTTTGCCCTCGTCGAGCAGGGTGGTGACCCGTTGTTCCGACCAGGGTTCCCACACGAGGCCGGATGCTTGTGGGGGTTTTGCGAGGAACAAACCACCGGCGGCGAAGAGGAGTGTTAGAACCCGCGCGGTCACGCGGGTGCCGCGCTTGCGGTGGGGAAGATTCCAGCGCCCGTGGATCCACGCCGCCACGGCAACACCACACAACCCGAAAACCGGACCTAACAGATTATCAAAATCGATCTGCCCCGCGTACACCCACAGCAGGTAACCGGTGGTGGCGAACAACAGAAACGACATGCCCTGTTTGAAACTCTCCATCCATGCGCCCGGGCGCGGCATGAAACCGACCAGGCCGGGGAAAACCGATAGAATCAGATAGGGAAGCGCCAGCCCGGCGGCCATGGCGGCGAAGGCCGTGAAGAACTGGAGGGCAGGCAGTGCGATGGCCGCGCCGATGGCCGCACCGAGGAAGGGGGCGGAGCAGGGCGTGGCGACCACCGTGGCCAGCACCCCGGAAAAGAATGATCCCGCGAGGCCGTGTTTTGACTGGAGCGAGCCGCCGAAAGAAGTGGCGGAGTATCCCATTTCAAAGACCCCGAACATGTTGAGCGCGAGAATGAACATCAGCATCATCAGCGCGAGAACCACCCAGGGGTTCTGGAGTTGATAGCCCCATCCGATCGAGTCCGCAGCGCCACTTGCGGCCATGCGCGCCGCGAACAAAATGCCGCTGAGCACACCGAATGAAACCAGCACGCCCAAGGTGAAGGTGATGCCATGCAACACGATTTTCCGCCGATCCGCGCCGGATTGTTGCACGAAACCCATGATCTTCAGACCGATGACCGGAAACACACATGGCATCAGGTTGAGAATCAGGCCGCCTAACAACATTCCGCCGAGGATTGGAAGGAAGCGGGAGAACGGCAGTGACTGCGGCGGCGTTGAGGTGGTGGCGATGGGGGTTCCAGGAATGATGAACGAGCGCGTCCCTAACAGGATTCCGGACAGTGACGTGCCTTGGGGAATGGGGTTGGCGGCGGCATCCTTGGTCGCACGTTTCAGCGTGATCCGCCATGCGCCGTCTGCGCGCCGGATCGAACCACCGGCGCTGGCAGCCTGCACGAACGCTTGGTCCGGGATGAAATCAGCGGGCTGCGCATCCAACGCGCCCGCGGACTCCACGCGCAGCAGGATGTCGCCGCCTTCCGGGTGTGCGGAAATTTTCCAGTGGACCGGTGCAAGGGGTTGGCTCGCACGGGCGCTGGCAAACAGGGGTGCGGACGCGGGGTCCTTTTCCATGGACGCCGCCACCGGCAGGTTCAGGGTGAGTTTTTTGTTCTCATCCCGGCATGAGTCCGCGCAGATCTGCCAGGTGGCGTTGGCTGTTAGGGTGACGTTGGTGCCGGGTTCAAGCGTGCCGGGCGCGGTGATATCGACCAGAAAAACCGGGCTGCCGGTATAAACGAAGCTCTTGCCGAAGAAGCCATCCTTCACCGAGGGAACTGGCCACTGGATGGGACCTGCGATGAATCCCTGCGGCAGGGTCCAACGAATGGCTGGGGATTGTTCCAGCCCGCCCGAATTCTGATAGTAGCTGTGCCAGCCGTCGGGATGTTCGAGTTTGAGGGCAAGGGTGAAGGTGCTTCCGGGCGCAATGGTTTTCACCTCGGAAATCAGAGCCACCTTGGTTGCCGGGGTGCTGCCCGGAACCTCAAATCCCGCGGATGCGGCGGAAAGGGAGGCGAGCCATGCAATGAAGCAATATGACAGGCGGAACATGGAGTGATGGAGGCGGCTGAAGGGTGAACGCCACACACCCTGAGATAAACCCAAAAAAACGGGATCCCCTGAAATTGGAGATCCCGTGGGTTTGAGAGAAGGGGGATTAGTAACCGTTGTTCCTGCGGTATTGTTCTTGCTCCCGTTGGTCCTTTTGGTTGCCAATGACAGCACCGGCAGTGCCGCCGGCCGCAGCACCGAGCAAGGCTCCTGCAGCGGTATTTCCAGATTGGTGACCAATGATGCCGCCGGCAACGCCACCCAGAAGGCCGCCCGTCACCGCGCCAGACTGCGTGGCAGGTCCGGCTGGAGCCGAGCAGTTTGAAAGTGTGAGCGCAAATGCGGCGGAGGTAAGAGATAGAATGATGGTTTTCATAGGATTCGGAAGTTGGACAGAGCATGGCTTGGATTTTCTTCAAATCAAGGATTATTTAGGTGGAGCGGGCAGGGGGGATTCGCATGTCCCGCCATGACGACGAATCCAACGATAGACTTGCCGCCGGTAATCCCCTAGGATGCGGCGTGCCGCCAAAAAGGTCCGAATCCCATGTCCCCATCCACTCCCGCTGGCGAAACCTCGACGGGAGTTTCTGGGTCGTGGGTGCGATCTATGGAATCGCCGTGATCTGGATGTGGTGGGCCATCCATGCCCGCACCGGCGAGATCAGTTATACGGTGGACGACGCCTATATTCATGGCACCATCGCCAGAAATATCGCAGACCACGGAAGTTTTGGAATCGTCCCCGGACAATTTGCTGCCGCGAGTTCCTCGATCCTGTGGACGCTTCTACTGGCCGCGGTCTTTTCGGTAACCGGAGCCCAGCCGTGGATCCCCGCCGTGTTGGCGAGCCTGTTTGGATTGCTGATTGTGGAACGATGCAATTCGCTGATGAAAAAAACCGGCATTGCGCCCCTGGAGCGGACGCTGGTGCTGCTCATGGTGATGGCCTATGCGCCGGTGCTGCCCATCGTTTCCACCGGGATGGAACACACGCTCCACGCATGGCTCGTCGTGTGCCTGTTCTCATCGTTGTTAGATGTGTCGCGGGGCACGGGCACCCGACATGGCATGGTGTTTCTATGGGCGCTTCTGACGGCCGGGGCCAGATATGAATCGTTGTTCGCATTGCCACCGCTCCTGCTCTGGCTCGCGTTCCACCGGAAATGGCGCACGGCCTTCGAACTCGGTTGCGGCATGGCCCTGCCGGTACTCGCATTCGCCGCCTATTCTCTAACACACGGTGGCTACGCCCTGCCGAATTCGCTGATGCTCAAAGGCAATATCGCAGGGGCATGGAATCCCCGTGCCGGCCGTGTGTTGATGGAAAACCAGTACCTGCTAATGCTGGTGGTGTTGCTGGCCGCGGCCGCCCTGGTCACGGTTTTGCACCGCGGTATGCGCAAGGAAAAACTGACATGGTTGCCGGTTTCGGCAGCCATGATGATCATGATCCACCTGCAACTCGCGCAGTTGGGGTGGTTCTGGCGCTACGAGGGCTATCTGATCGTGCTCGGCCTGACGTCCGCCGCCCTGCTGCTGGTGCCCCTCCGTGACTGGCTGCGCGGCCGCCCTCCTGCACTTTCTCTAACTCTCTATGTGTTGCTGGTTTTCGCCACGCTGCCCCTCTGCTGGCGTGCCGATCGCGCGCATGGCGAAATCATCCATGCCGCGGGCAACATCCACGACCAGCAGATCCAGATGGCGCGGGTCACCCGTTATCTCGGCGAGGGCGCGCGGGTGGCCGTGAACGACCTCGGAGCGATGTCGTATCTAACAGAAGCCAGAGTGCTTGATCTTTATGGTCTTGGCGACAACGCCCTGGCACGGGCCAAGTGCGGGCACGTCTATGGCGCCGCATGTCTGAAGACGCGCCTCGAGGAAACGCGCACCGATTATGTCATCTATTACCCGGCTTGGTTCAGTCCGCCAGATCAATTGCCAGACACCCTGATCCCCGTGGAAAAATGGGTTCTTGGCGACAATTTGATATGCGGCAACGATACGGTTGTCTTTTACGGAACGTCACCGCAGAGTGCTGACAGGCTGGCTGCGGCCTTGGCGCGGTTCCGCGCGGATGGATATCCCGACAGCCGTTCGACCAACCAATCCTATCCGGTCAAACGCCCATGAAAAAATGCCCCTACTGCGCCGAGGAAATCCAGGACGAGGCCATCAAGTGCAAACACTGCATGGAGTTTCTCGATGGATCCACGCGCCACCTTCCGCCCGCGCTCCCAACCGCGCCCGTGCCCGCACTGCCATTTTATTTCAAAACGTCATTTATCGTTCTGACATTCCTCATGATGCCGCCTTTCATTCTACCATCGATCTGGTGGCACCCGAAGCTGCATTTCGTTTGGAAAATCGTGATCACGGTGGCAGTCATTGCCATCTCCTGGCTTTTTGTTGAGCTGTGCAGGAACCTCATGGATACGATGCAAATTCCGCTCAATATGATGAAGGACGCCATGAAGTATTGAGAGAAGGGCAATTGAGCGATCACGTGGGCTGTTCGCCGCGGGCCATGACGACTTTGCCGGTGCGGACGGTTTCGATGATGTTGAACTGGGAGAACATGGTCACGGCGGCGTCGATTTTGGGGCTGTCGCCGTTGAGCATGACGATCATCGAGGTCGGCGTGAGATCGACGGTTTTACCGTTAAAATGCTCTGAGATTTGCAAGGCCATGGAGCGTTCCTCGGGCGAGCAGGTGATTTTGATGAGCACCATTTCCTTGGTCACGGAGTTGGCGGAGGTGTGTTCGAAGCAGTGGATCACGTCGATGAGTTTGCCCACTTGCATGATGATCTGGTGCAGGCCTTCGGGGTCGCCGGAAATGCCGATGGTCATGCGGGAGAAATTTGCGTTGCGGCCTTCGGAGACAACCAGTGAGTCGATGTTGAAGCCGCGGCGCGAGAAGACCTGACAGATGCGCATCAGCACTCCCGGTTGGTTGTTGACCAGGATCGAGAGCGTGTGGGTCGGGCCGTGTGGAATCACCGGCGTCACGGGCGGGGTGTCGGGAGTGATGATGGTATGGGACATGGCGGGAAATTTGGAATTTGAAATATGAGATTTGAGATTGGAAATTGTTAGAGCGTGGCGCTTGCCGGAGGGTTCTCTTGAAACTGAACACTTGACACTTGAAACTTCTCAAGTCGATCCCACGGGTTTGGCCATGCGATGTTTCGGGGCTTCGGTGATCATATCATCGAGAGCCGCGCCAGCGGGAATCATGGGGAAGACGTTGTCGGTTTTCACACACTCGGCGTGGATGAGGATGGGGCCATCCTTGTGGGCGAGGGCTTTTTGCAACATGCGCGTGACATCCGCAGGGCGCTTGATGTGGACGGATGGAATGCCATAGGCCGCCGCAAGCTTGCAGAAGTCCGGGTTTCCTATCAGATCCACGCCGGAGGTGCGGTCGTCGTAGAACAACTCCTGCCACTGGCGGACCATGCCAAGGTAATGGTTGTTGAGTACCACGATCTTGATCGGCAGCTTGTGGAGCGCCGCGGTGGCCAGTTCGAACAAGGTCATCTGGAAGCCCCCGTCGCCGGAAATCGATATGACCAGGCTCTCCGGGCAGGCGAACTGGGCGCCGATGGCCGCGGGAAAACCGAAGCCCATGGTGCCGGCACCGCCGGGCGACAGCCAGTGGTGAGGCTTGTCATTCCGATAGAACTGTGCCGACCACATCTGGTGCTGGCCTACGTCGGTGGCGACGATCGCCTTGCCTTTGGTGAGTTGATAGAGTTCGTCGATCACCTGCTGCATGCGCAGGCCGCCTTGTTTTTTGTAGGCGAGCGGGTATTTCTTTTTATAACCATCGATTTTCGCAAGCCACTCGGAGTTGTCGTGCGCCTGCACGCCCGGCAGGATCGCGTTGAGCGCGGCCTTGGCGTCGCCGACGATGCGCACGGTGGGTTCGATCATCTTGCCCATTTCGGCGGGATCGATGTCGATGTGGATGATGCCGGCGTCCTTGCAGAACATCGAGGGTTTGCCGATGATGCGGTCATCGAAGCGGCAGCCGATGTTGATGAGCAGATCGCATTCGACCATGGCCTTGTTGGCGTAGGCGGTGCCATGCATGCCGAGCATGCCGAGCGAGAGCGGGTGGGTCTCGGGGAACACGCCTTTGCCTAACAGGGTGGTGGTCACCGGGGCCTTGATTTTTTCCGCGAGTTCGAGGAGTTGTGGATCCGCGCGCGAGATCATGCATCCCTGCCCGGCGAGAATCACCGGCCGCCTCGCTTTGGAGATCATGTCAACCGCCTGCTTCCTGGCTTTTTCACAGATTTCCAGACTGCTTTCGGGGTGGTATCCGGGCAGGTCAAACGAAGCGTTGAGGTCACCGGTGAACGGTCCCTGGGAGATGTTCTTCGGCACATCGACGAGAACCGGCCCGGGGCGGCCGGTGGTGGCAATGTGATAGGCCTCGCGGACGATGCGGGGCAGGCTGTTGGTGTCCTTGACCAGATAGTTGTGTTTCACCACGGGAATGGTGATGCCGAAAATATCCGCTTCCTGAAACGCATCCTTGCCCAGCATCCAGGTCACCGTCTGGCCGCAAATAACCACCATCGGCACGGAGTCCATCATCGCGGTCATCAAACCGGTGACGGTATTTCCAGCTCCCGGTCCGGAGGTCACCAAGACGCAGGCGGGCTTGCCAGTGGCGCGGGCGTAGCCGTCCGCCATGTGCACCGCCCCTTGTTCGTGACGCGCCAAAATGAATTTCATCTTGGTTTTGACCGTTTCCAAGGCATCGAAAATAGGAATCGCCGCACCTCCGGAGTATCCGAAGATGTATTCAATGCCCAACTCATCGAGGGTCTTGATGAGTGCCTGCGCGCCGTCCATGGGTTGTTTGCTCATAAAAATTGCCTGTTGCGGGGGTAAATTAGTCAATGTGCCGCCTCATGGCAACCAGAAATTGATGGTTTTTGACTAAAGCTTGCCATTTTCTGTGGATGTCATGTTTAAAATTGCTGTTTTCTGGAGAACATCACCGGAATTGTTGCTTGGTGAGTCCAAAGATGGCAAATATCTTCTCTTATTGAACAGCACGGCCATGGTCTTCTCGACGGTTGCGGGCATGATTCCTCCTCATTTGATCGATTCGTGATGTACCGGATTGCGTCCGACGATTTTCCTCGCAAGGTTCGTGGTGTTGGCGATGCAAGCGTTGTTTTCCAGAGCAGGGCGAGGAGACGATCACTTATGGTTGATCGCCGTGGGGCTATCCTTGCTCCTGAATGTGTCGATTCTTGCGGGCATGGGCTTCGTGGGTTTGGCGGCCACCCGTTTGGAAAAGTTGCTGCCCGTCCACCCGCAAGCCCCGGAGTCATCCGTGGCCATGATTTTCCCGGAGATCGCCAAAACCGCCGCCGATGGCAGCCCAGGCGAAAGTGTGCCGGTGGTGGCCAAGCGTTTTGTCCGGACCTCTGCTGACCAAGCCGCGCCGCCCGATGATAAGAACACCCTCTTCATCGGGGAGCGTGACACCCTCGCCACCAGTGATCAAGCAGCGCTGAGCAAGGCCCCGCCACTGCCATCCCAGAAGGGCATCAATACCGAGGACGATACGGAACTCGAAACCACCGAAAGCACCTATCAGGATGGGCATCTCGGTGGCGCGTCCGCCAGCCCGACTGAGGTCATGACGCCTCCCGTTCCTAACATGTTAGAGACTCCCGCCCCGCTCGATCTTGCCATGGCCAGGACGGATGCCGCGCGCGAAAAACCCGAGATCCCCGGCAAGGATGCCGAGCGAAGCCTGCCATCCGCGCGTGAAAAGCCGATGGAGGGACCCAATCCCGTGGACGTCCAGGTCCCGCGCGAAACCCAAAAGGATGATAAAATCAAGTCCGCCCGCGAACAACGCCCCGCCGCGGATTCCCCGCCGCCGCAGGAACCCGCTCTAACATCCAAACCGGCGGAGATGCCGCAACCGAAAACCAAGGATGGCCCGTCCTTCAAGGGTTTCCAAAGAAAAACCGCGATCGTGGGTTCCATCTCCCGCGATGGCCACAGCGCCCTGGATGTGGCGGATTCCGAACTCGGACGCTATCAGGCCGTCATCAGCCGCGCTGTCGAACAGGAATGGCAGCGCAATTGCGTGCGCCACCGCGATTTTATCACCCCGGGGTTTCTTACTGTTAGATTCTTCATTGAATCCCGCGGCAAGGTGCGCTCGGTGCAATTCGTCGGGGATATGGAAACCGGGGAAGTTCAGAAAGGCTTCACCTTGAATTCCATCCGCGACGCCGAAATACCCGCCATGCCCGCTGCCCTGGCAAGGGAATATGCCAAGGACCCCCTCGAACTCGTCTTCCGATTTTACTTCTGATTCCCGCTTATGATCATACACCGCCCTTATCTATCCGCCATTAGCGTTTCCGACGTGCTCAATTTCTCATGGGGTTTCCTGCAAAATGGCGGGATCTTCATGATACCGCTCCTCATCACCTCGGTGGTCGGTATGACCGCCATCGTTTACAAGTTCCTCTCGCTATCACGCAAGCGCGTCATCCCTGAGGAATTGGCACGCAAGGTGGTCGCTTTCGAGGAACACGCGTCTAACGGAAAAATCGAACCCATCCTCAAGGAGTTCCAACGCGGCGAAAGCACGCTGGCGCGCCTTTGCGCCGTGGCCGTCAAACACCGCGGCAGCCCGCGTGGCGAAATCATTCACGCGGTGGAAACCTCGGCACGTGAGGAAACCGTCCAGTTGCACTCGGGCATCGGATTGCTGGATACCGTCATCACCATCGCTCCGCTGTTAGGTCTGCTGGGCACGGCGTCCGGCCTGGTTCTCATCTTCAAGGGCCTGGGTGACAATTCCGACCACCTCGCCATCGCCCGCGGCATCGCCGAAGCCCTCCGCACCACGATTTTCGGCCTCGCCATCGCGGTGCCCTGCATCGTGGCCCACGGCCATTTCACCCGGCGCATCGAAACGCTGACCATGCGCCTCGAAACCCTGCTCTCCCACCTCGCCGCCGCCTGCGAGAAAATCACTCCCAACACCTGACCCCATGCGGTTCCAACGACTCAAATCCACCCGCAGCCAGGTGGCGATCATTCCGATGATCGACGTGCTCTTCGTGCTGCTCGTTTTCTTCATCGTCTCCACCGCTTTCAAAAAGCCGCGCAACGTGCTCAAGATCGAAATTCCGACCGTGCATGAAATCGCCACCGACACCGTCACCGAACCGCGCTCGGTGATCGCGGTGGACGCCCTGGGCAACGTCACGCTCGACTCGCTCGCCGTGCCGGAAGGCCTGCTGCAATCCTACATCGCCGCCTATCAGAAACAAAACCCCGGCCGCAAGCTCGAGCTCGAGGCCGACCGCAAACTGCCATTGGAACGACTGCTCCAGGTCTGGGATGCTTTGACCAAAGCCGGCATCAGGATCAATGACGTGCCGGCCCGCATCAACCTGAAGGACAAGTGATCTGTTAGAATGACATGCGCATGCCCGCCAGCCAGGTCCATCCGCTGAAATCGTCGCCCGTGGGTCCGCCGGAGAGGCTGGTGTATTTGACTCCGGACATGACCTTGAGCTTGTGGCCGTAGAAGTAATAGTTCAGCCCGGCGTATCCGGCGAAGTAGCTGTCGCCCGCGCGGTCAACGACGCCGGGAACCAGCCCCTCGTAACGGAGGGGCAGGGGAATGCCGGTGGAGCCGTCGCTGCCGGCGAACTGGAAGGTGGTGACCAACTGCAGTTTGTCGGATAGATACCATGCGGGCATGCAGGTGATGCCGAGGACGTCGGACCTTCCGTTCGCGCCGTCGCCCCAGAAGCATTCGGTGGCCAGGCTGAACCGGCCTTTGGTTAGATCGTTCGACAGGGCGAGGCAGTCGGAGAAATTGGGTGAGCACAACTCATAGCCCGGGGAACGATAGCCGGGCTCGGTGTTGTGGAGATAGTGCAATTCCACGCGGGCGACGTCGAAACTTGTCAGCTTGGTGAAGTCGTAGCCGATTTTCGCCAGAATCATGGTGCCACCCTCGAGGTGGGTGAACTCGTCGCGGCGGTCGTTGCCATAGGCGCCGAGTTCGTAGAGCCATCCGTCGGCGATGCCCTTGCCGGCGACCCACAGGCCGGTGAGTTCGCCACCATAGAACAGGTTGACCAGTTGCGAGCGTTCGAAGGGCAGGATCTCACGCGAGGACACTTCCTGTTCGCGCGTGAACTTGAGTTCGGTCTTGCCCAGCGAGATGTTGAACGCATCGGCAGGAGCCCACGTGAGGTAGGCTTCGGCAATGTCTTTGTATCCCTGCGGCTCAAGCTCCGGATTGATGTCAAACAGGCTGTGGAACTTGAACTGGTTGAACATCAACGCCCGCATGCCCAGCCGAAAGCGGCGGACCTCGACATCCCCCCAGTTTCCGCAGTCCGGCATGTCACCCGAGCCGTATTGCCCGGCCTCCGATGATCCGCGCGCGTATTGAACCTGGAGCTGCCCCTGCACCGCCAGTTCCTGCAGCAGGGGATTGTCCTTGTTTTTGTAAAGAAGCGCCGTGGACCACAGTTGGTCATAGGCGGAACCCTGCGCGAGGTTTCCTGTTAGAATCCCGGTGGCTCCC
Source organism: uncultured Luteolibacter sp. (assembly GCA_964458895.1). Lineage (GTDB taxonomy): Bacteria > Verrucomicrobiota > Verrucomicrobiia > Verrucomicrobiales > Akkermansiaceae > Luteolibacter. The sequence continues at coordinate 1,599 of CAYWLC010000024.1, read as the reverse complement.
GGAGCAGGCGTGGAGATGGCCGTGGGCTGGGCGGCCGCGCAGAGCGCGTAGCCGGAAAATCCCAATTCCAACAAACATAAGGTGGCGGCAAGGCGTGATAGGGTCATGTGGGTGCAGAAGTCTGGCAGTCCATGCGACGGGCGGAAACGCCGGGACCATCCCGGAAAGCCGTGCCGCTGGAGGCGCGGCATGTTTACCAGCCCGCGCCCCCCGGCAAGGAATGAGCAACGCATGCGAAGCTTCTGAATTGATATGGTCAGTGACCCCCGCGAGTGGGGAGTTCCGCGTTCACGCGGGCTTTCTCTGCTATGGATCGAAACGCGGAGCCGCGGAGGTCGCAGAGGGAGCGCGGAGTGAATGAGGGATGGCTCTTGCCATATAAGGGGAACGGACGTCTCGGCCGTTTATCAGCATGAGTCGAATCGAAATGCCAAGACGCCAAGAGAAGAAATTTGAATCAGAAAGGCAGGAAAGCAGGAAAAGAATCGAATCTTCTGTTAGACTCGGGCGGGCTCGTGGCTGCGGCGTCCCGCCCAATACTGTCAGGTTGGCACAGGGCTCTGTTATTGAAGGCTCCGGGCAGAATGCCAGGGCCACGGTGGCGCGGGCATTCTGCCCGCCGCCTCTTTTCACTGCCGCCGCCGCATTGGCAAAACTGACAGTATTGAGCGTCCCGCCTCCTATCTTACCTCTTGAAACTTCCCGGTCTTGCTGAAAAGTCCTTGGGTAGACATACGTGATTCTAACAACAAAAAATGCAAATATCGAAAAAAAGCCGATGTTCTATCACCAACGCACAAGACGAACCGGTCAAAGCAACCACGAGGAGCGCATTCCAACCTCCAACCTTCAACCTTGATCCTTCCGCCTATTGCCGTCAGGCGGTATTTCTGGAGTCTGCTGTTAGTTTTGTCGGGGATGGTGCGTTCGATGAGGTCTTGTTCGAGAGCCGGGTGAAGGTAGTTGGCGCGGAAGGTTGGACGGTGGGAGAGATTGAGGCACTGCATGCTTTCGAGGGCGCTGAGGGGCTTGGGTCTGAGAAGTTTCAGCAAGGCTTTGACTGGGTCGGTGACTGACACTTCGCGCAGGACGGTGAGGAGGGTGGCGAGCAGGAATTCGATGAAGGCGGTGGAGTTGCCGGCTTTGTCGCAGGTGCCGAGCGCCCGATAGTAGTCGGCATGGCGGTTGCGAATCACCGTTTCGACCGGGAGGAAGGCAAAGAGTGGATTCCAGTGGCTGAGGATGAGTGTCTGCCAGAGGCGGCCCGCCCTCACTTGCCCCAGCGTTCGATGAGCGTCTTGGCCATGACGCCGGGGGTTTCGGCGACGGCGATCCCGCATTCTGTTAGAATGCTTTTTTTCGCCTGGGCGGTGTCTTCCACGCCGCCGACGATGGCGCCCGCGTGGCCCATGCGGCGGCCGGGAGGGGCGGTGGCACCGGCGATGAATCCGGCGATGGGCTTCTTGCAGTTTTCCTTGGCCCAGCGGGCGGCCTCGACTTCGGCGTTGCCGCCGATTTCGCCGATGAGGATGATGGCTTCGGTGTCGGGGTCCTCGTTGAACATTTTAAGCACGTCGAGGTGGGAGGTGCCGTTGATCG
>CAYWLC010000023.1:0-27499 GCA_964458895.1 uncultured Luteolibacter sp. | reverse complement strand
CGCGGATGCTGTCCTCGCCGGCGATGAGCATGGCGATGCGGTCGAGACCGAGCGCGAGGCCGCCATGCGGGGGCGCGCCGAAACGAAAGGCGTCCAGAATGTGGCCGAACTTGATTTGTTGTTCATCGGGACCCACGCCTAACACCTCGAACATCTTCGCTTGGAGGTCCTTCTCGTGGATCCGGATCGAGCCTCCGCCGAGTTCGTATCCGTTGAGGACCACATCGTAGGCCACGGCGCGCACGTTCGCATAATCGCCGGCATCGAGCATGGCCACATCCTCGGGATGCGGACGCGTGAAGGGATGGTGGACCGCCCCCCACTGGCCGGTTTCCGCGTCGAGCGCGAGCAGCGGGAAATCCACCACCCATAGGAAATTGAACTTGTTAGAACCCTTGTTGAGATCCATCATCACGGCGCACTCGCTGCGGACGCGCCCGAGAATGGTGCACACGGTTTGGCGCGCCCCTAGTCCGAAGAAAACGATGTCGCCCTCGGCGATTTCGAGTTGGGTGATGAGCGCGGCTTTTTCCGCATCGGTGAAGAACTTCCACAGCGGGCTCTTGTATTCCCCACCCTCGCGCTTGATGAAGGCGAGTGTTTTGACCGGCAGGCCCGCCTGGATGGCGATCTCGTTAAGGCGGTTCATCTGGCCGGTGGTGATGCCCGCGAAGCCTTTGGCATTGATCGCGCGGATCACACCGCCGCTGTCGAGCGTCGAGCGGAAAATCTTGAACTCGGTGGCCGTGAAAACATCCGCCAGATCGGCGATCTTCATGTCAAAACGCGTGTCCGGCTTGTCGGACCCGTAGATATCCTCCGCCTCGCGGTAGGTCATGCGCGGGAAAACCTTGGGAATCTCCACCCCCAGCCCGGCCTTGAACATGGACCCTAACAACCCTTCCACCAGTGTGATGATGTCATCCTGTCCGATGAAACTGGCCTCCAGATCGATCTGGGTGAACTCCGGCTGGCGGTCGGCGCGCAGGTCCTCGTCACGGAAGCAGCGGGCGATCTGATAGTATTTCTCCAGCCCGGCCACCATCATGAGTTGTTTGTATTGCTGGGGCGCCTGGGGCAGCGCGTAGAAGCGGCCGGGGTTCAGGCGGGACGGCACGAGGAAATCGCGCGCGCCTTCCGGCGTGGGGTTGGATAGAATCGGGGTTTCGATCTCGAAAAACCCTGATTCGTCGAGATAACGCCGGGCGGCCGAGGTGATCACGCTGCGCTGGCGGATGTTCTTGCTCATGCGCGCGCGCCGCAGGTCGAGGTAGCGGTACTTCATCCGCAGGTCCTCGTTGGACAACTCCTTGTCGAGCTGGAACGGCAGCACGTCGGCCTTGTTGACGACGACAAGCTCTCTAACAGAAACTTCGATGGGGCCGGTGGGGATGTGTTCGTTGACCTTGCCGTCGAGGCGCCGGGTGACCATGCCTGTCACCCGCACCACATCCTCCTCGCGCAAGGTGTGCGAGAGTTTGGCGACCTCGGGATTTTCCTCCGGGTGGAACACGCACTGGGTGAGGCCCTCGCGGTCCCGCAGGTCGATGAAGATGACGCCGCCGTGGTCGCGGGCGGAATTAACCCATCCGATCAAGCTGACGGTTCGTCCGATGTGGGATTCGCGGAGTTCGTTGCAGTGGTGTGTGCGCATGGTGGGGTGGAAGAAAGATTGATAATTCTTCACGCGAGCAGCGGCCCGTCGGGTTGGAGGAGGCGGTCGGTCAGCCAGTCCACGGCGTTGGCCGCCTGGCAGGATTCTTCGGTGCGGGAGGCGAGGATCTTGAGCTTGAGATCGGGATATTCCTCGCCGATGACCAAGGCGAAGCGCGCGCCGCATCGCTCGGCGCTTTGGAATTGTTTGGCCACCTTGGCCGTGCCTAACGGAAGATCCGCGGAGATGCCGGCCCGGCGCAGGTCGGTGACGAGTTTGAGCGCTTCGGGGCGCTTGCCTTCATCGGCCACGACGACAAACACATCGCAGGCCGCGGCGTTGCGCTGCAGCCAGACTTCCATCTGCATCGCGGCGTGCGTGGTTTCCTCGATGAGATTGCGGATCACGTAGTCGCCCATCGCGAAACCCGTGGCCGGCAGATCGACGGCCCCGTCGGAGATCGTGGCCACCAGCGTGTCATAGCGCCCGCCACCCGCCACGGCGCGCATGGATTTTTTCGAGTCGAACACCTCGAACACCACCCCCGTGTAATAGGCGAGACCACGGACGATCGAGAGATCGAGTTCGATGTATGCGCCGAGGCCGCGTGCTGTTAGATCGTTGCGGATCGCGGTGTAGGCGGGCGTGGCGTTCGCGGGATCGGCGATGAAGGCACGGAGTTGTGCGGGGGTGAGGGAAAACGCGGCGAGTTTGGCAGCCAGCACCTCGGGCTTGTCGCGATCGATCTTGTCCACGATGCCGAGGAATTCAGGGATGGCCTCCTGCGCAATGCCGTGGTGCGCGGCGAATTCTAGCCACGCGTGGCGGTCCGAGACGCGGATCACAAAGTCCCCGGCCACGAAGCCGAAGGCGAGCATGGTTTCGATGGACAGTGCGATCAACTCGGCATCTGCGGCAGGCCCGGCTTCACCGAGGATATCGACGTTGAACTGGTGGAACTCGCGGCCCCGGCCTTTTTGCGGTTTTTCGTAACGGAAACACTGGCCGATCTCGAACCATTTGAGTGGCTTGGGGAAATGGCGTTGATGCTCGGCGGCCAGGCGGGCCAGCGAGGCGGTCACTTCCGGACGCAGGGTCACGTCGCGCCCGCCCTGGTCCTCAAAGCGAAACAACTGCGCCGATAGCTCGCCGCCGGACTTTTTCAGGTAAAGCCCGGTGTCCTCGAGGATGGGAGCCTCGTATTCCACATAGCCGCAACGCCGCGCCACCGAACGCCACGTTTCGAACAAATAATTGCGCACCGCACATTCACGGGGAATGAAATCGCGGAATCCGGGAAGTGCTTGGAATGCGGGGCCAGCCATGGGAGGACGGCGACCATGCACGCGATTCCCGGTATTTCAAGGCGGGATTGCGCCCATGCCCGGATTTTGCGCCCCGGAGGGGGCATCCAGTGGCAGCTGCGAACCGAGAAAGAAAAATGACCAGCCGCGAAAGAACGCAAGGAACGCAAAGAGAATGATTGATGAAAAGCGCCCCACCCCCTCCAGGGCGGGTTCCAGATCAGCTAGAAACCTTCACAAATCTCTATTTTTGCGCTCATTGCGTTCTCTTGCGGCCAAGCCGGCATCAAGCCACCCACACCGTGAGCCGGTCGTCGTTTCCTGTTAGTTCCGCAGTGAGGGTTTCCATGGAAACACGCGCCGCGCCGGGGCGGTACGGATTGGACTCGCGGGTGAACTCGAGGTCGATGCCGTTGAGGTTGACGGCTAGCGTGCCGCAGCCCCTGCCTTTGATTCGATAGATCACCTCCACCGGGTGTTCCACCACTCGGGTCCTCACCGTCAAACCATCGAAAGCCGCCGGCATCACCGGATCCACTAACAGACATGATTTTTCCCCGCGTAACCCGAGGAATCCATGCAGGATGAGACGCGCGGTGATGCCCGCCCCGCTGGAATAGACCCGCCATCCCCCTTCGAGGGGCACTTCGCCGCGCAGCACCTTGTCGTAGTGGTTGAAGGCATCGTACCGGTCATGGAATGCCCCGTCGGAACTGGAGTAATAACAGTTGGCCTGACGCAGGGTGGCTGCTGGCACGAGCTCGCGAATGGCGATCGGGTTGGCCTGGCAGAGCGCCTTGAAAAAACCCTCCACATCCCCGAAGCGGGCGAGCGCCTCGCAATAACGCAGGTGCGCGTGGGTGTACATGATGCCAACCTCGCGCCCGAAGTAACTGGCGCTCTCGGCACGCTGGAAATAAGTCTGCGGGCCGCCGTGATAGGCCAGCGGGCGGTCGAACAAATGTGCGCCATCAGGACCTGTTAGATGATTGCGTATCAGTCCGAGATGGTGTTCCGCTTCCTCGGGGGTGAGCATGTCGTTGATGACGGCGTGGATCATCGGCAGTAGGCTGTAGGACAGCCCGGTCGTTTGGTCTCGCGGGTGGAGCAGGACCTCAGTGGGTCCGTGTTCATGGAAATAAGCGAGTCCGGCGATGACGCCATCCACGATCAGCATGCGGCGGAATTCAACGAGTATGTCTGCGGCCATGGCTTCCAGTTTCGCAGCGTGTTCCGTGCGGCCGATGCGGCGGAAGGCGTCCGCGAGCGCCCTGAACGTCTGATAGTTGAGGGTCACCGTCCACGAGCTGCACAGCCGCTCGCGCATGTCGGGCTTGGCCGGTTGCAACGAATCATTCCAATCGCCATGACCGTAGGCCGCGAGGCGGGTGCCCGCAATCACACGTTGGCAGATCAATTCCATGGCGCGTTCGACGTGTCGCGAGATGCTTGCCGTTTCAGCGGCGGCGTCGCCATCGGCGTGGAAGTACGGCAGCGGTTCATCCAGGATGCCGGCATCCCCGGTCGTTGTTAGATATTGGGCGAGCGCCAGCAGCGGCCAATAGACGATATCGCCGTGGGAATCGCCCGGGCGGATGTTGCGCTCGCGCTCGAAGAACATGAACCACTGTGGCCAGTCGCCATCGGGGTTTTGCTGGCGGAACACCCGGCACAGCAGGTCGCGCAGGGGATCGAAGCGGCCGAGCGCCAGCAGAAGTTCCACGGGTCCCTGGCAGACATCGCGGGTGCCCCAGCCGCCGCCGGAGTATTGTTCGAGTCCGCGGGGTGATAGATAATGGACCAGCGCGTTGTGGACCAGCCACGGGTAGATCTCTGACAAACGCGTGGCGGGCAAGGGCGTGTCCGCCTGCGGTGCCGTGATTTCCAGCCTCGTGGCGATGCCATCCCAGAAGCCTTCCGCGTGCTCTGCGGCCACCGGCACCAGACATCCTTCCATGAGCAACTCCGCCGACCGCGTGGGCGCGGTGACAAAACACAGAAACGGCTGGCCGTGCGAAACGCCGTCTGAAAACAACCACTCATCGCCACCGCACGCTTCAATTTCCGTGCCATCCGCAGGCGTGATGCGGAATCCGCCCTCGGGAAATCGGTGCCCGACATCGCTGTCCGGCACGGCCTTGACAAACACACCCCGGCCATCCGGCTCGCAACGCAACGGTGCCGCGCTGCAGCCGTCGTCACCATTGATGGCCACGTGATGGGAAACCAGGAATCTAACAGGATCACCGGCCAGCACCGAGAGCGTGAGGCGGAGTTCGTGGCGGTCGTCGGGTGCGGAGGCGACCACTTCGATCAGGCCCTTGCGGTGTTTGTAGATCCAGCGGCAGGACGCGGGTGCCATTTCGAAGGCGGACGGCACATCTAACAATCTCCACGCCCCGTCGATTTCCACGAACACGCGTTGTCCGTGGCTGCGGAATAGCCCGAGGTAGGTATGGCAGGTCGAGAGGAAGCGGTTGATGCTCACATGTCCCTGGGTGACCATGGAATGGAACACCCCGGCCATCCATGCCGTGGAGGCGAGGGCTGACTCATCGGGAGTCAGGGAGCCACCGGAGCGCAGCAGGTGCCCGTGAGGACGCAACACCACGAGTTCCTTGGCCTTGAGCACCACGTGATTCATGGGGCCGGTGAAAAACGACAACAGGCGTCCGTTCTCGCGTTCCTCGTGGCGCCGGGCGTCGCCGAAAAACGCGCGGGTCTCGCCATCTTCAAGATCCATGGAATCTAACAATTCAGCGCGGGTGAACAAGGTGGCGGCCGGGTGGATTATGTTAGATAATACCAGGGAGGGGCTTGCGTAGCTGGTGGCGGGCAGCATGCCCGCACCACCATGGGCGGTGGCTTCCGGCAGGGCCAGCGCCGCATCGATCCATGATGCGTCCGCAGGGGTGGTGGCCGCAGGTTTGTCGGTGATCAGGAGGCCGAAGAACCCGCGTTGGATGTTTGCGCCGGGAGCCAGAGTGAAGGCTTCGTCCTGGATGGCGGCCAGCGAGTGTTCGTGCTGGTGGCGCAGGCCCGGCAGGCCGTCAAGCAGGCCCGGAGCCGGCTTTCCCGAGCGGGTGGCTAGGCCGTGGAACTGCAGGGCGTCGGTGGCATAGGACACGCCACGCCCGAGTGATCCGATCACGGTCCACGGGCAGCGCCCGCCCATCGATTGGTTCTGCCGCGAGGCGACCGCCAATCCCTTCCGCGGGTGGTCGAGCGCCGTGTGATCGACATACTGGCTGACGTAATATTCATTGAGCCTGACCGCGCCGTAATGGGCGAGGGCCAGATCCTGGGTGTGGATGAGGTCACATGTTAGATCTACGGGGCCGGTGTTCTCCAGCGTGACATGCCAGAACCACGCGGGTGTGGAATCCGCCAGCACCAGGGTCACGCGGAATGCAAGACCATCCCATTCGCCTGCGGCGGTGAACGTGCGTCCGTTATTCTGATAGACCGCCGGGCCGCAGGGACCTAACAGCGGGGTCGCCGCCGGGTGATCCCCCAGGCGGCGGAGGAAGATGTTGGCGGGACCGCCTTCGGCCTCGTTGCCCGGGAACAGGTTCAGGATGATGTCGCCATGATCGATGCGGCGGAGCGAGCCGTTGGCATTCATTTCCACACTCAATCCCGAACTGCTGGCAATGCGGACCGGGTTGGTGCCCGGAGATTGGACTGATCTTTCCATGGCGGTAGTTTGCACCTCCGTCCCAACCAATGCAATCACCCTTGAGCGTGACTCAGGGGCTGTCTGAAAAAAGGCAGGGACCGTTCTCCGCAACGGTCCGGCGATTGGGTGGTGAATGAATCCGCACATGTAACGCTTGGAAATCCGCCCGTGTTCGATCAATCACTTTCCATGCTCACGGACCGCGCCGGAGGTCGGTCCCTGCCTTTGCGCAATATTCAGACAGACTCTCAGGCGAAACTCGCCGCCTGGCCGGTTGCAGCCAGCACCGAACGCCACCAACCGCCTTCGGGGTTGAGTCGCTTGGTCTTGCCGGCTAACAAGCCGATCGGCACGTGGACGAAACGTTCATGCAGGAAACCGATGATGAGTCCGGTCTTGCCGGCCATCGCGGCATGCACGGCGTGGCGGGCGTAAAGGTCACAGAGCAGGGAGTCCTCGCAGTTCGCCGGGCGGCTGCGCACCTGATAACTCGGATCGAAGTAACGCAGGACCACCGGCAGGTCGGTGGTCTTGAAGTGTTCCTCGATCCGCGCGCGCAGGAAAGGCCCGATGTCCTTGAGCTTGGCGTTGCCTGAGGCGTCGTGTTCGGTGCCGCCACCCGTCGTCAGCAGATCCTGACCGGCGCCTTCGGCCACTGCGATCACCGCGTGGCCGCGCCTGCGCATGCGCGCCTCAAGAGCTGTTAGAAACGGAGCCAGCGCGAAGGGCACCTCGGGAATCAGCGCGAAGTTGACATCCTGGTTGGCCACCGTGGCGCCTGCCGTGATGAACCCGGCATTGCGGCCCATCAGTTTCACCAGGCCGATGCCGCCCGGCACGCTGCACGCCTCGGTGTGCGCGCATTCGAGGATCCGGCTGGCCTCTTCGACGGCGGATAGATAACCGAAGGTCCGCGAGACATAACTCACATCGTTGTCGATGGTCTTGGGCACGCCAACCACGGCGAGCGAGTGGCCGCGGCGGCTCGCCTCCTGATAGAACTCGTTGGCACCGCGCTGGGTGCCGTCACCGCCGATGGTGAAGAGGATGTTGATGCCGCGGGCGATGAGGTTGTCCACGGCGATGCCGACATCCACCGGGCCGCGCGAGGTGCCAAGCATGGTGCCGCCGTGGCGGTGGATGTCGTCCACCATTGCGGGCGTGAGCATGAAGGGTTCCATGCCGCGCGCCGGATCAAGTCCCTGATAGCCACCGCGGAAACCGATAACCTCTTTGATTCCGTAGCCGTGATGGAGTTCGAGGAACAGGGAGCGGATCACATTGTTCAGGCCGGGACACAACCCGCCGCAGGTGACGATGGCCGCCCGCGTCTCACTCGGATTGAAAAACAACATTTCGCGCGGGCCGGCCAACTCGAAGGCCATGCCGGGTTCCCTACCGGATTCGATGTGTTCCGGAATGCGAATGTCGTCGCTGATAAAATGGCCGCCCGGCGTGGGAATGCGGGCTTCTCCGAGGGTGGGGATGTTCATGGGGTACACTCTATGCCCCGCGATGATTGCCTTTTGCTAGGGGCTGTCAAGCCCCCTCCGTCTGCGCCGACGAATGACGAATGACGAATGACGAATGACGAATGACGAATGACGAAGGACGAAGGACGAAGGACGAAGGACGAAGGACGAATGACGAAGGACGAAGGACGAATGACGAAGGACAAATGACAAATGACAAATGACGAAGGACGAATGACGAAGGACCGGGAAGTTTCTAGAGGGAAGATTAGCGGCGGGACGCCGCAGCCGCGAGCGCCTGAATCTCCCAGTAGATCCAATTCTGGTGCTAATTTGCTAATGTGCCGTTTATTCGTCCCTCTTAGCCGCAAACCCCAGTCGGGTCTGTTTGAGAGCAAGGCCATTGGGTGGGTACTGCCCCCAAGGCCGTGTCTTGATCCCTCTGTTAGCCAGCCATGCGGTGCATGCGGCCCCCACTTCAGCACTCAGTCCGCGCAAGCGCGAAAGTTCCCGGTCGGCGGGGTTCTCCGCGACGGGAGCGCTTTCCTGGATTTGGCTTGCTCCCGGCGGCCCGGGGAAACGGCTCAGGTTGTATTTCATACGCCTGCCAGCCTGATCAAAATACTCCCGTGCCATCCAGACCCGTTTTGTTTCAATTCCTTCACAAAGACGCTCCGGCCAAACACGCGTCATCCGTCCCATTCTAATCTCCAAAAGATTGTCCCCTGAGTTGCCCGGAGGGCATTCTTTGCATCCTTTGCCCATTCAAGATTGCACCCGTGCATGGGGGAATCGCCACACTCCGCCACTGGAGGCTTGAACCGCCATAGGGTCGCATCCATGTTGCCCGCGCACCATGATCCTTTCACGCAACAAGACCAAGATCGTCGCCACCATCGGCCCGGCATCGGAATCGCCAGAAATGTTAGAACGGCTGATCCGCGCCGGTATGAACATCGCGCGGCTCAACTTTTCACACAGCGATTTTTCGGGGCATGCCGAACGGATCGCGCGCATCCGCGCCGCGCAGCAGGCCACGGGGCGGCGGGTGGCCATCATGGCGGATCTGCCGGGTCCCAAGATGCGGTTGGGCAGGATAGCCCCGGAACCCATCGAGTTGCGTCCCGGGGAGGATTTCACGCTGACCAGCGAGGATGTGGTGGGCAGCCATGAGCGGGTGTCGATGAGTTTCGAACCCTTGCCACGGGTGGTGAAACCGGGGGATCGATTGTTTTTGAATGACGGACTGGTGCAATTGTTAGTTGAGCGCGTGACGGGCAACGACGTGCTGTGCAAGGTCGCGGTGGGTGGGGAATTGCGCAGCAAGAAGGGACTCAATCTGCCAGGCATCGATCTCGGCATCGGCGCGTTCACCGATCACGACCGGGCGTGCCTGGAATTCGCGCTGGCCCACGGCGTGGATGCCATCAGCCAGTCGTTTGTGGAAACCGCGGCGGACATCAAGGCCGTGCGCGCCGCGGCCAGGGACTTTGGCAAGAACCCCTTCATCATCGCCAAGATCGAGCGGGCCGACGCGCTGGAGCACTTCGATGAGATCCTCAAGGCGGCGGACGGCATCATGGTGGCGCGAGGCGACCTCGGAGTGGAGGTGCCCATCGAACACATCGCCATCATCCAGAAACAACTCATCGCCAAGGCCGGTCTGGCGGGCAAGCCGGTGATCACGGCCACCCAGATGTTAGAGTCGATGGTGTTCAGCCGCCTGCCCACGCGGGCTGAGGCGACGGATGTGGCCAACGCCATTTTGGACGGTACGGATTGCATCATGCTTTCGGGGGAGTCGGCCATGGGGCGGTTTCCTGAGGAGTCCGTGGCGATGCTGGCGGGCATTGCGGCCTATGCGGAGGCGCAGCGACCGCCGATGCGGCACGATGACCTGCGGGCGGCGATGCGGCCCACGATCGCGGCGGAAGCCCTGTCCAAGGTGGTGGAGAATGCCTTGGAAACCGTGCCCTGCGCGGCGATTTTCGTTCCCACCGACAGCGGTACCACCGCGCGGATGATCTCCCGTTTCAAGCCAACTCCGTGGACCATCGCCTTTTGCAACTCGCCGGACGTTTGCCAGGGTCTCGCCTTTTCCTATGGGGTCCACCCGGTGGCGATGGCCAGCGAACCGGAGTGTTGGGGTGATTTTGCGGCAGACTGTCTGCGCGAACATGACCTGCCCGGGACCATCGCCCTGCTGGTGGCCGGCCCCTCGGCTCATGACCATAAAGCCAACTACCGCATCGAGTTCATGCGTGTCGGCGCCGTTCCCGGCATTCAAAATTCATAAAAGAATGTCATTGTCATCGTTCAGCCATCTTGATATCATGGTAGTTGAAATGAATGCCAGCCAAACTACCTTCGTTTTAAGTTTCCCGGCTTGCCGGGGCACGGGATTGAACCATTGGATTCGCCGTGGCAGCCACGGTTGGAGGGGTCTGGCCATGGCCTGTTGCATGGCGACCGCCGCCGGACCTGTGCGAGCGGCGGTCACCGTTGACGGCAATGCGGCCGTCGCCGACGCTTACACCACGCTACACACCCAAATCCGGGAATCCGGGTATGGGAACGGCAATGTGCTGGCCAGCGTGCGCTATGTGCAAACCGGAAACACCCTCAATCTCATCATCACCGGGCGCGCGACCAACAATGCGATCCTCTTGTTCATCGATGCCAAGGGCGGTGGCGTGAGTCGCATCACGCCCAATCTTATCAGCACCCAGCCCGGCGGCGAACAGGACTTCATCAATCTGTTGGCTCTCAGCGATACCGAGGGCATGACGTTTGAAAACGGCTTCGTCCCTGAAACCGCCATCCGCATTTTCGGCGATGATGTGGCGGCGGTGAAACATGCCTATGTGAACCATTTTGATCTGGTGGCGGGAACCCAGGTGTATGGCGGGGATGCTCACGCGGGCGTGGTTTCAGAGGGTCCCGTCCGCCAGATGAAAGCCATTTGGGAAGATGTCGGCGATGGCAACGGCACCAATGGATATAACACCCATACCAAAGGCGTGGAAATAGCTCTGAACCTCTCGGCTCTGGGTGTGAGCGGCGGCAGTCAGACGGTGAAAATCATGGCGATTATGGTTTCCCCGGCCTATTACGATGAATTCGGCAACGTCACATCGTTTGAGGGTTCCAATCAGACGCTCGGATCTCTCGGCACCATCTCATACGGCGGCATGGGTTCGGGCGTGAACACCTTCAACTTCCAAACCGAACCCCAAACCCAAACGCTCTCCATTCCCGTCACAGGCCTGGACCCGGCGGGAGATGAAGATCTGGACGGCCTGCTCAACGGCGTGGAAACCGGAACCGGCGTCTTTGTCGATGCCACCCACACGGGCACCAACCCCGAAGTGGCCGATACGGACGGCGACAGCTATCAGGATGGACCCGAGGTCAATGGAACCGCCCTGGGTTATGTCTCCGATCCTAACATCAAAAACTATACCAACATGGCCATCACCGGGTCGTTCAACCGCCCGACGCCATGGCAACCGGTTGGCTCCAGCAATACGCCGAGCACCGCAATGGTGCAGGAATCCCAAAGCCTAACAGGACAATACCGCTGGGTACTGGACTACCCGTTTGCCTCCTCTCAAGTCGGCGCGTTCTCCTACAAGATCACCTCGGGCGGCAGCTTTCTCATCCAGTGGGGGAGCGGATCGGTGGCCGGCACGGCGCAAGCCAATGGAAACGACATCACGGGCTCCGTTGCGCTGACCGGCGCGCATCGGTTTACCTTCGATCAAAAAACCCTGGCCTACACCTTCAGCCGTGCGGTTTACCCGAATGTCACCGCATACCTCAATGCCTACGGTCTAACCGCCGGTGTTGATAGCGATGGGGATGGGATCTGGAATGAAAACGAGTTCGCCGCCAACTCCGATCCCCTCACTGCGGATACGGATGGCGATGGCTATGACGACCCACATGACGGCTTGCCGCTCGTGGTGATCGCGCCCGGCGGCGGATATGCCGCATGGGCCGCAGGGCTGATTCCCGGAAACCAGAGTCAAACGGCGGATTACGATAGTGACGGTCTCAGCAATTACATCGAATTTCTTTTCGGCTCATCTCCCACCTTTCCGGCACGCGCTCCGACCCCCACCGAACTCATCGGCGGCAACATGCTGATCCATTGGTTGCAACGAACCAGCGGTGCCACCTATCAACTCTACGAAAGTTCCTCGCTGTCACCCCAGAACCAGTGGTCTATCAGCTCCGCCAGCGTAGCCTCGGATCCCAATCAAGCCAACCTGCCCGCGGGATACGTCCGCAAAACCGCCACCATCCCGACCTCCCAGTCGCAGCACAAGTTTTTCAGGGTTTCCGTCCACGATTGACCGTGAATGTGCCAGGGGAATCGCCCCCTACGCGATCACGTTGAAAATTAAGCTTTTGCCTTGGGCGGTTATTCTAAAAAATAATGGGTTTTGGTCTTGAGAGAGGTGGAGAAGTGGAATCCGACCGATAAATCCGCGGGATAATGCCTCAGCAAGGTGGAGACCCGATGCGAAATTCCGGGGTTTTCTGACCCATAACCCATTCATTATCAATAATCAGCATTCAATGATCTTCCATGGGATGGGATGTTCAAAAAGTCTAAAATTTTTCTTGTTAAGTTTTATTAAAATTCTATTCTTGCGGTCAAGGTGGAGCGCGAAATGCCCCAAACCGACCTCTTTGCAAGCAATGAAATCCGTCTGGCTGACTTTTGGAATTCTGCTGACCGCCCTCTGGGGTTTGGCTGAGGGAAGTCGTTTATCGGAGCGTCTGGACGGTGCGCATGAACGGTTTCTTGAGGAACGGCGGGAGGGCTGGCCCTCGTTGAGTGGTCCCTGTGGGTTTCCTGCCGCGGCAAGGGTGGTATTGGTGGCTTCGCGGGATGCGGTCCGGGACTCAATGCCATGGAAGCGCAACGTGACGGCCACCGTGTTCTGGGTGGGCGAATTGGCTGGGGAAAACAATCCGGTTCCCAACATCCAGAGCGCCTGGGATCAGAATTGGCAGGCTAACTACGGTGGTTACGACCACCCCGATCACCGCAACGGCTGGTGCCCCGAGGGATTCACGCCGATGCTCAATCCGTTTTATGTGGCGCTGCCGTACAATGACGTGGCCAAAGGAGGCGTCCACCGGCCCGAAGCCTCGCAGGTGGTGCCGTGGTTCTGGCAGAGTTACCGCGGTGACGGCATTTCGGTGTGCAAGGACCGCTGGGTGGCCATTCACCATGAGGGCCGCGTGTGTTATGCCCAATGGGAGGATGTGGGTCCCTTCGAAGTGGACCACTGGCAATATGTTTTCGGCAATGAGGTGCCGCGCCCGAACCGCAATCAAGCGGCGGGCATCGACCTCAGCCCTGCCGTGCGCGATTTCCTCGGCCTGCGCAGTGGCGCGACCGTGGAGTGGCGTTTTGTAAGCGACCGCCAGGTGCCGCAAGGCCCGTGGCGTGATTGGACCGGCGGCCCTGCGCTGCCACAACATTGAATCAATCCCAACCCTAACAACCAGCCGTGAAAACCAGCCAAGCAATTACCGTGTCGGCGGCCATCCTCGCCCTATGCGTGTTGGCGACCGAAAGAGCCCAAGCCGATTCCACCAGTCCCTCGATTCCGATCGGAACCCTGACCGCATTCCCGACGGTCGTGCAGACCGGAACCAAACCGACCCTCACCTGGAACATCAACTATCCGTCCATCGTTGAAGACTATGTCATCGTCACGCCTCCGGCCACGGTGACTCCCAAAATCAACTTGATCTGTGAAATCAGGATACTCGGTTTGGGCGTGACCTCGCAAGGGTCCAACGGTGCGATCACCTACTACCGGACCCGTGGTCAGATGAAATACAATGGATCGACCAGTTGGGTGGATATCTATGACGGCAAGCAGACGGATACCATCGTCCAACAACAAGGCATCGTGAAGTCGGCCTTCACCGTCACCAAAGACAAACCCATGTATTTCCAAGGGCAATACTATAACAACGGCTGGCAGACCGCTTACAACTCGCTGAGTGGTGACAACGTCAGGACTCTGGTCAATGGCGCCACCTGCCCGTCCAACGTTCCGGATTACAATGCGCCCTCGCTCGAATCATTCCTCAAGCCCTATCTGGATGCCTCCAAAAAAGTCAGGATCGGTCCGATGGACGTGGTGGTCTTCATGGAACTGACCCACACGGACAAAACCAACATTGGTTACGACCTCCAGGACCTTGTGATGCTGATCACCTACAAAACCCCCTGATGTCATGAACTCCGGATCTCACATGAACCCCTGCAGAATTACGGGCATGGCTGCGGTGCTGCTCTCCTTGGCGGTTTTTTCTAACACCGCCTTGGCGCAGAAAGGCGTCATGCGCGACGTCGCCACCCACGAGCAACTGGTCCAAGAGCTGCGCAAGGCGGACCAGGCGGACCCCATGAAAACCATGCCTGTGTCCAAGTACGAGGATCCCGCCGTGTTGAACCCACAGAAGGATCTGATCAGCCAATCGGATTTCCTGAGTTTCCAAGGACTCATGACTCTGGTTCCTAAGCGGGCGATTCTCCAGATTCCGGAAAACTACAAGGAGCGGGTCACAGTGTTGCCGGGAGCGAAGATCCTGGGATGGGCGCAATTTTATGCCGCCAACCGCGGATGGATCACCACCGTGGAGGTGAGCCGCGCCCAAGCCGAGGGAAAAACGGATTTGCCGGAGGACACCCACAAGCAAATCACCAAATGTGGCAACCTCGTCGTGGCCACCTACATGGGCGGGCCGATCTCGGTGCTGCCACTCAAGGAACCTGAAAAAGATACGGAAAAAACAGCCTCTAAACAACCATGAACTCATTCCTCAAACGCCTGATCCTGGTTCTAGCAGGATGCACCGCATGGGCCGACTCCCTGACGGTGATCACCTACACGAACTTCATCCGCCAAATCCAACAACCGCAACCCGCGGGAACCGTGTGGGACATGTCGGTCGCCGCAGTGAGCCCCAGCGGGGGATCACTTTCACCTCTCGCCATCGACCCCGGTGGCGCACAATTTGAATTGTGGACGGTGGCCAATACCACTCCCCTCACCAATTACAAACTGGATTCCAAGTATGTGGGCACCTATATCCCGGTGGCATTCGTGGCCATCCGCTCGGAGGACCCCTATGCCGTCATTCCCAGAACCCGCGCCGACCGCCCGTTCTATGTGGACTACGAGGTCACCGGCTTGCTCAGCGGAGCGACCGACCCGGTCGCCTCGAAAAGCGTCACGCTCTATCGTCACGTCCAGTCATATGGCACGACCGGGACGGGTGTGAATTTGGACCGCACCCAGGCCACGATGTACTCCCAGGCATCGGTCACCACCAATGGTCCGCAAACCCTGACCTATGCCGTGAACTCGGTGCCGGGGTCGAATCGCGCCAAGGTCCGTGGCGAAGAGAGGTTTTCGATATTTTCCATTGCGGATTATCAGGCACCCGCATCCCAACTGGCCTCCCAATTCATCCAGATCTGGCCCGTGGCGGACGGCACCATCGCCGGCATCACCGCCAACCAGATGATTCGTATGGCGCTTCCCCAGCTCACCATCACCCTCAACGATTTGTATCCGAGTTCCACCACTTATGCCCAGGTGTACAAAGGCAATCCTGCGTTGGGCACGGAGGGCACCGTCGTCCCGGGTTCCTCACGGGTGTTCAATGACACCGTCCCCCAGAACATTGTCCTGACCCTCAACAATTATGACTCCTGCATCACTTCCGACGGGCACTGGACGATGGAACTGCTGACCGTGACCCCCTTCGGCACCGACCGGCTGTATTATGTCAGCTTCGATGTGAACCGCACCATTGAAATGAACGGCACCTTCACCACCATCGAATGATTCAGGGCCTTTTCATTTCCTCCATCAATTCCTTCCGATAGTTGTCATTCCGATAGATCAACGAAAAACGCGCTTCCTTCGACTTTCTCAACAGATCCTCCACCTCGGTCAATGCCAGGAGGAGAAACAATCCCTTAACCGGCTCCCGATGAAACGATTGCGTCCGCGTCACGAACTTGTCCTCCACCGAGCGTTGCTCCTGGGTGGCAAGCAGCGGCCCGTATTCCCTGACCACTTGTTTGCGCAGTTCTTCAAAGCGCGCTTCCATCGTATCCGCCGTGGCCTCCCGGTCGAAGTAATGCACCGTCAACTCGTAAAGTTTTCCGCTGAGGAACCGGCCTTCCACGGCACCCGCCTGGGTTTCCGGCAGAAAACCCTTGCGCGGCGTGATTTTCAAGACCCGCAACCCCGGTTGATCGCCCGGCAAAGAGATGGCAACATCCAGCGCTTGCCGGCTTGCCCAGGATATCAGTTTTTCCGGAGAATCTCCCCAGTGCAGGCCGAAGGGCGGCTCCATCACGGCTTGCCCATACACCTGCCCACACCCGAGCATGATGACGACCGGGCCAAGCCATGCCAATGTGCGCTTGCGTCCGTGCATGGCACGAGTCTCGCGGATTACCGTCCGCTGCGCAAGCCGCGATCCATCCGCCGCGGCATGGTTCTGATCGAGGCCATGCTCGCCCTTTCCATCCTGACGGTTCTCGGCCTGACCCTGCTGAAAATCTCGCTCAATATCCTGCAACCCCGCCAATGGGTGCTCCAGCAGACGGTCACCGACGCCTACATGACCTACGAGCGCGCCTACGCCGAACGCATCCCGTTTGAAAACCTCCTGGCTTCCAATTCCCCCTGGCCCGCCTATCCGACCACCAACACGTCCGTGGTCCAGATCGGCCGTTTTCCCGGTGGCCGGGCCATCAACGGCACGGTGACCCGGACACGCTTCGCGGATACCGGGAACTATCCGATCGACGGCGGCAGCGGCACGCTGAGCACCAATCCCGCCGCCATGAAAATCTGGAAGGCGCAGAGCGTGCTGACCTATCAGATCGGCGGACTCACCTACGCCAAATCCCGAACCGTCCTGCGTTCCCAATGAAACCGGTCATCTCATCCATCCGCAGGGGCTTCACCCTGCTCGAACTGACCGTCGCCATCATGCTGGGCATGGCCATCGCGTCGATGACGCTGGCGCTTTTCAACCAGCAGCTCGCGTTCCTCAGGATCTATCAGACCCAGAATTTTCTGACCGAAGAGGCACCGCTCATCAGTTTGTATGTCAGCAGGCTGGTTGGCAAGGCGGACCGGTTCAGGCTGCACAACACGGTGGCGGAAGCACTCGCGGGAACCAACCCGCGTCTCGCGGAGTCTCCGGTGCTGGTGTTGAATTACCGCCAGCCTGACGGCACGATGCGCGCCTCGATTCTCTCCTTTGAGAACCGCGGAACGGGTACGGCGCTCTATTATTACGTGGTGCCGGTCAGCGGAGTGCTCGCGGCTCCGCAATGGTTCGTTTCTAACAAACCAGCCAATGTCCTGTTCTCGGTGGAGCAGGGGGTTTTGCGAATGGCCCTCACCGGTCCCGCCGGGGAATTCATCACTTATTCGGGAACCATGCAACAATGATCACTTCTCCATCCAGACCCGGCGGCTCCGGTTTTGTTTCCTATGTGATGGTGCTCCTCCTCGGCACGGTTCTCACCCTGTTGATGGTCCTGGCCTACCGCCGGGCGATGAGTTCCCAGAGTACCCAGGCCTCGGTGCAGTTGCGCGCGGACTATAGCGAAAAGGAGGAGGCCATCCTGCGCTCGATCGTGGCCATCACCCCGAACCGCGCCATGCGTGCGATGCAGGACAGTTCCAGCCTCACTGCCAACAGCGCCCCGTTGAGCTGGCAGAGCATCTTCACCGAGTCGCTCGCCATGGCCAACGCCAGCACATCCATTCCCGGCAACCTCCAGACCACCCTCAACATCCAAAACCTCAATAAAGGCAACATGGGGGATACGACGCTGGACACACCCAGCAGAATCTTCAAGGCCTACGGCACCGAGACCGGCTATGTGTCGGTGGGAATCAACCGCAGCCTCGGCACGGCTTTTCCGCCACCGCTCACCACTGCCAACGCCACCACCATCAGCCGGGATCCCACCTATCCGATCATCTCCGCGGACAAACTGTACGGATCGCTCGCCCAAAGCGGCGTCGGCCTCCCGGTGGGAACCTATCCGAATTACAATCTTCTAACCTATCCTGGAATCAACTTCGGTTACGCCAGGCCCGGTGATCCGTTTGTCGCCAAACGCAACTGGTGGGCGTTCTCACTGAACATGGCGGACCACGATTACACCCAGACCCTGCTGTCGGTCGCCGACCGCAATTTCGTGCTCTCGATTTACGAGATTCCGTCCCAACTGGCGATCTCGGCGGCCTCATTCATGGAATTGGGCCAGTTTGCCTCCGGGGATGCGTGGCAGAACGTGACCATCAGCGGCGGTGTCTTCGCGGGCAAAGCCGCGGTGGATGGCAGCACATCCCTCCCGGCCCTGTCCAGCCGCCGGGGCATGACCTTGTCTAGCAACTCCACCATCGGTGGGCAGAATTTCACGGCAAGTCCATTCACCCCAGGCACCCGTGAGAGCTATCAGCTCACCCAGGGCAATTTTTTTCCCGTCTGCCTCGCCTCGGAGAGTGGCAAGGTCGCCTTCATCCCGATCAACCGCGGGGTCGATTTCTTCGACCGCCTGACATTCGCCACCGAAAGCAACACCTTGTCGCCCACCACCTGGAACAATTACTCGGTGGGCGCCCTGCAATGCGCGATGCGCCTGGACATCATCCAGGTGCAGAGCGCGACCAACAAGACGCCCACCAACCTGCGCTTCTCCTATCTGAAAGCAGGGGTGCGCCAGAATCTGAGCATCTCTCTCACGACCCCTATTGATACCAGCCTGCCCGTGGGATATCTGCTGGCATGCACCGAAAACCAAACCTATAACTTCGGCACGGCCGTGGTTGACCTGGCATACGGCAAGAACGGTTATTATGCCTATCAGACCGCCCAGTCAGGCTCGGTCAACTTCAACAACGATCGCTTCGGCGACCCCTTGTATGGAACGTTCAAGAACGGCTATTACAGGCCGAGTTATCCCTTCGAGGTGAAAACCCTCGCCTCTGGAAAAATCTGCCTAGCGGTCTATCCGCAGCGCTTCGCGGCGTTTCTCACCTCGCTCAATGCGGACAGCACCGCCGTCAACAACTCGCTGGTGGTCAATGTGGATTACACCACAGCCACCGGCAGCGCATGGCTGACCAAGCCGACCATCCCCTGCACGGATCTGGACTACGGGCTGATCCTCAAGGAATGCACGGACATGACGTCCTTCACCGATGGGTTTTCGCTGGTATCAAACCTGCGGACCTACATTGGTGAGGATTTCAACGTGGTGCAATACACGACGGCCCCCCCAACCGGTTACACCCCCCCCACCGGCAAGTATTTTCCGCCCTGTTCGATGTTTGTACCGGAGAAGCGCTACGGCGTGGAGACGGAACCCTTCGGCGTGAATTTGAGTGGCCAGATCGGCTCGGTGGCGAGCGACACCGCCAGCACGCCCGTGCGTCCGATGGATTCCAAAACCCTGAGCGGCGCGACCTTAGCCGCGAGTAGGGTCACCGTCAATCTGCGCCCGATCACCCATCCGGTGGAATTGCCACCCATCTCCATGATGAACTGGCTGGTGGTGCTCGAAGAGCGCCGCAGTGAATTCGTGGGATATTGAAAAGTGATGGAAGTTTCAAGCGAAGATGCGGTGCGCATTTCATTAACTTGAAACTTAATACTCCCGACTAACTTGACTGTTACAGGCGGCGGGCAGAATGCCCGCGCCACGTGACCCGGGCATTCTGCCCGGAGCCCCCATACAAAAGTTAGTCCAGATTCCACACCCAGCACCGCCCGGGTTCTGGCGCTTGAAACTAACAACTCTATTCCGCCACATAAAGAATGCGCCCGCAATCCTCGCAGCGGGCGATCTCCTTGCCGGAGTGCACGGCGACCACGGTGGAGGCGATGAGCCTCATGTGGCATCCGCCGCATTTGCCCTCATCGATGGGCGCGAGCGCGACCCCGGATTTGGATTTCATCAGGCGTTGATAGAGCGGGAGGATGGCCTCCGGAATCCGGCTGGCTAACAGAACGCGCTCCGCTTCGACTTCCTTGCGTTCATTCTCCAGGCGTTCCCGCCGGGTTTGGATGGCCGTCAAATCCTCAGCAATGAGCGTGCGGGTGTGGGCTCCCGCCTTCTCCGCCGCCGTGTGCACGGCCCGGTAGCCGTCCATCTCCTCCATCAATTCCAGCTCGCGGGTTTCCAGATCATCCACTTCTTTTTCATAGCGTGTGATTTCATGAAGCAGCGCCTGGTATTCCTCGTTCTTGCGGGTCTCGAATTGCTGGATCTTGAGGCGTTGAATCGTGGTGCGGCGCGTCCCGACGTCAAGTTCAAGGCGTTTCATGCGCAAATCGCAATCAAGCACCGCATCGTGGGCGCGGGCGATGGCCGCTTCGTCACTCGCCAGTTTGGTCCTTGCTCGGGCCTCGTCCTGCGGCAGTTTTTCGAGATCTTTGGCCAACCCCATGAGGCGGCGGTCACGGTCCTGTAGAATCAACAACGCACGAACATCATCAAGCATGCCCATTGACTACCCCCCCGCCCCACCGACGGCAAGGGTTTTTGAAACCGAGCCGCCATGTCAAAGTTTGTTTTACCATCAATAATCCTTGACGTTCCCCGGTTTTCTACTATAGGAAAAAAATGTCCGTGTCGAACCAGAACCCTATGAATGAAAAGAAAGTCACCCAAGCCCTTGCCCCCGGTGACTCGGTCCCCGAGACCCTGCCGGAGGTGGGTGAGAATCTTTCAGATTTGTTAGACGAGCAGGCCAAACGCATTCTGCGGCGGAGGAAGAGAGCCAACTGGGTGATTCTGGCGTTTTTCGGGCTGCTGATGGGATCGGGTTCCGTGTGGTATGAGGGGTCGGCGGCAAACCGTCAGAAGGTGTCCAACCTGATCCTTGACTTCAAATCCAGCAAGAAGGATCTCAAAATGCTCAATCCCATGACCGTGGCTCACCAGTATGACACGGCACTGCAAAAGATCGGAGGGCGTGCCAAGGAGATCGATCAAGCCGCCGCAGCACTCGGGGTCGACCCGAACCAGACCAAGGAGGATGTCGATGAGGCGGGATCCAAGGCCACAACGGGCAGTGATGCCCAGGCTCTTGCCGAGAGAAACCGCCTGCTGCAACAGAAAGCCGGAGGCCTAGCCAAAGGTCAAACCCACACTGCCGGGCCGAACGAAAACCCCGATACTCCTGCCGCAAGTCCCGCCGCCACACCCGCCGCCGCGAAGACGACCGCCAAGGCAGCCGCACCTGCCAAGCCTGCGACCAAAGTCCTGGCGGTGCCCGTGGCCCGTCCGGCAAGTTCGGATGAACCCGTGATCATCGAGGTGCAACCCTAAGGCTTGGTCCGATCCAGGCGAGAAACTCCTGGTTGCCATCTATGCCGGTGATGGGTGAGGCGATGACCCCCCGCCATTCCAGCGCCTGTTCCTCGGTCACAAATCGGCGGATCTTTCCAACCGCCTGATCATGCAGGGCCGGATCGCGGACAATCCCGCCCTTGGAGATGTCTTCACGACGCAGTTCGAACTGGGGCTTGATCAGACAGACCACGGACCCTTCGGTTTCTAACAACGGAAAAACCGCAGGCATTACTTTGGTTAGAGAGATGAAGGACAAGTCCATCACCACGAGGCTGACTTTTTCCCCGATGTCCTCCGGCACCATGTGGCGGGCGTTGAATTGTTCCTTCACGATCACCCGCGGATCATTGCGCAGTTTCCACACGAGTTGGTTGGTGCCGACGTCCACGGCATGGACGCGCGCCGCACCACGCTGGAGCAGGCAATCGGTGAACCCGCCGGTGGACGCACCGACGTCCAGACAGACCCAGCCGTGCGGATCGAGGTGAAACGCGTCCAGCGCGGCCTCCAGTTTTAGCCCGCCACGCCCCACAAAACGCGGCTTTTGCCTGACGTCAAGGGGCGCATCCAGCGCGACCTTCGTGCTGGGTTTGTCCACGACGTGGTCGCCACAGCGGACTTCCCCGGCAAGGATCAGACGCTTGGCCTGCTCGCGCGAATCACACAAGCCTCGGGCAACCAGCAGGGCATCCACACGTTCGTTTTTCATTGGGCCGGGATCACCACAGACTGGCAGGCCGCCATGATGCCCGCAACCACGAATCCTCCCGAACATTTTCCCCCCAGCTCGATTTCCGGCTTGGAACCGGGCCGCATCCGGGTTGTGATGAACGCGTAATGGCCTACCTCGACGCAGATTTTCTGTTATATTCCCCGATGGCGCGCCGGCTTTTCCATGAAGTGGCGGAGGCCCAGCCGATCATCGATTACCACTGCCACCTCTCACCGCATGAAATCGCCACCAACCACCGCTGGAATGACCTCGCGGAAATATGGCTCAGCGGCGATCATTACAAATGGCGCCTGATGCGCGCCAACGGCGTGGACGAGGACCTGATCACCGGCGATTGCCAGCCGCGCGAGAAATTCCAAGCTTGGGCGGAAACCGTGCCCTTCACCCTGCGCAACCCGATCCACCATTGGACCCACCTCGAACTCCGGCGCTGCTTCGGTATCAACCTCTTGTTAGGCCCGGACACCGCCGATGAAATCTGGGACAAGGCGAATGCCAAACTCGCCGAAACGGATTTTTCCAGCCACGGGATGTTGAAAAAATTCGACGTCCGCATGGTGGGCACCACCGATGATCCGGCCGACCCGCTGGATGACCATGCCGCCATCGCCGCGTCGGATCTCACCACGCTGGTGGTGCCGACCTTCCGCCCGGACAAGGCGTTCCTCGTCGATCAGCCAGATCTGTTAGAACCATGGCTGCGCAAACTTGAGGCGGTGTCCGACACCCACATCGCGCGCTTTTCCGATCTGCTGGCAGCGCTCCAGAAACGCCACGACGATTTCCACGCGGCGGGCGGGCGCTTGTCCGACCACGGTCTGGACCGTATGCCTTCGCTGCACTGCACGGATGCCGAGGCGGCGATGATTTTTGAAAACGCGCGCGCCGGCAAGGCCGCGACTCCCGAGGAAAAGGAGAAGTTCTCTTTCTATCTGATGGTGTTTTTCGGCCAGCTCGATGCGGCCAAGGGCTGGACCAAACAACTCCACCTCGGCGCCTACCGCAACACCAACAGCCGGATGTTCGGTCTGTTAGGTCCGGACTCCGGATTCGACACCATCGGCGACACGACGCAGGGAGCCGCACTCGTGACCTATCTGGACGCGCTCGCCCGCGATGGCGCGCTGCCCAAGATCGTGCTCTACAACCTCAACCCGCGTGACAACTATCTCTTCGCCGCGCTCACCGGCGCGTTCCAGGACGGCACCATCCCCGGCAAGATCCAATTCGGCTCCGGTTGGTGGTTCCTCGATCAGAAAAACGGCATCGAACTCCAGGTGGACGCGCTGTCGTCCACCGGCCTGCTCTCGCGTTTCGTCGGCATGCTCACGGATTCACGGTCGTTCCTGTCCTATCCGCGCCACGAGTATTTCCGCCGGATCCTGTGCAACCTCATCGGCTCCGAGGCCGACCGCGGCGAACTGCCAGACGATTTCGAGATGCTTGCCGGGCTCATCCGCGCGGTGTGTTTCGGCAACGCGCAACGCCATTTCGGGTTCAATGTTTGATAGAAACCCGCACGTATGATCCGCCAAGCCGCCTGCTTGCTCGCCCTCGTCACCGCGCTGCCCGCCATGCCGGTGTTCATCGGCACCAACACCGGCGGCAACACCCGGAGCAAGGGCATCTATCAGGCCGATTTCGACCCGCTCACGGGCAAACTCACCACGCCGGATCTCGCCGCGCCATACAGGAATCCCGGCTTTCTGGCGCTACATCCTGCCCAACCCGTTCTGTTAGCCGTGGGGGAACCATCCAAACCCTTCGCCGACGGCACCAGTGCGGTCGCCGCATTTTCAGTTTCAGCAGACCACCGCCTGACATTCCTCGGCGAGGCGTCCACCGGCGGCAAAGGTGCCTGCCACCTCGCCGTGTCACCGGACGGCAGGAGCGTGGCGGTGGCGAATTATGGCGATGGCCGGATCTCGATTGTCAGGCTCGATGAAAACGGCCTGCCGGGCAAAACCGTGTCCATCATGACCAACACCGGCTCGGGTCCTGACAAGTCACGCCAGAACGGTCCCCATGCCCACGGGGTGTATTTCAACCAGGCCGCCTCGCGTTTGTTCGTGCCCGACCTCGGCCTGGACCGAGTACTCATCTATCGGTTTGATGCGGCCACCTCCGCGCTCGGCGGGGAATTGCCCCCTCTAACAATCAAACCCGGCGCCGGCCCGCGCCACATGGCCTTCAGCGCGGACGAAAAACACGCCTATGTGGTCAACGAACTGGATAACACGGTGAGCGCCGCCACCTGTGACAAGGATACCTTCGGCAAACCTGTTAGCATCACCACGCTACCCGCTGACTTCGCCGGCGCCAATACCACCGCCGAGATCGAAATCAGCCCCGACCAGCGCTTCGTCTATGCCTCCAACCGCGGCCATGACAGCATCGCCGTGTTCCGCCGCGATGAAAAATCCGGCGACCTAACATTCTCACAGCGCGCACCCTGCGGCGGCAGGACCCCGCGCCATTTCAAAATCTCCCCCTGCGGAAAATGGCTGCTATGCGCCCACATGGAATCCAACACCATCAGCGTCCTGCCGCGCAATCCCGCCACCGGCGAACTCGGCAACCCCTCCACCACCGTCCCCTCCCCCAGCCCGATCTGTATCCTCTTCGGGCGCTGAATTTTCATACCTCGCTGCGCCGCGGCAAAACGGCCGTCGTGGTGGCCGGGCCGGAGGATTGTTAGTATCGGATTACACCGGAGCGCCGCGGGTTGCTCTAACAGAAGCGGCCTTCGCGTTGGATGAGGCCATCCGCGCCGTGGCTGAGGCACTGGTGCGCTTGTGATGCCATCATTTCTCCAGAATCTCCACCTCATATCCATCCGGATCGGTGACAAAGGCCATTTTGTGACTGCCGGCGGTGAATTTTTGCCGCCAGTCGCCGGGCCAGATCTCGATGCCGGCTTGTTCGAGTTGATCACAATAATCGAGGATGTCGGGCACGCCGAGTGCGGTGTGCATGAGGTCCTCCGGGCAAACGTCCGTGTAATCGGGCGAATGGCAGAGTTCGAGAAAGACCTCGTTGCCGGGCAGCACGAGGAAGGCCAGGCGGTTGCCTTGCGGTGAATCCCGGAACTCGCGGATCAAATATCCAAGGTGTTGGTAAAAGGCGACCGATCGGTCGAGGTCGCGGACGCGGATGCGGGTGTGCAGAAAGCGGATCATGGCAGGCCAATATGGCGCAATCCGGTCGTTTTGCCAAACAGGGAATCGTGCGGCACACGATTTGCAGGACATTCCCAAGCACTCGCTTGCCCTCAGGCCGGGCATGGCTACGGTCGGGGCCTCCCGATGTCCGATTCCTTCGTCCACCTCCACGTCCATACTGAGTTCTCGCTGCTCGACGGCATGATCCGCACCGGCGACCTCGCCCAACGCGCCGCGGAACTCGGCATGCCGGCCGTGGCCATGACCGACCACGGCAATCTCTACGGAGCCATCGGGTTCTATCAGAAATGCATCAAGGCGAAAGTGAAACCGATCCTGGGATGTGAGATCTACCTTGCGCCGTTCTCGATGGACGAGAAGAAGGACTTGCCGGGCCGCAAGCGCGCCACCCACATGACCTTGCTGGCCGAAACCAACGAAGGCTGGCAAAATCTATCAAAACTCATCACCAAGGGCCACCTTGAAGGACTCTATTACGGCAAACCCCGGGTGGACCGTGCGGCCTTGCGCGCGTTTTCCAAGGGCATCATCTGTCTGACCGGCTGCATCTCCGGCCCGGTCAACGAGTGGTTGCGCGCCAACGACGAGGACAAAGCCCGCGAAACCCTCGCGGAGTTATGTGATATCTTCGGAAGGGACAACACCTACGTCGAAATCCACAACCACAACCTGGAACCACAACGCCAGGTCACTCCCGGCCTGCTCAAACTCGCCGCCGAATTCGGCCTGAAAACCGTGGCCGCCAACGACGTCCATTTCCTCAATCGCTCGGATCACGAAGCCCACGACGTGATGATCTGCATCGGCACCGGCCACCTGCTCATCGATGAAAAACGCATGCACTACACGCCCGAGGTCTATTTCAAAACCGCGGAGGAAATGCGCGCCTTGTTCGCCGATGTCCCCGGTGCCTGCGACGCCACGCTCGAGATCGCGGAACGCTGCAACGTGGAACTCAAACTCGATTCCAAATCGTCGGAAAAATACCCGCAATTCGGAACGCCCGATGGCAGCCCGCGCGAGGAATACCTGATGCGCGTCTGCCGCGAGGGCCTCGTCAAACGCTACGGCGCTAGCAAAGCGCAGGACCCCGAAATCGTCACGCGCCTCGAATATGAGGCCAATGTCATCAATCAGTTGGGCTTCGCCTCCTACTTCCTCATCACCGCGGATTTCATCCAATGGGCGCGTGGGCAGAACATCCCCGTCGGCCCCGGCCGCGGCTCGGCCGCCGGCTCGCTGGTCGCCTACGCCATGGGCATCACTGATATCTGCCCGCTCAAATTCGGCCTCCTCTTCGAACGTTTCCTCAATCCCGAACGCGTCAGCCCGCCCGACGTGGACATCGATTTCTGCCAGTTCCGGCGCGCTGAGGTGATAGATTATGTTAGAAAGAAATACGGCGACCGCTGTGTTTCGCACATCATCACCTACGGCACCATGGGTGCCAAAAGCGTGATCCGCGACGTCGCCCGCGTGCTGGGGATTTCCTACGGGGATGCCGACCGCGTGTCCAAGATGATCGATCCCAAGGCGCTCGATGAGGATGAGAAGGAAAAATACCACGATTCCATCCTCCAGCGCGAAATCGACCGCAACCCAGAATTGCGCGAACTCATCGAGGCATCGACCACCTATGGCGAATTGTGGAACTACGCGCTCGCACTCGAGGGACTCAACCGCAACGTCACCCAATATGACATGGGGGCCATCACCGAGGTGGGATTGCTCAAAATGGATTTCCTCGGCCTGCGCAACCTCACCGTGATCCACGAGGCCGTCGGTCACATCCGCAAACACAAGCCGGATTTCGCCATTGAAAATGTCCCGCTCGATGACAAACCGACGTTCGCCATCCTCAACCGCGGTGAAACCATGGGCGTGTTTCAGTTGGAATCCGGCGGCATGGTCGAAACCTGCCGGAAATATCAGTTAGATAAAATCGACGACATCATCGACCTGCTCGCGCTCTATCGTCCGGGAGCGATGCAGTTCATCGACCGCATGATCGAGGTGAAAAAAGGCCGCAAGCAGGCGATG
>CAYWLC010000022.1:0-27726 GCA_964458895.1 uncultured Luteolibacter sp. | reverse complement strand
GAAGAGGAAGAGGAAGAGGAAGAATCTGACGGATCTGACGGAGGTCAGTCCCTGCCTTCGTGGGCGGGGAAGCGGAGTTCGAACTCGATCCATCCGGGGGAGGCGGGGTTGAGGGTGAGGTCGCCGCCGTGGGCTCTGGCGAGTTCACGGGCGATGTTGAGGCCGAGGCCGTGGCCGCTGATGATCTCGCCGGCATTGGTGCCGCGGCGGAAGCGCTCGAAAATCTGCTCGCAGACCGCGTCCGGAATGTTGTTCCCGGTGTTGCCGATGCTCACCACCGCCTCGTGCGCCCGCATGGAGGCGTGGACCCGGATCAGACCGCCGTCCGGGGTGTATTTCGCGGCGTTTTCCACCAGGTTCTGGAAGACCATCGCCAGCAGGCGGCGGTCGGCCCTAACAGGAATCGGGGCGGGCAGGTTTTCCTCCACCGCGATGGCCTTGCCCGCGACCAGTGTTTGGAGGTCATCGACGGCCGCCTGGATCAATTCATTCAAATCGAACTCCTCTTTTTCAAGCAGCATGCGGCCGGCGTCGGCCTGGGCCAACAACAGGAGATCCTCGATGAGGGAGTTGAGGCGCCGGGTTTGCTGGCGCAGCATGGCGACCTCGGCCGCCTGGGATTCGGTTAGATCGGTGGCGCTCGACAGGTGATCCAGGCCCGCGCGCAGGATGGCCACCGGTGTTTTCAACTGGTGACCTTGAGTGACCAGCGATTCATGACGGGAGGTTGATCCGGTAGCCGACATTGCGGATGGTGCGGATCACGGATTCCGCGCCGGGAAGATCGAGTTTCCGGCGCAGGCGCATGATGAAGATTTCCACGGTGCGTGTGTCGTATTCATGCGCACGTTCCCAGATGCGCTCGCAGATTTCATCGCGCGAAAAGGTGCGGCCGGGTTCCCGCATGAACACCTGCAAGACCTCGAACTCGCGCGGTGATAGCTCGATGCGCTGCTCGCCCCGGCTGACCCGGCGTTTCGCCAGATCCATGCACAGATCGCCGATTTGGAGCGGGCCGTCCGGGTCCGCGCCCGCAGTGCGCCGCCCGAGCACCTCCACCCTGGCTAACAATTCCTCCACGGCGAATGGTTTTGTTAGATAATCATCCGCGCCCGCCTTCAAGCCGGCGACCCGGTCCCCGACTTCAGATCGCGCCGTGAGCATCAGCACGCGCACCGGGAGAGCGGCGGCGCGGATGCGGGCCAACAATTCAAAGCCGTCGAAGCCGGGCAGATTGACATCGAGGACCACCAGATCACAGCGTGATGAGACCACGCGGTGCAGGCCGGCCGGACCGTCCGCGGCGCTTGCCACCGTATGGCCCGCGCGCGTCAGGGAGCGGCTGACCAGTTCGGCCAGTTGGGGTTCGTCCTCGACGAGCAGGATATCCATCGTGGGGCCAACATTTCACAGAATCCGGAGTCCGCAAGCGGGTTCTGGTGCTAGATTGGAAAATGCCAAAGGTAACACCGACCATTTTTACAACTGATTGCGCTGATTTTAACTGATTTCACTGAAAGAATTGGCTGGGATTTCACTCACCTTTGGGGTGGGCGGGTCTTTCTTTCTAACTTCTTTAAAATCAGTTTAATCAGTAAAATCAGTGGTTTCCATCTTCCTATTCAGGCTAACTGGCAGCCCGGAAGAGATGGCAGGATAATTCACGCATGGGAGGCATGGGAGGAATGGGCCGGGGAGGCGACCGGGTCTATCGAGAATGCGTATCGATTACGACAGGTCATCGTGGTGAGGAAGTTGCACAAAGTGCTTGGCAAGAGCTGCGGAGTGGCGCAATTGAAGGACACTCTGACTTCCCGCCGATGAAAGACGAAACTCCCCTTGCCTGCTGTGTGGATTCTCCGGATCACGAACTTACGGATCACGGAGGCATCCTGCGGGTCAGCACGGATCCGCTGAAGGCGAGCGTGGATGTGGAATTTGATCCGCAGGTGCTGAGTGAGAACGATGTGAGGTCGCTGCTGGACGAGCACATCAGCCAGGTGCGGAGTGCGATGCGCAAATGCACCTTCCGGCTGGATGGCAACGCGTGCGAGGCCTGCGCCCAGAAGTTGGAAAAAAAGGCGGAGAAAATCCCCGGCGTGCGGCGGGCGACCGCGACCTATCTTGGCAAGGTGCTGTCGGTGACCTTTGACACGGGCGTGGAATCCGAGGCGCGCATCGTCGATGACCTCAAACAGACGGGAGCCAACATCCATCCGCTGGCGCCGCGGGTGGAGGGGCACCGCCCGCTGCTGCAAAAAATTCTTGCGGGGGATCTCAACGAGGAGATTTCGTGTGGCCTCGGGCTGGCCTTGCTCATTGTCGCCGAGTTGGTGGAAAGGCTGGCGGGCATGAACGTGTGGGTTCACCATCTGCTGTATGCCGGGGCCTATCTGTTTGCCGGCCAGCAGGGGGTGCGTTCGGCTATTGCCTCGCTGCGTGAGAAGGTGCTCGATGTGGACGTGTTGATGGTGCTCGCCGCACTGGGAGCCGGCTACATCGGCCACCCCTCCGAGGGTGCCTTGCTGTTGTTTTTGTTCAGTTTTTCCAACGTGCTGCAGCGCCATGCCATGGAACGCACACAACGGGCCATCGAGGCCTTGCTCACCCTGCGCCCCAGCGAGGCGCTGGTGAAACGCGACGGTGCCACGCTCAAGGTGGCGGTCGAGGACCTGGCGATCGGGGAAATTGTCATCGTGCGCCCCGGGGAGCAGATCCCGGTGGATGGATTGTTAGAAGAAGGCGGCACCAGCGTCGACGAGTCATCTCTAACAGGGGAGTCGATGCCGGTGGCCAAGTCGATCGGCAGTCCGTTGTTTGCGGGCACGCTCAACCAGAGCGGCGGCATCGAGCTGCGGGTGAGCAAGCGCTCCGAGGATTCCACGCTTTCGCGGATGGTGAAGCTGGTGGCCGAGGCCCAGGCGGAGAAATCCAGCACCCAGCGGTTTCTGGAAAAGGCCGAACAATACTATGCCATGGGCGTGATCGTCTTCACTCTCGGCGTGTTGCTGGTGCCCTTGTTGTTTTGGAATGAATCGTTCGCCACTGCGTTCTATCGGGCCATGACGATCATGGTGGTGGCCTCGCCCTGCGCGCTGGTCATCAGCACGCCCGCCACCGTTTTATCGGCCATCGGCGGCGCGGCGCGGCGCGGCATCCTCATCAAGGGCGGCTCCCATCTCGAACGCGCGGCCAACATCGACATCGTGGCCATCGACAAAACCGGCACGCTCACGGTGGGCAAGCCGTCTCTAACAGAAATTATCACCGCCGCGGGCGGGCACCCGCTCAGCGGCGAGCTGCCGGAGCCTGCGCGGGTGCTGCTGCGAGCCGCTGCGGCGCTGGAAGCCAAATCCGAGCATCCGTTGGCGCATGCGATCGTTAGAAGCGCGGCCGCGCTGGGCATCGAGGCACCCGCTGCCACGGATTTTCAGTCGACCGCGGGCAAGGGTGCGGAGGCCAGTGTCGGCTCCATCCGTTATCTGGCCGGCAGCGAGCGCTTGTTTCGCGAACTGGGAGCCGCCGGCATTGATGTGTTAGAGATCCATTCGCGCCCACTCCAAGCCATGGGCAAGACCTGCGTCTGGCTCGGCACGCGCGAGGGTGACGCCGTGACCGCCCAGGCGGTGTTGGTCATGGCCGACACCATCCGCCCGGCAGCCTGCCGCCTAGCCGACGACCTCCACCACCTGGGTGTTAGAAGGGTGATCATGCTCACCGGCGACCAGCGTGCCGTGGCGGAGGCCATCGCCCGCGAGGCGAGAGTGGATGAAGTGCGCGCCGAACTTCTGCCGGAGGACAAACTGCAGCTCATCCGGGAGCTCAAGCGGGAAGGCACGGTGATGATGATAGGGGACGGGGTGAACGACGCGCCGGCGCTGGCCATGGCCGACATCGGCGTGGCGATGGGAGCCGCCGGGACGGATGTGGCCATGGAGACGGCCGACATCGTGCTGATGGGCGACCGCCTGGAAAACATTCCTCTTTTGTTAGCGCACACGCGGCGGGCGAAGCGCGTGCTGATGCAGAATCTGGTGTTTTCCAGCGCCGTGATCGTGGTGCTGATCTGTGCCGCGCTGGGATTTTCGCTGCCGCTGACCTTGGGGGTGGTGGGTCATGAAGGCAGCACCGTGTTGGTTTGCCTCAACGGGCTGAGGTTGCTGATGATCGGGCGAGCCGTCGTTTCATGACCCTGCCGCGCGGGCCGCGTAGGTAGGGAGCCAGGCACAGTTTGACCACTCGCAGGCTCGGACGTTTTTTGAAGAGCTTCCATGCCAACTGGAACGCGTGGTCGAGAGTCCAATGCCACGAGGTCGGTTTGAGTTTGAAGGTTTCGGGCGTACCGCTTGCGAGCGCGGCCTCGAATTGATGCAACTCATTGGGGGTAAGTTTGCGCGAGAACCGCTTCTGCGCCTTGAGCACATAGCGTTGCGGGTGAAGCACATAGGCCTTGAGCAGGGAAACGTAAGCCCGGGTGACCCCGAACTCACGACCCAAATCCGCCGCACGCTCCCCGGACATGACCCGGCGGGTGATCTCTTCACGCCGCTCTTTGCTCAAGCGGCCTTTTCTAGGCTCACTCATATGCATGGGGCAACAAACGATGGCTCCTTCGAAAATCAAACGAATTCCCCGCGCCCCTCGCGATTGCAGTTTGATCTGAGGCCGGATCTCTGCATGCTCGCGGGCATGGCCAAGTTGCACGAACAAAACCGCGTGGTGGTGAAGGTGTTTCTCTATGGCATTCAACCGCAGATTTGGCGGAGGTTTTCAATCTCACGGGATGTCACCTTCGTGGCGCTCAGCGATGCCATCCAGGCAGCCATGGGCTGGGACAACAAACATCCCCACGAGTTCCGCCACGGCAAGGGCAAGCGCCTGGTCGATGTGATCGGCCCCATCGGCTTGCAGGACCAGACGCTGGGTGAATTCCAGGATGAGGCGGTGCTCAGCGTCGCGGATTTCCTCGGCAAACGCAAACTGCCGATCCGCATCCTCTACCGTTATGATTTCGCGGATGAATGGATTCACGAGATCGTGTTTGAAAAACGCAGCGAGGGCGAGGGCGGCCCCGAGATGTTAGACGGCGCGCGCGCCTGCCCGCAGGAAGACTGCGGCGGAACCTTCCAATACATGCAGGCCCTGCACGGCGAAATCGCATGGCTCTACCCCGGCTACGACCCCGAAGCCTTCGACCCCAAAGCCGTTTCCTTCGAACCGAAAAAACCCCGACGGGCACGTTAAGAAAAGCCGTATGATCAATATGTCTTTACAAAATTTGCTTGCATGAGCGGGAAAACGCGCTATCCATGGCGCGTGATGAAAGCCATCTTATTGATCACTCTTGCCGCCGCAGGCGTTCTGACGAGTTCCTGCAACACCTTCATCGGCCTTGGCCGTGACACGCGGATTTTGGGCGAAGGGATGGAAAAAACCGCAACCAAAACGAGCGGCGGCACCAGCAGCGGTGCGGACACCTCGGGCGCACCGGTTTATTGATGTGGCTCAACAGGCCCGCCAGTAGGCGAAGGCGCAGATGAGAACCGCCACGCCATAGCCAAACCCTAACAGCGAAAGCAGCGTCCAACGCTTGGAATCCGCCGTGGCCCAGGTGACCGCATCGCGAAAAAGATAAGGCATGCCCACCCAGAACATCGAGACGGTCAGCAAGACGTAGGCGTAAAGCGGAACTAACAACCGTGAGGCGGGGTCTTTCAAAAACGCCGCCCCCAGCAGCGGCGCGGCAAGCATCAAGCCCACCACCCCCAGTGCGCGCACCGCGAGGAAGTCCTTGATGCTGATGGCCACCAGCACGAGCGAGACCGGCACCAATATGCGCAGCAGCGGCTTGGCCCCGTTGAATTCACCGAAGTCCATGGCGAGCGAACTGAGCAGCCCCAGACCGGTCGGCGCGACCAGCAGCCAGAACCATGCCAGCCCGATACCTAACAGGATTTGGCCGGCCAGTTGATCCCGCGGGAATTTTTTCAGGTAGGCCTGCACCATGGCGGGTTTTGCCAGCATCAGGGCGTGGCTGCCGATCAGCCAGACGGCCAGAAGCAGGCCCACGGTGAAGAGCGACAGGTGTTGATAGGGGTGCATTGGATCCATGCGGCCCCCGGACTAGGGCCTGGGGCCGCAACATTCAAGCGCCAAGTCGCGGGCAGCCCGGGTCCGGGGATCGGGGAAGAGGAAGAGATTGACGATTGATGAATGTTGATTTTTGATTTTTGAAGTGAAGAGTAAGGTCTCTTCATCCACGATCCACGATCTCCTATCTCTTCGAGGCTTGGTGACGGATCGACTGTGGGTTGGGTGGCAGAGCTCCCCGGGATTCGAATGACGGCTGACGGCTGTTGATGTGCGCTTGTGGGCGCGCCGCTCAATTTCAAGCTCACTTCAAAAATCAACATTCATCAATCATCAATCGTCAATCGAATCCATGCCATTCGAAGCCCTTTGCACCCTCTCGCGCCAGCGGCGCGCTGTTTGGTTTAGAATTTCGGGCTTAATGCTTGATCCTTCGTCATTCTCACCCGTCCGGCCTCGCTGAGCGCGCGCCAGCCGCCGCGCAGCACGGAGACCTCCGCGCCGAGGTCCATCTGACGGATGCGTTCCGCGACCTGGCGGCTGATCCCGCAATTCTCATCGCCGCAGTAAACGATGACACGCGGGGTGGCGGCGATTCTAACAGCCGCCTCCGCCTCGAAGGCCTGCATGTCCTCGGCGGGATCCAGGTTCCAAAGCATCGAGCCCTCCACGCCGTTTTTCTCCCAATCCTTGCGCGGGCGCGCGTCCACCCACAGCACGGCCATGTCCTTGGGAAGCTGTTGCAGGCAGACCTCATCGGGTTTCAGCGTGGCGGGGTCGCAGAACAGGGATCTAACAGGATGCCCTTTGGTCAGGTAGGTGACAGCGGTGGCGGACAGCGCGATGGCGGCGATCACCGCGATCTGGGCGGGGACCTTCATGGATTTTTCGGGGCGGCGGCGGGCTGGGGTTTGCGGACTTGCGCGAAGGCCATCTGGGTTTGGAACTTTTTGATGCCGCAATCCGTCACGATGCGCATGATGGCGAGACTCGAGGATTTGACATCCAGCGGCGTCACGAGCAATTCGTACGTTTTGCCATCTTCAAGGGTTTTGAGTTCGTGGGCGAAGGTTTCGCTGGTGGATGTCACCGACATCACGTGAATCGGTTGGGTATGGTTCATTGTGATGCGGATGGTCTTGGAGGTGGGCGCTTCGTTGAGGTCCCATTTCACCGTCTTGGGTTCCACGGCCACGAGCACCGGGATGATGACATGGACGGTTAGAACCAGCGACGGCTTGTCCTCCGGGTCGCCCTCCAGCCACAGCGTCGCGTTCTTGTCCACCGCTCCGGAAAAGTTGCCCATATCGAATTCCGTGCGCACCACGCCGGATTCGCCTGGGGCGTAGCGCAGTTTGCCCCCCTTGATGCTCACCGCCATGCAGGAACAGGCCGCATCGTATTTGATCACGCTGACAGTTTTGTCGCTGCGGTTGGTGAACACGAAATCGGAGGTCACGATTTTGACATCCGGTTCCGCATGGATCTCCTTGCGGGTTTCGGGAAAATCCAGTCCCGCCGCTTGAATGATCGCGATGAATGCCAGCCAAATTCCGCATGCGCTTTTCATGTGGCGGAACTATGGAGCAGGTTTGGGCTCAGGCGCAAGTGCGACGGCGATGATCAGGCGTCCGCCGCGCCACTCGGGGCCGAGCACATACAAGGGGCGGTTGCCTTCGAGGTGGACGTCGGTTTTGACGATTTTCTTGCGCGCGAGCCACAATTCAAAGTCCAGCACCGTGGATTTTTTGGTCGGGCGGCTCCTGGCCTCGAAGCGCACCAGCACCTCATCCGAGGGCTTCAAGGGTTGCGCCCAGTTTTCATAACTCCTGAGCAAGGGCTGGGTGTCCTGGCCTAACAACCCGTAGTTCTTGAAGCGCAGCCGCGCCTCGCTGCCCAAACGCTGGCATGTTTCCTTGGCCACCGCAGCGGTTTTCACGCCGGCCGCCCTGGCGTTGCCATTGGTGGCGTGATAGACGGTCACGCGGACCAGCCCGATCTTGGAACTGCCCGGATCCTCCAGTGCCATTGTCATGTTAGACAATGGCAGTGCCGCGCAGGCGATCATCCATTTGAGAGGATTCATCGGTCAGGGTTCCCTCTTGTCTTCTGTTAGAACGGAGGCGGTGGCATCGATTTCCCGAGGGCCGCGCATGGAGGTGTTGTCCGAAAAATCCGTATCATCGGGGATGGCGTCCACGCCATTCAACACGATGACCGTGGCCGAGGCCATGGAGCTGGAAAAACATTCCGCCTCCACGCCCTTCTCGGGCGTGTAAACCAGCGGCTCCACGGGAATGGCCTTCGGTGCCCCGGTGACATCCACTTCCATGGGTTGTCCGCGGGTTTTGGTGCCCATCCAAAACGACAGCATCATGGCGGCACAAGCCGCCGCAGGCATCAGGAAGGATTTCCAGAATGACCGTGGCTTGGCGGCGGATGCGGGGCGTGCCGAGGTCCCCCGGATCGCGCTTGCCACGCGGCTGTTGAAAAAATCCGGATAGGGTGGCTCTTGCACGGCCGGGATGGCCGCAGCCATGGTGGCGCGCCATTTTCTAACATGCTCGCGTTCCGCAAGTTGTTCCGGGTGTTGTGCCAGCCAGATCTCGAAGGCGGCGAGTTCCTCGCCCTCCAGTTCGTCCTCCAGCCAACGGGCCAGCGTGGTATCATCGGGATTCGTATTCATCTTTGAGCATGGTTTGGAGTTTCTGGCGCGCGTAATAAAGCCGGCTCATCACCGTGCCGATGGAACACTCCATCACGCCGGCGATTTCCTTGTAAGAGAGTCCCTGCACATCCTTCAACAGGACGACTTCCCGGTGTTCCGGGGAAAGTTTTCCCAGGGCGGCGGAAATCCTCGCCCGCAACTCGCCGTGGGCCAGCGTCTCATCGGGAGCCTCCCCACCGGAGGGCGTGGTGAACGATGCGGAATCGATCTTCTCTCGATCAAACAATTCGTCGTTCCATTCCCCCGCGCTCTCGACCCTGCGTTTGCGCGTCCAATCATACACGACGTTGTGGGCGATGCGGTAGAGCCAGGTGGTGAAACGCGCCTTGGCCTCGAAGCCCGAAAGCGCGCCCCACGCCTTGATGAAGACCTCCTGGGAGAGGTCCCATGCGTCGGCTTCCTGATGGATCATGTTGCGGATCATGGCGAAGATTCTTCCGCGGTGACGGGTCACCAGAAGATCGTAGGATTTCAAATCCCCTTGTTGTGCCCGTGCGACCAAATGGAAATCATCGCCCGGGGCATCCAAAGAAACGTCCGGACCGTGAGAACCCTCCGGCCCCCGCTCGGCGTTGGACGGTTCTGGCATGGACTTATTCATCTTCAGCGGAAATTTCTGCAAAATGGCCGCCGGAAACCCGCCGCCAACGCCACCAGACTGCGTCCCATGGACCTTTCCTGCAACCTGTCATTGAAATAATTTGCTGATTTTGAGTTTACTGAACCGGAAGATGACCATCCAGGACGCATCATGCTGCAAGGGGTCGAGATGAACCTTGGGCCGTCACAGCGGGGACGGCTAAGACTGTCAGTTTTGCCAATGCGGCGGCGGCGGTGAAAAGAGGCGGCGGGCACTCACTCGGTGCCGGCAAGGCGGTGATTGAGCGCGATCGAGCGGCGCAGGGCGCGCATGACATCCACGAGGCCTTGTTGGGTGGCGGCCACGGTGGCGCAGGACGGGTCTCTGGCCGTATTGCGGCTCACGTAGCGACCGATTTCGGCGTAAAGCTGGCGCATCCGGGTGTCGATCAAGCCGCTTTCTGCGCGCAGGGAGGAAAGCTCCTTGTTGCCCTCGCCGATCATGTGGAACGTCTCGGAGGCTTGCACGCGGCGGTGTTGCCGGGTCTCCTTGAGTTGGTCATCGATGTGGTCCACCTTGGTGTCGCCATTTTCGATGAGGTCGCCGACGCGCATGCGCTCGGCCTTGAGTTGCGCGAACTCGTTTTTGAGTTCCAGCAGGCGGGCCTTGACCTTTTCGATTTCAAGGCGGGCGCCCTCAGACACGTGGCTTTCGTTAGAGAGCACTTCGAGTTTCATTTTGAGTCCGATGTAGGCGCGGCGGACTTCGCGGGCGTCGGCGACGATTTGGTCGCGCTGTTTGGAGAGTTGCTCGAGTTCATGGAGCAGGGCGGTTCTTTCCTCCAACAACTCCTGATTGATTTCGGGGGTGCTGTTGAGCAGGGTGACGCGTGCTTCGTGGGCCTGGTTGAGCCGTTCCTGACAGGAGGCGAGTCTGGCGCGCACATCGTCCCTTTCCTTGATCAACTTCCGGAGATTCCAGTATTCGACGGAGAGGGCCTCGATGTTTTCGACTTTTTCCCAGACGGCGATGCCAAGGATGGCCTCCGCCTCACGCAGGAGGTGCAATTCGCTGGCGGCATCCGACATGCGCTGGTTTCGGCGGAAAAAGCCGAAGGCCTGGGCAAAACGGGCGACGAAAAAGCGGGACGTGGTCATGGAAATTAGTGCGAGATTTTGCGCTGGAGGGTTTCGATCACCGAATAGTCCTCAAGCGTGGTCACATTGCCCGAGACCTTGCCAGTGCAGACGAGTTCCTTGAGCAACCGCCGCATGATCTTGCCGGATCTCGTTTTTGGCAAGCCCGGAGCGAAATGAAGATCATCCGGTTTGGCGATGGCCCCGATGACCTTGCTCACGTGGTTGCGCAACTCCTCACGAAGTTCGGAGGATTCGGAGAAATGGCCCTTGAGGGTAACGAACGCGGCCAGGGCCTGGCCTTTCATGTCATCGGGGCGCCCAACCACGGCGGCCTCGGCCACTGCCGGATGCGAAACCAAGGCACTCTCGATTTCCGCCGTGCCGAGGCGGTGACCGGAAACATTGAGCACATCGTCCAGGCGCCCGATGATCCAGAAATTGCCGTCCTTGTCGCGGCGCGCGCCATCGCCCGCGGTGTAAATGCCGGGGTAGTCTGACCAATAGGTTTTGTGATAGCGCTCCTTGTCGCCGTAGATCGTGCGGGCCATGGACGGCCAGGGTTTGCGGATGACGAGGCGGCCGTCCTGGTCCGCTTGGCACTCGTTGCCGGCGTCGTCGAGGATGGCGGCCTCGATGCCGAAGAACGGCTGGGTGGCCGTGCCCGCCTTGCACGGAGTGGCCCCGGGCATCGGCGAGATCAGGATCGAGCCGGTCTCGGTCTGCCACCAGGTGTCCACGATCGGGCAGCGCCCGCCGCCGATGTGCTTGTGGTACCAGTTCCATGCCTCGGGGTTGATGGGTTCACCCACCGAACCTAACAGACGGATTGACGTTAGATCGTGGTCTGCGGGGAATTGATCGCCGGCCTTGATGAAGGCGCGGATGGCGGTGGGTGCGGTGTAGAAAATCGTGACGCCGTGGTTTTCTATCATTTTCCAGAAACGTCCGAAATCCGGGTGGTTGGGCGCGCCCTCATACATCACCTGGGTTGCTCCGTTAGATAATGGACCATAGACGATATAAGAATGCCCGGTGATCCAGCCGACATCGGCCGTACACCAGAAGACATCCTCGTCGCGCATGTCGAAGATATATTTGCAGGTGGCGTGGGTGCCGGTGAGGTAACCGCCCGAGGTGTGGAGGATGCCCTTGGGTTTGCCGGTGGAGCCGGAGGTGTAAAGAACGAACAAGGGATGCTCGGAATCAAAGGGCTTGGCCTCGTGTTTGGCGGAAACCCCGGCCACTTCCGCATGCCACCAGAAATCGCGTTTCACATCCATGGTCACCTCGTTGCCACAACGCCTGACCACAATCACGTGACTGACCTGTTTGTATTTTGCCAGGGCATCGTCCACCACCGGTTTGAGCGGCACCACTTTGCCGCGCCGCCAACCGCCGTCGGCCGTGATGACGGTGGTGGCCCCGGAATCCTGAAGCCGATCGACAATCGCATCCGCGGCGAATCCGCCGAAGACCACGTTATGCACGGCGCCGATGCGAGCGCAGGCGAGCATGGCAATGGCCGCTTCCGGGATCATCGGCATGTAAACCAGAACCCTGTCGCCGGCCTTGACCCCCTTGTTTTCTAACACATTGGCAAAGCGGCAGACTTCGCGGTGGAGTTGGCCATAGGTGATGACGCGTTGGTCGCCGGGTTCGCCCTCCCAGATGATGGCCGCCTTGTTTTTACGCGGACCCATGGCGTGGCGGTCCACGCAGTTTTCACAGACATTGAGCTTGCCGCCCACGAACCACTTCGCAAACGGCACCTTCCAATCGAGGACCTTGCTCCATTTTTTCCGCCAAAGAAGTTCCCCGGCCTCCGCCGCCCAAAATCCCTCCGGATCGGCGATGGATTCGTTATAGAGCTTCTTGTAGGCCGCCATCGACGGCATGCGCGCCTTGGCGGAAAACTCCTTGGGCGGCAGGTGAACCGCGTCCTGATCATGGCTGTTGCGGGCTTTCTTGGAACTCATGGCTGGGGGAATTTCTAACGGATTTGACGCGGCTGAGCCACGCACCAAGGGATAAGCTAGAGTGGCAATGCCCGGACCGCAAGCGGCAAGAATCGAACCGGCAGGCAGCGTTATGGGGCATGGACGTCTCGTCCATGCTTCTCGTCCATGCTGCGTCTCATTGACCCAATGACGGACGAGACGTCCGCCCCCCTTATGGCTCCGCAAGGACAGGAATTCGTGCAACGGTCATGGCCCGCGCCGCATCCTGTTAGATCGTCCGCGGCTTCCGCGCGACGGGGTTGGGTTTTTCCGCAGTGGCGGTTTTCCCTAACAACATGTCAATTTCCACGCGGTTGAGGATGGCCCAGTGGCCGGGTTCGAGGTCGCCGAGCCAGAGGCCGCCGACGCGCACGCGCAGGAGTTTGCTGACCTGATAGCCGAGGGATTCGAACATGACGCGGATCTGGCGTTTGGCACCGTGGTCGAGCACGATTTTGATGCGGCGGGGTGAGAGGCGTTCGATGGACTTGGCCTTGAGTTTGCCCTCGGAAGTGTAAACGCCTGCCAGGAATTGGTCGAGGTGGGCGTTTTCAAACGACTGGTTGGCCGTGACGAGGTATTCCTTCTCGACGGATTTCGACGGGTGCATCAACTGCTGGGAGAGATTGCCGTCGTTGGTGAGGATGAGCAGACCCTCCGAATCGCGGTCGAGCCGCCCGACATGATGGAGCGCGCGCAGGGTTTCGGGCAGCAGGGTGTAAATCGTGTCGCGCCCGAGTTCGTCCTCGCGGGTGCAGACATAGCCGCGCGGTTTGTGGAAGGCCACGATCAGGACATCGCGCGGGGCCACGCGTTTGCCATCGACGCGGACGTGGTCGCCCTCGGCAATGCGGGTGCCCATGTTCACGCAGGGTGCGCCATTGACCTCGACACGACCGGCCTGGATGAGTTCATCACAATTGCGGCGGGACCCCACGGCGCATGAAGCGAGGTATTTGTTGAGGCGGATGCCTTC
This sequence comes from uncultured Luteolibacter sp., assembly GCA_964458895.1. Classification (GTDB taxonomy): domain Bacteria; phylum Verrucomicrobiota; class Verrucomicrobiia; order Verrucomicrobiales; family Akkermansiaceae; genus Luteolibacter. The sequence continues at coordinate 14,216 of CAYWLC010000022.1, read as the reverse complement.
TTTCATGGCTGTTAGATATAATGCAAAAGGCGCGAAACAGCGAGGTTCCGCGCGTGGATGAGGGGAACGCCTGAAAGGGATCAACCCTCGCCCTTGGTCTTGGGCAGGCCGACGGGCGAACGTCCGTCTTTCCATTCGCCACGCTCCTTGAGCAACTTGACGCGCTCGAAACGCTTGAGAACGGAACGCTTGCCGCCGACGGAGGCGCTTGACTTGAGACTGTTGTGCTTGGACATCGCGTGGGGTGGTTGAAAAATCGCGGGAGGCGGAAACTAGGGGCATGCCGCCGCCCTGGCAATCCGAAAATCGTGAATTTGCCTCAATTGGCGGGAAAGACCATTTCCTCCGCCTGCTTGGGGTTGCTGGAGCCGCGACCGAAGGGATCAAAGATGTCCTTGCTGGTGACAAAGAGCATCAGGGAAATCAAGAGCAGGGCACAAACCGTCTGGAGAACTTCCAAGGGTTTGGCTTTCACGGGACGACCGAAGATTTTTTCAAGGATGGCCAGAGTGATGTGGCCACCATCAAGAACCGGGAAGGGCAACAGGTTGAGGACCGCGAGGTTCACATTGAACAACACCATGAAGGCAATGATGCGGCGCCAACCGTTCTCCATCTGCATGAGGGAATACAACATCTTGGCAATGCCGACCGGCCCGCTCAGGTGGTCCACCCCAATATTGGAATCCTTCGCCTTCACGCTGGTCAGGGTGACCCACATCATGTTGAGGCTGTCTTTGACCTGCTGGATCGGCTCCGGATAGACCATGCGGACGTCCACCCCACCGCTGAAATCAAAGAGGATGCCAACTTTGGGATCAGAGTCTGCAGGCTTGAGCGGACGCATGGGCGTGAGATCCACCTCGCGGGTGGCCCCTGCGGCGGTCTGGATGCCCAGATGCACGGTTTTCCACTTTTGATCCTTCAGATACCGGATAAACTGCTCGGCACTGCGGAGTTTGTTGCCATCGACAGTGGTGATTTGATCGCCCTTGCTGAGGCCCACTTTGTCAGCGGGACTGTTTTTCGTGACCTCCCCGACGATGGCCTTTGCCGCCGGTTCAATCCCGACTTTGCGCAGCCCGCGGCGTTGCCACCAATGGGCTTTTTCGATTTCAAATCCGGATTTCAATCGAAGGGGATTGGGTTCTTCGGGACGCGCGACGGTGAAAGTGATCTCGTTGCCTCGGCTGAGAATGACACGCTCGCTGATCGAATCGAGGGTTCCGGCAAATCCGCTGACCGATTGGCCGTTGATCTCGAGGATTTTGTCGCCGATCTGCAGGCCGGCTTTTTCCGCAGGGCTGCCGGGCACGAGATAGCCGATTTCCTGTGAGTCCACAAAATCTTTGGGTTTGCCGACTTTCCAGACCACCACGGCCGACAGCAGGGCCAGCAACATCGAAAAGGCCGGGCCCGCGAACGCGACGATGATTTTGTCCAGCGCCGTGATGGGCGGTAGCGGTTTTTCGGGCTTTTCCCCACCCTCAAGGGCTTCCATGGGCGCCATCTGCGGCAAGGCCACAAACCCACCCGCCGGAATCCATCCGAGCCCGTATTGCACGCCGTTGATTTCTTTTTTCCAAATCGGTTTGCCGAACCAAATCTGGAAGCGGTCGATTTGCAGGCCGCGCCACTTTGCCGCCCAGAAATGGCCGAGTTCGTGGACGAAGATGATGATGTTGAACACCGTCAGCACGATGACAATCAGCAGGATCACAAGGGGAATGGTGGAAAGCGTGGACATCTTGCTTGGAGAACGGCGGTAACTTAGCCTCTGGGATCATCCCGGCAAGTTCATTAAATTTCCCGACTGAGGATGGGCATTGACGAATACGAATTTCCCATCCACAGTCAGCCCGTTAATCGCTCTCCCAACCCCAACCTATCATCCAATGACAGCCATCAGACGCTTCCTCGCCACCGCTCTCGCGGCATCTCTCATCACCGTAGCCTCCGCCCAGGAAGGCAAACTCAAGATCGCCACCGTGGATATGCAAGAGCTGTTCAAGCAGTACTACCGCACCAACGAGGCGCAAAAACAAATCAACGTCGAGCGCGCCCGCATCCAGAAGGATAACAACGAGCGCCTGACCCGCATCCGTGACCTCGAAGACACACTCGCCACCCTCCGCAAACAATACGAGGACCCCGCCGTCAACGATTCCAAAAAACAAACGGTCTTCAAGGAATGGCAAACCCAACAACAGGAAGGCATCGCCCTCGACCGCGAACGCCGCGAATTCCTCCAACGCCGCAACCAGGCGCTCAACGAAAAAATGGTCCAACGCATGAAGGGCATCCTTGAGGAAATCCGTAAACTCGTGGAAGAACAAGCCAAGGCCGACAACTTCGACTATGTCTTCGACAAGTCCGGTCTCAGCACCTCGCAAGTGCCCTTCCTCCTCTATACCAAGGACGCCACGGACATCACTGCCAAGCTCTTGAAATCCCTCAACAAGGACGCCCCCGCCGATTTCCAACCCGGCGCGGCCGATTCCAAACCTGAGATCCCCGCCCCGGCTCCCGAAGGGTCCGGCGATAAATAATCCAGCTGCGGTCTGCTTTGGCCATCGCTCTAACGCTTTCCGAGCTCGCACGCTGGGTCGATGGTGACATCGTCCGCGGCGGGTGTGACTCCAATCTAACAGGCATGGCCGCGCTCGACATGGCCGGCCCTCACGACGTGAGTTTTCTCGGCAACGAAAAATACCACGCGCAGTTTCTCGAAACCAAGGCCGCCGCCGTGCTTGTCCCGCGCGGCATGACCGGCGGCCCGGAGAGTGCGGCGCTCATTGCCGTGGAAAACCCGACGCTGGCCTTCTCGGTGGTGGTCCGCCATTTTGCGGCCATCGCCCGGAAATTCACCCCGGGCATCCATCCGAATGCCTCGGTGGACCCCAGCGCCGTGCTCGATCCGGACAAAGTCCGCGTCCATGCCGGGGCGGTCATCATGGCCGGCTCCAGCGTGGGGGACGGATCGGAAATCGGGCCTAACAGCGTGATCGGCGAGGACGTGGTCATCGGGCGCGATTGCCACATCATGTCCAATGTGAGCATCCGCGAGCGCTGCGTGCTGGGTGACCGCGTCATCCTCCAACCCGGTGCGGTCATCGGCGCCGATGGCTTCGGCTATCAACTTTGCGAGGGCCGCCACCTCAAGATCGATCAGGTCGGCATCGTGGAAATCGCCAACGACGTCGAAATCGGCGCCAACACCACCATCGACCGCGCCCGCTTCGGCAAAACCCTCATCGGCGAAGGCACCAAGATCGACAACCTCGTCCAGATCGGCCACAACTGCGTGGTCGGCAATCATTGCCTCATCGTCTCACTCTGCGGCATCTCGGGCAGTGTGCGCATCGGCAACTACGTCACCCTCGCCGGCCAGGTCGGCACCGTGGGCCATGTCACCATCGGCGATCACGCGGTTCTAACAGGACGCACCGGCGTGACCACCGACCTCCCCGGCGGTGTGGTCTATTCCGGCCGCCCGGCCAGCCCGATCCGCGAGGACATGAAACTCCGCGCCCATGTGCGCCGCCTGCCGCAGTTGGTCGAGCGCGTCAAGGCGCTCGAAGTGTCAATGCGCAACAACCCGGATTCCGCAACAGCGGAGTGAAGGGAAGCCGGGGGAATTCACGAAGAACCAAAATCTCAGATGATTTCCCGATAGACGTTCGGATGCGGGCGGGGGATGACCACGGCGTTGACCAGCAATCCGGCTCCGGCGATCACCGCGCGGCCGGCGTCCACTGCGGCCTGCACCGAGGACACATCTCCTGTTAGAGTGGCGAAGGCCTTGCCACCCAGGGCCATGGCGAGGCGGATTTCAAGCAGGGTCACGTTGGCGGCCTTGACGGCGACGTCGGCGGCCTCGATCAGGGTGGCCACGTTGAAGGCCTCCATGATGCCCAACGCGCCTTTCGGTTCGACGGGGCGCGAGCGCGAGAGCGCGGCGAAGACGTCGGGGTGCACTTTGGAAATGACGGTTTGATCGATGAGGCAGCCTTTGGCGGCGGTGCATCCGGCGTGCACTGCGGCACCGACGGCGGCCACGTCGCCACCAATGAGCACCATGAATTTGCCGGAACAAATCGAGCGGGACAATAGCAGTTGCACGTTGGAGGCTTTGAGCATCGTGTCGGCCACCAGGAAGCCGGCGGCGATGCTGGTGAGTTCGATGAGTCCGATGGCGCGTTCGTTCATGGCGGGAAAGGCGTGTCTAACAAAATTAAATGGCGGTGAGGATGATGCGGGTGGCTTCGACGGCCTCGACTTTCGAGGCGAAGGGGGCGTGCAGGTTGGCTCCCATGGCGTCGGGCGCGGGTTCGGCGATGATTTCGCCCGCAGCAAGGGCTTGGCCCGGCTTGACCCTGGCGATGGCGGGCGCACCGGCGTGTTGTTTGAGCGGCATGACGGCGCGCTTGGTTGTTAGAGGCTGGGCCGCGAGCGGCGCGGGGCTGTCGTAGATGTCGATGTCGAGGCGGCGCATCAGGCTTTTGATGGGGACGCGGCGGCCGTCGTGCATCGGGTGGGCCTCCACGGATTGGGCTCCGGTCCATTTCCAATCCATTTTGCGCAGCACGGCCTTGGAGTCGTCGCAGGCTTCTTTCGGATAGAGGGACTCCGGGCAGGCGTAAAGCGTGCACAGGCCGCAGGAGCAGCACAGCGCGGCCCACTCGCTGAAGCGTTCGGAGCCGGTGGCGGTGAATCCCAGCGAGCGCATGACCTGGTGGGGTTCGACCGCATAGCCTAACAAAAAGCGCGGGCAGAACTCGGTGCAATACCGGCATTGGTCACAGGCGGACTTGCCGATGGCCGCCATCTGGGTGGCGGGCTTGAGTTTGCGCAGCACCACCGGATGATCGCTTGGCAACACGATGGCCCCGGCGGTGGTCTTGGTGACCGGGCGGTCGAGATCGTCGGTGGTTTCTCCCATCATCATGCCACCGATGGCGATGACCGGGTTGTCCACGGTGGCACCGCCTGCGGCGGCGATGCACTCGCGCAATGAAATGCCCAGCGGAACATCGAAGGAGGAGGGGTTTCTAACAGCACCGGCGATGGTGATGATTTTGCGGGTCACCGGGCGGCCCGCGGCGGCGGCGGCGATGTTGGCGAGGCTTTCCACATTCGAGACGACGACGCCGACATGCAGTGGGATGCCCGCGGGTGGGATCAGGCGACCGGTGACCGAGTGGACCAGGTCGTATTCATCGCCGGCCGGGTAGTAGTCGCCTAACAGAAACACGCGGGCGCGGGTGCCCTGACAGGCGGCGGTTGCGGCTTCCACGGCGTGTTTTTTCTTGGCCTTGATGGCGATGACCACATCCTGCGCACCGAGAGCGTCGGCGCAGAGCAGGATACCTTGGACCACCTCGGCGGCGCGGTGTTCGAGGATGGCGGCATCCTTGTGCAGCAGCGGTTCGCATTCCGCGCCGTTGGCGATGATGGTGTCCGCCTTGGCCGCGAGCTTGACGTGGGCGGGGAAACCACCGCCCCCGGCCCCGACGACGCCGGCATTGCGCACATGGTTGACTAGAGACATGATCGGATTGCTGGAAGAGAGTTTTTCGGGGGAGCAAGAGGGAATTTCCCGCATTTCCCCGCGCCGCAGACTACCTGCGCCGCGCGTCTTGCCAAGGGAAAGTTGGAAAAAGGGTGCTGGGTGGGATCAGGCGGGCATTGGATTCCGCAGCCAGTCCCCACGATCCATGGGAGCGAGAAATCCTGCCAGATGCAAGGGAAGCCGCCCGGAGGAGGGCGCGATGTCCGGCGCCAAGACGATTTTCCGGTGGGCGGTGATGCCTTTGAACTGGCTGTGCCCCTTGCCCATGCCACCGATCTCCAAAGCAATGGACAGACCCTCATGCTCTATCAGAAAATCAGGAGTTTTCTGTCCACGTGTTCCCTTGAGGTAACGCACGTTCAAGCCCGCCTGCCGCATGGCGAAGATGAAAAAATCCTCACGCAAGCCGCCTATGACCTGCGCCCAAGGTTGATAGAGCAGGCGCAGTGGCGGCATGAGCAGGATCTTGGGCTCCCGCAGGACATTCGTGCCAGCCGGGAAAACACGCTGCATGACGAAGGCTCCTTCCAGCGCGGCGGTGTATTGTTCCGCCTTGTATTTGGTGATGCCCAGGTTTTTCGCCAGCGACGAATGGCTGATGCCGTCCACCGCTGCCCCGCCGGTAAATGCCAGCAGCTTGCGGATCAACTGCAGTTCGTCCACCCGCAGGCGCAGCGTCCCCGGGATGTCGCGCTCAATGATCGTATCCAAGGTTCCCCTAAGCAGCGGCAGGGGATCGGGCTCGTCGAGCGAGAATGGCAGCAAACCACCTGTTAGATAGGCTTGCAGGAATCTTCCGGCGCGCAGATGGGCAGGATGACAATTTCCTGCTAGAAAATCCCCCCAGCCCAAGGGCTCCAGTTTTTCGCCATGGGTGAATGCCAGATATTCCCGGAAGGAAAAGTAGCCCAGCGGCAGCAGACTCACCCGACGCGACAAGTCATGCGCCGACGCCTGCATCGCAAGCGCCACCGAACTCGTGAAGATCACCCGCACTTCGAGAAAATCGTGGATTTTTTTCAACGCCGCCTGAGCGTCTGATAGAAAATGAACCTCGTCGATCAGGAAGGCGTTGAAGTGGTAGCGTTGTTGCAGTTCCCTGACGATTTCGAAAAGGTCCGCATCCATGGGCAGGGTGTCCGCGGAAAGGTAGATCGAATCGGCATCTTCATGTGCCCATTGTTTGAGGATCACGGTTTTTCCCGCCCCGCGTGGGCCGACGATTCCTATGAAATGCCGCCCCTTTTCCTTTCGGATCCGGGCATAGAGTTCCCGTTTGGCAAGCTTTCCCGCGCCCTCGCGCTTCGCAAGGTCGTGGAGTTCCAGAAGATGGGGAAATATGCTCATTTAGTAAAACGATTTTACAAGATGTAGACCATTTTGTCAAATGATTTGACGGAATGCGCATGAATCACCGCCGGAACCGCCGCAGAACCATGGCCATGGCCTCCTGGGCTTCCGTGACTTTGAGCATGCGGGCTGCGGCGAAATAGACGCCGGCGGCCATGGCCACGGTGGCCGTCAGTCCGCCGGCGCGCAGCCAAAGCGGGAGTTGGCCGGGGTCCTTGAAAAAGAGGATGTCGGCTGCGATGCAGACGGCGGCCATCGCAGCACCGGAAACTAACAGCCTTGCCAGCAGGCCGGCCATTTCGCGCGTGCCGAGGTCACCGGCGAACCTGCGCATCGCCAGATAGAGTATGAGGAAGTTCACGCCCGCGGTGATGCTGGTGGTGAGAGCGAGCGCTTCGTGGCCACGCCCGAGGACGAAGACAAACAGATAGTTGAAGCCGAGGTTGAGCGCCAGCGAGACGAAGCTGGCGAGCATCGGCAGCCAGCGTTTGTCGATGGCATAGAACGCGGGTTGCAGGACCTTGAGCCATGCGTAGAACAAGAGGCCGTAGCCATAGGCGCGCAGGGCGGCGGCGGTTTGCATCCGGTCCACCGCCACGAAGTGCCCGCGTTCGAAGAGCACGCTCACGATCGGCCCGGCTAACAGAATTAGCCCAAGGGTGGACGGCAGCACCAGGAAGGCGACCAGACGCAGGCCCTTGGCGAGCGTCGGGCGGAAATCCGCGGAGATGCCGCCCACCGCGGCGCGCGAGAGCGCGGGCAGCGTGACCGTGGCCACCGCCACGCCGAACACGCCGATGGGCAGTTGCATCAGGCGGAAGGCATAACTCAGCCAGCTCACCGCGCCTTCGCCCACACCATAGGCGAACATCGAGTTGACCACCACGTTGACCTGCACCACGGATGCGGCGATCACTGCGGGTCCCATCAGTTGCAGGATCCGCCGCACGCCGGAATCCCGCCAGCGGAAATCCGCCGCAAAGCGGTAACCCGTGCGCCGCAAGGCCGGGAACTGGCAGGTCAATTGCGCCATTCCGCCGATCACCACGCCGAACGAAAAACCTAACAAACTGCGAGGTCCCCACGCCGGGTCCATCCACCAACCGAGCGCCGCGCCGCCAATCATCGAGCCGAGGTTGAAGAAACACGATGCCAAAGCCGGCATGCCGAAGATGTTTTTCGCGTTGAGCATGCCCATGACGAGGGCTGCGAGCGACAGGAGCAGGATGAACGGATACATGATGCGCACCATGGTCACCATCAACACCAGCTCCTGCGGATTGTACGCGCGCGCCGCCGCGCCCGATTTGGAAAAAATCGTGAGAACCTCCACAATCCATGGCGCGGCGAATATACCTAACAAAGAAACCGCGCTCATGAACACCGCCGTGAGTGTCATCACCTTGTTGGCCAGCACCCAGGCGGATTGCTCACCCTCCGACTTGAGTAATTTGGAAAACGTGGTCACGAACGCCTGCGAGAGCGCACCCTCAGCAAACAGGTCGCGCAGCAGGTTGGGCACGCGGAACGCGAGGTTGAAACAATCCATCCAACGGCTGCCGCCGAACAAGCTGGCGAACAACATGTCGCGCAAAAGCCCGAGCACCCGGCTCGCCATCACGGCGGCGCTGACTTTCCAAGTGGCTTTGGCGGACATTAGGCGGCAAGGGGCTGGGCGGCGTACCAAACGCGGCGCGCGCCCGTTTCATACCGCGATTCGGCCCCGCTGGCTACCGCAGGATGATGAAATTTTGATGAAGCCAGGGCTTACGGCGGGCTGGTGACCCTGGGCGCACGCGCTCCCCCCAAAGGAGCACCGCCGGAGGGGGCGCGGAGTGAATGAGAGATGGCTGGTGCCAAATAACACTGGGCTTCCCGCCCGGACTATTCATCCTCGATTTCCAAGCGCTTCGGGTGCTGCAGTGGGATGGCCTCCTCCACGTCTCCCAGATCCAGGCTGTCGAGCACATTGGTGCTGTGGCGCACCAGTCCGGGTTGCTCGGTGGTGGCGGCATAACCCGGGAGTTCGGAGTGATAGGGATCATCACCTAACAAAACAGGAGCCTTCGGCCGCACCGGTACGGCGTTGGACGCGGGCATGTTGAGCAGCTCCATGTCATGTGCCCCCGCGTCACCGCTGTCGCCGCCGGCATGGATCTCGCAAAACGGCAGGGTTTCCGTGCCTCTGCGGAAATACTCCGATACCGCGGTGGACACGGAACGGACCACGCCGCTGTTAGAGTCCTCCACATACTGCTGGCAGAACTGGGTCGCCCGCTGGCCGGATACCGCACAAACGGCGATCTCCACCACATCCGGCGAGGGGGCGAGTTTCCCGCGTCCGAACGAGGGCGTCGCGGCGTTCATCACCGCCTGCCAGACCGGCATGGCCAGATCCCGGCTGAAGGCACCCTGATAGATCGGCTCGCCGTTGGCCGAGAGAAACCCGGTCCAAACCCCGCAGGTGACACGTTTGTTGTAGCCGATGAACCAAGCATCGCGGAAATCCGCAGTGCTGCCGCCCTTGCCCGCCCCGTTGAAAGGTTTTTCTAACAATCCATCGAGCGCCCCCTTGGAGCTGCCGCGGTAAAGCGATCCCGCCATCATGCTATGGACCTGCCAGGCCGTCGCCTCGGCGATCACCCGGGTTTGCACCAGCGGCTCGCGCAGGCGCCGATAGACGACGCGCCCGTCCGCGTTCTCGATCCGGTCCACATACACCAGGTCCGGCGCGGCCAGCTTTCCGCCCGCCGGGAAAACCGCCATCGCTCTAACCGCTTGTTTCAGGGACACCTCCTCGAAGCCCACGGCCAGGCGCGGCAGCAGCTCGGCCTTGCGCAAGGGCAGCGCGAACGCGCACGCGGTGTCCACCACCCGCTGCAGGCCGGTCTGGTCGGCGAAGCGCACGGTGGCCGCGATCTTGGACCACTCCAGCGCCTTTCTAACGGGAATTTTCCTCTCATACACCGGCGAGGGCACTTCCATGCCCCACTCGCCGAGAATCCCCTCGCGCCCGCCCACCATCACCGAGCGGTTGTCCATGGGCTCGTCCTCCACGATCGTGGCTGGCGTCAGACCGCGCTCCAGGCCCGCCGCGTAGATGAACGGGAAAAACGCTGTGCCTAACGGACGTTTGCCCATCTCGATGAAATCAAACTGCACCTGCGCGTAGTCGCGCCCGCCGACATGGGCGAGCACCTCACCGGTTTCGTGGTCGATCATCAACACGGCCCCCTGCAGGTATTCCGCGGCCATGCCGCTGTTCTTGTGATAGTCGTCGTATTTCTGGGCGCGGTATCCGGGGCGGGCCTCGGCGCGGGCGAGGCTTTTGAGCAATTCTTTCTCCGCGGCCTCCTGTGCCTCCGCCAGGATCGTGGTGTGGATGGTGAAGCCGCCCGATGCCAGCGCGTCCTCACCCAGCGCCGATCCCACGGCATCGGCGATGCGTTCGTAAAGGTGGGTGGTCCCGCGCTGCAGTGGTTTGGGGTTGAGTCCTAACGGAAGTGCCTTGAGGCGGGACAGCTCGGCCGAGGAGATCATTCCCTCCTCATGCATGCGCATCAGCACATAATTGCGCCCGTCCCTGTTGAGCTCCGGATTGTTGAGCGGCGATCTTTTGTTGGGATTCTTGATCAGTGTCACCAGCGAGGCGCTCTCACAAGATGTTAGATCCGCCGGTTCCTTGCCGAAGTACCCCAATGACGCGGAGCGGATGCCATAATACCCGCTGCCGAAGTAAATCCTGTTCAGATAGAACTCGAGGATCTGGCGCTTGGTATATTGTTTTTCGATGCGCATCGCCAGGAACATCTCGACCAGTTTGCGCTGGACGGTGGTTTTCCCGAGCTGGACGGCCTCTTGCTTCAGGTTGTAGGCGTTGCGCGCGAGTTGCTGGGTGATGGTGCTGGCCCCCTGCGAGCTGCCCTGCGCGTTGAGTTTCACCGCCCGGACGATCCCGATAAAGTCCACACCCTTGTGTTTCAGGAAACGCGAGTCCTCACCGGCCAGCAGCGCGTTGAGAAAAACCTCGGGCACCTTTTCGATCGGAATCACGCTGCGGTTCTGCACGAAGATCCGGCCGATCTCCTTGCCGTTGCGGTCCACGATCAGACTCGGGATTTCCAGATCGTTGATCCGGTCAAGATCATAGCTTTGCGCCCATTTCCGGTATTCGCGCGTGTAGTTGTCCACAAACAACCAAGCCACCGCCCCGGCAATCAGCAGCAGCAAGATAAGAGTCAACCACAGGCCTTTGCGCTTGTAGAAACGCGGCTTGCTGTTCTTCTTGCGGTTCGTTTTCTGCGGATTCGCCATGCCAGATTCAGACCCAACTCCGCCGTTGCGGACGCCGGAGCGCCCACACGACTACCCGATCCGGACGCCCGCCGCAACCCCTTCGTTGGGGAGCCTCCTGCGCGAGCGCATCGCAAGTGCTGGCCCACTCGCGTTTACCGACTTCATGGCCGCCGCGCTCTATGACCCGGCGCTCGGCTATTATGCCCGGCAATCCCGCCAGGTCGGGCGCGCTGGCGATTTTTTCACCAGCGTGAGCGTAGGTCCGCTCTTCGGAACCTTGCTCGCCCGGCGTTTCCTCCGCGAGTGGCATGACCGTGGTCGGCCCGCAAACTGGCGCATCATCGAGTGTGGTGCCCACGATGGCAAACTCGCCGCCGACGTGTTGGCCACCATCCGAACCACCGAGCCCCAGGCGTTCGCCGCCCTCGATTACGCCATCCCGGAACCGCTGCCCACCCTGCAAAACGCCCAACGCACTAGCTTGCAGCACTTTGAAAACCGCGTCCGCTTCCTCACCCACCCACAGGAACTCGCTGCCCATCCCCTGCCCGGAATCGCGTTTGGCAATGAGTTGTTAGACGCGCTGCCCTTCCATGTGGTCCAGTGGCATCACGGCGCATGGCTGGAATGCAAGGTCGCCCTCACCCCGGACGGCCGCTTCATCTGGCAGACGACCGCGATCGACAACCCCGCTCTAACAGAATTGCTCGCGCCTCTGGGAATGGATTTCCCCGACGGCTACCGCACCGAAATCCGCACAGGTTACCCTCGTTTCCTCGATCCGCTGGTCCACGCCTTGGATTGCGGGCTGATGCTTTGGATTGATTACGGCTACGCCCGCCCGGAATATTACCATCCTGACCGCCGGACTGGCACCCTGCGCACCTTTTCCCAGCACCACGCCGGCGAGGACCCACTGGCCGCCCCCGGCGAATCCGACATCACCGCGCACGTCGATTTCACCGCCGTCGCGAAAGCCGCCATGACCTTGGGTGGCCATCCCGTGGCCTTTCAAACCCAGGGTGACTGGCTCGTCGCAAACAGCCGCGATTGGTTGTTAGAGCATGAGGGCGACGCCCGATCTCCCGCCCTGCGCCAATTCCAAACCCTCACCCACCCGGCCCATCTGGGCGGTCGTTTCCACGTGCTCGAACTCTCATGGAACCCCAACGCCGCCCCACCCGACCCCGCCGCCCTCGCCCACCGGCTCTTGGCAGGATCCCGAGATTAGAGAAATCTAATAATTTTGGACCACTGATCTCGCATGTTGTTAGAAAAAGAAAGATCTTTATCTAACATCTACGGAGCAACATCCACACTTACCGCAAAGCTGCAGAGATGGCAAAGGCACGCGAAGGATGATTTTTGATTCATAATCGCAGTCCATGACTCGGCGTTCCATTGCGACCTTTGCGACTCTGCGGTGAGTGATAGGCAGTTAGCGGCTCGATGTTTTCGCTCTTCCACTGAAACACCGAAACACCGGCCGAGGCCGGAAGTATCGGCGGAAACCGAAGCACTTGGGGGGTGGGGTGGCTTCGGTCTCCGCCGGTGTTCTTTTCCGGGGGGATGATGGGTTGCCATTTCCTTGGAGGGGTAGGAAAGCGCGCAGCAACAGGAAAGACCTAGCCCATTTCCGGCCACATCGCCATACCGTGATCGCGTATGCGGATTCGCAGGGGGCGTTGAGGCCAGTGGCACCCGAAGGGGATGCCCTGGATTCAAGTCGACTGGGATTCCATTTGATCGACAAGCCCACAGAGCAGCCTCACTAGGGCTCGAACCTAGAATGACGGATTCAGAATCCGGCGTGTTACCATTACACTATGAGGCTTTTCAAGGAAGCCGCTGTGACGTGTGAGGTTAAGCTGGCAAGCGGCCGTTTGACAAGCGCCATTCCCCGCACGGGGGGTGAGAATCAAATCCGCAATCGCCTCGGCCCCTTCCTTCCGGGTTCACCCCTGAAACGCGTCAAACGCTGACACAAGAGGCCTAGTGCTCCCTGAATTCCCCCCTCAGAGCGCACAGGTTGCCCCCCGCCTGACTTTTTTGCCAGTCCGTATGATCAGCGAAACCAGCGGTCAGGTTTCTTACGGGTATCACATCCGTGATTGATCACTCCACCCCCACAAAACAAAACCATGCGGACCCTAGCCTGGCAATCAGTTCTTGATATCGTCGCGTACGGAGGGGTCGGTCAGATCGTCGCTGGTCTTGCCATCCTTGCCAGAGGACCAGAGGTCGAAGTCCGGGTTCCAGGTGTAGGTGTTGACGTTCTTCGTGGGATCCGTGGGATCGGGGGGTGAAGAATTCCGGGCGGAGCGGTAACGGTATTCCACGCCCCAAGGATCCATGATCTTGGTGGAGGTGCTGGCGGTTCCAGAAGTCCAGCCTTGTTTGTTGTTCGCCGGCTCCAATTCCGGGATATAGATTTTTTGGGTTCCGGGGGGAGTTTGTTTCGGCGCAAGTTCGCCTTCGTAATAGAGCGCAGTGAAAAGGATACTCGAATTGAACGTATCTTTGGCCTTCGAGTCCGCCGTGGCGGGGTAGCTGCCGTTGTCCAGTTTGTATTCTTCCAGCGCCTTGCTCATGAGGTGGATCTGCACCAAGGCTTTTTTCTTGGCCTGGAGATCCTGCGCATAACCCATGCCTCCGATCACAAGCCCGGCGAGGATGACGATGATGGCGATCACGGTCATCAACTCGATGAGGGAGAATGCGGCGCGGCCGCTGCGTGGATTGGTTTTCATGGTCCTGTTTTGTTAGATTCTGCGAGGGTGACCGGCGGGTCACTGATTGCCCATCGTGGAGATAATCTTAATCAGCGGCAGGAACAATGCAAACACAACCGAACCCACCACGAGCGCGAGAAACACGATCATGATCGGCTCGAGGATCGAGGTGAGGGCGGTGACGGCGTTGTCCACCTCATCATCATACACATCCGCCACCTTGAGGAGCATTTCGGGGAGTTGGCCGGTTTCCTCGCCGACGTCCA
>CAYWLC010000021.1:18445-28228 GCA_964458895.1 uncultured Luteolibacter sp. | reverse complement strand
CATCACCACCACGCCGTGATCGGTGGCGGCATTGCGGTCGATGTTATCCACGCAGACCCCGGCGCGGCCGATGACCTTGAGATTTCCTGCCGCGGCAAACACCTGGGGGCTGACTTTCGTTTGGGATCGGACGACGAGGCCGTGATAATCGCCAATGATTTTGAGGAGTTCCTCCGGCTTGAGGCCGGTGTTCACATCCACGGTGATTCCCTCGGCGTTGCGCAGGGCGTCCACGCCCTTTTCCGAGATGGGGTCCGATACCAGAACACGATAATTTGCCATACGCTGCGGGATTAAACCACGGCTCCCTAACTGGCAAGAGTTTGCGAAATAAATACGCAATTTCCGCAGGATTTTTGGGGATGAGGGTTGCGGGCTTGCCGAACCCGACGGGAAACCCTATGCAGCGGCCATGATTTCCAAACACAGCGAGACCCACGCGATCGGAGTGATCGGCGGCAGTGGATTGTATGAAATGCAAGGCCTGGAGCAGGTTGAACATCTGGCGGTGCAGACTCCCTTCGGTGAGCCTTCGGACAAGGTGGTTTCAGGTTGGCTTGGCGGGCGGCAGGTGTGTTTTCTGCCGCGCCACGGCGTGGGACACCGGTTCCTGCCCCATGAAATCAATCACCGGGCCAACATCTGGGCGCTGCGCTCACTCGGCGTGCGCTGGTTGATCTCGGTCACTGCGGTCGGCAGCCTGCGCAAACACCTCGCGCCGCGTGACATCGTGGTGCCGGATCAGCTCATCGACCGCACCGGCACCGGCGCGAAACACACGTTTTTCGGCAACGGCATCGCTGCTCACGCCAGTTTTGCCGATCCCTATTGCGGGGATCTGCGCGCCTTGTTGTTAGATGCGGCGCGTTCCACCGGGGTGAAAGTGCATGACGGGGCAACCCTCATGTGCATGAATGGACCGGCGTTTTCCACGCGGGCGGAGGCGGCGATGCACCGGTTGTTAGGAGCGGATATCATCGGCATGACCAACGCTCCGGAAGCCCGGCTATGCCGTGAGGCGGAGATCGCCGCGGCCACGCTCTCGTTAGTGACCGATTATGATTGCTGGAAGCAAGACGAGGAGGCGGTGGACGTGGAGACCGTGGTCGCCAACCTCCATGCCAACAGCGCGGTGGCCAAACACATCGTGCGCTCGGTCATTGGCATGATTCCTGAAACTCCGCAAAGCCCGAGCCACCGGATTCTGGACACCGCGATTTTCACCCCTCGCGACCTGTGGCCGCGCAAAACGGCAGAGGATCTGGCACCGATTCTCGGGCGTTTCGATACTGCGGGAGATTGATCCACGGATCTAACATCCGCTTCTTCGCTTTACCCCGTCGCTTGCCGCGGTTATTTCCGTCCCGCGATGCACGGATTTTCCTACAAAAACGGTTCTCTTCATTGTGAGGACATCGATCTTGCCACGCTGGCTGCGGAACATGGCACGCCGCTTTATGTCTATTCCGCGGCGACGATTCTCGATCACTACCACCGCCTCGATGCCGCCCTGGCCGACGTGGACCATGAGGTGGCCTATGCGGTGAAAGCCAACTCCAATCTCTCCGTGCTTCGGCTGTTGGCCAATGAAGGGGCGGGTTTCGATATCGTGTCCGGCGGCGAGCTTTTCCGCGTCATCAAGGCCGGGGGCGACCCCGCCCGCTGCACCTTCGCCGGCGTCGGCAAAACCCGCGCGGAAATCGTGTATGCACTGCAACAGGGGATCTATTCGTTCAATGTCGAGAGTGAGGAGGAACTGCGGCACCTCAACCAGGTGGCGGGCGAACTCGGCGTGACCGCGCCCGTTGCTGTTAGAGTGAACCCCAACATCGACGCGCACACCCACAAGTACATCTCCACCGGAAAATCCGAAAACAAGTTTGGCGTCGATTTTGAAGCGATCCCCGCGCTCTACGAACGCGCTGCGGCGGAACTCCCGCACATCCGCCTGCGCGGCTTGCAGATGCACATCGGCTCGCAGCTCACGTCCATCGCTCCCTTCATCGAGGCGGTGGAAAAAGTGGCTCCCCTCGCACGCCTGCTCAAGGAGCGCCACGGCATCGAGTTCTGGTCGATCGGCGGCGGCATCGGCATCGTCTATCAGGAAGCGCTGGCCTCCGGCGACGCGGACTGGTGGAGCCACCGGACGGCGCAGGACAGCCCTCTCACCATCGAACGATACGGACAGGAACTCGTGCCGCGCCTGAAGAATTGTGGCCTGAAAATTCTGTTAGAGCCGGGCCGCCTGATCGTCGGCAATGCCGGCGTGCTGCTCACCCGTTGTCTCTATGAAAAAAAGGGATTGGCCAAGACCTTCAAGATCGTCGATGCCGGCATGAACGACCTCATCCGCCCGGCGCTCTATGAAGGCCACCATGAAATCGTTCCGCTCAAACAAGCGTCCACGGATGCCCGTGTCATCGTGGATGTGGTCGGACCGATCTGCGAGAGCGGCGACTTTTTCTGCCAAAACCGCGCGCTGCCCGATTTCCAACCGGGCGATTGCGTCGCACTGATGTCCGCCGGTGCTTACGGATTCGCCATGGCATCCAACTACAACAGCCGCCCGCTGCCCGCCGAAATCCTCGTCCACGGCGCAAGGGCCAGCGTCATCCGCAAACGCCAGACGCTGGAAGACATCATCGCCGGGGAAGTGTGATGAGATCATGCTTGGAAAGTCACGATTTCAAAACACCCGAAGCCTCTGAAATCCCGTTCGTTGTTCGTGATCAGCCGTTTCACTCCCGCCTGGTGGATAGTGGCTGCCAGCAGGGTATCGAGCAGCCGCTTTCGTCCGAGTTGGTAGCGCGACAGCCACCCGAGAAAATCCGTGACCGCCTGGCCGTCGGGAAACACTCGCACCACTTCCGCCGCCTGCCACCAATGTTCCGCCCTCCCGAGGGCCTCCGCCATCGACAATGGCTGCGGCATCCGCTTCGGGTCTGTGACGATGTGGATGAACTCCGCCAGCGTTTGCGGAGCCACCGCCAGATCGTGCCCGTCCGCCAGCAGGGATTGCAGCAAAGCGTCCGCCTGACGGTGAAACGGGTGATCCCGGATCTCCGCCGCCACCAGAAAATCCGTGTCAATCCCGTGCGTCATCGAGCATGCCCCCCAGAATATCGTCTTCGCTCGTGATCGGTTGAATCGGCCCGCCCACGCTCGCCGGATGACGGTTTCGCAGCGATGTCCGCCGCCGCATGTGCTGCTGCCGATAAAGTTCCATCGCCTCCCGGATCAATTCCGAGGCGTTCCGGTCCGCCTTGCGCGCGTATTCCCGAAATTCCTTATACACCGGCTCGGATACATTGATCGTAATGGTCTTCATACATCGAGTGAACCATGTCTTGGCTCTTTGTCAAATGGATAGTGGAGAAGGAAGGGCATGGGTGTGGGAGTGCGGTGGGAAGCGAAGCGCCACACCGCTTTGGCTTCACCCCAGGACACGCTGCCACCCAACCCAGGTCCGATCCGTCACAAACCCGCGAAGAGATAGAGGATGGGAGATCGTGGATCGTGGCTGAAAGAACATGCTTCTTCATCTTCGATCCACGATCTGCGATCTTCTTCGATCTGCCAGACGGCAAGGACCTCCCATGGGAGAGGAAGAGATTGATGATTGATGAATGTTGAATGTTGATTTTTGAAGTGAGCTTGAAATTGAGCGACTGCGAGCCAAGCGCACATCGCCATTCGCCATTCGTCATTCGTCAATCTCCTCCTCTTCCCACCGCACTCCATGCCTGCGCTTTACCATTGCGTGGGGTGGGGGAGCTGCCGAGGCTGTGGCCGCGTGCCGCGTTCCATCTACATTCAGTTGCATCTGCTGGTCGCTTTGTTCGCCACGACGGCGATCTTCGGGCATCTGGCCTCGTTTTCCGCGCCGGCACTGGTGATTTGGCGGACTTCGCTGGCGGCGCTGGGGGCGGTGGTGTTGGTGGGATTGCGCAGGCGCGGCGGGCGCTTCCCTCCGCTGCGGCGGATTCTGTGGTTGTTAGGGATTGGCTGTCTCGTCGGCCTGCACTGGATGTGTTTTTTCGGGGCCATCAAGCTGGCCAACATCTCCATCTGCCTTGCGGGGATGGCGACCACCTCGTTTTTCACGGCATTTTCCGAGCCTTTGTTAGATCGGCGGAAGGTGCGTCCGCTGGAGGTGGCGCTCGGCTTGTTCGTGCTGCTGGGCATCGTGTTGGTGGCGGGTTACGAGCGGGGGCGTCTGGCGGGTCTGGGAGTGGCGCTGATGGGTGCGATGCCGGCGGCGGTGTTTCCGGTGCTCAACCGGCGACTCGTGAACCAGGAGCGCATGGATCCGCTGGTGATGGTGGCATGGGAAATGGTGGGGGCCTGTCTGATTTGTCTGGCGTGCTTGCCGTTTTTGGAGGGTGCGGGGGCCTACGGAAGATTGTTAGATTTCAGGGGGCTGGATTGGCTGTGGGTGTTGCTGCTTGCCTGGTTGTGCACGGTGTTTGCCCATGCGTTCCACATCCACCTGTTGCGCTACATGAGTGCCTACACCGGGAACCTCGCGGTCAACCTGGAACCGGTCTATGGCATCATCGCCGCCGCGGTTTTGTTCGGCGAACACCGCCAGCTCCATCCGGGGTTTTTTGTCGGAACCGCCGCCATCCTGTTGGCCAATATCGCCCATCCGTGGCTCTGTCGCGTCACTCCCCCAGAAACACAAACTCCTCGGCCACGCGGTTGAGCGAGCGGCGGGCGGCGGGCATGGCATCCGCGAGGGAGCCGTAAAGATTCCGGGATGCGCCGGGCGAAACCCTGTGATGGTCGGCGGCGGCACGGTAGGCCCGTTGGGCGAACGATTCGTAGAACTCCAAGTCAGGGGCCTCGCCTTTTTCACAGCGACGTTTGAGGAATTCCGGATACAATCCTGTTAGAACGAGGAACTGGTTGCCCGCAGCCACTTGCAGGTGGAAGCGCAGCCGTCCCTTGGCCGGGGTGATGATGGAGAGAAACTCGGCGGCATGAGTGAAGCCGCGCGTCACGTCTTGCAGGGGATCGGCCACATCCGCACATACTCGCTTGGCCATCACTCCGGCGACATAGTCGGCCAGTTCCGCATCCGTTAGGTCCGCCTGGAGAAAGGCATGCCGCACCAACACATAGAAATAAAACCGCGGTGAAACCTGCAGGGTGGCCGGGGAATCGAGCAAGCCGCGCAGCACTTCTTTCAGATCCAGAATCTCGCGCAGGCCTTCGGGATCCTTCCAAAGTTTCGCCAAATGACATCTCTTACCCTCCGGCGCGAGGGCCGTCGCCACAAAATCGAAGTCGGCTCCCGTGAAACGACTGCGACAGGATGGCATCCAGAATTGAAGCATTGGCCATACCGCTACCAAAATCCGTGGGGGAAAATCCAGAAAAATGTTAAGAAATATGAAATACTTTCGCAAATTCCCTTGCAAGGACAGGATCCGAGCCTGGGTTTTTGGAGGCAGATTTTCCTTGATTGCTCATTTCGAACGGGTTACGAATGCCGCCCCCTGACGGCGCACCAAGGCCCCCGACGGCGGAATTACAATCGACCAACACGATGAACCTGACCCGGAACTTCAAATCCGTGGCCCTGGCAATCGCCGGAGTCATTCTTCTTCCCAGTTGTGCGACGCGCGGGAATGCGAATACCCAAGCCCCTAACTCGAGCTTCGCGGTCCACTCCGTGCAGCAAGGCAAGGCCTCATGGTATTCCGTGGGGACCAACTCGGGGAGGCGCACGGCCAGCGGCCAGCGGCTTTCCAACGAGGCGGCCACCGCGGCACACAAGACGTTGCCGATGGGCACCAAAGTGCGCGTGACCAACCAAACCAATGGCAAATCCGAAATTGTGACCATCACCGACCGCGGTCCTTATGTTCGCGGGCGGATCATCGATCTCACCATCGGTTGTGCGGAACGCCTCGGCTTTCGCAGCCGTGGCGTGGCTCCCGTGAAAGTGGAAGTCCTCGGTTACATCAAGGGGTAGAGACGCGGGAAACCATCCTTGCGATGAGCTGCGTTCTCGCGCGGAGCATTCGGTGGCATGAGCCAAGCCCAGGACCCCATGAACTCTAACAGACGCATCAAAGCGCGTAGTTGTCGCCGGTGCCGTAGTGTTCGATCATATAATCCATGTCCTTGTCGCCGCGGCCGCTGAGGTTGACGAGGATGGTGCGCGGGAATTTCGGGTTTTCGCGGGCCATGCGCATGGCATGGGCCAGGGCGTGGGCGCTTTCCAAGGCCGGGATGATGCCTTCGTTGCGGCTGAGCACATAGAACGCCTCCACGGCTTCCTGGTCGGTGGCGGTGAGATACTTGACGCGCCCGCTGTCCTTGAGGTGGCAGTGTTCAGGGCCGACGCCCGGATAGTCGAGACCGCTCGCGATCGAATGCACGGGAGCGGGTTCACCCTTCTCATCTTGCAACAAATAACAACGGAATCCATGGATGACGCCCTCACGCCCGTAGGTCATGGTGGCGGAGTGATCGCCGATCGCACCGCCTTTGCCCAGCGGTTCGACGCCGTGGAGTTCCACCGCATCATCGATGAATCCCGCGAAAATGCCCATGGCGTTGCTGCCTCCACCCACACAGGCGGTGACGATGTCCGGCAGGTCGCCCGTCATTTCAATGAATTGTTCACGCGCCTCGATGCCCACGACTTGTTGGAAATCCCGCACCATCATCGGGAACGGATGCGGGCCGACCACCGAACCGATGCAGTAAATCTGGTCCACAGGGTCCTGCATGTAGGCCACCAGCGCCGAATCCACGGCTTCCTTGAGCGTGCGCAGCCCGTGCGTGGCCGGGATCACCCGTGCGCCGAGAATCGCCATGCGGGCGACGTTGGGTGCTTGTTTGGCGATGTCCACCTCGCCAATGTAGATATCACATTCGAGGCCGAAGTAGGCGGCCGCCGTGGCCAGGGCCACGCCGTGCTGGCCGGCTCCGGTCGCGGCGATGAGTTTCTTTTTCCCCATGAAACGCGCAAGCAGGCCCTCCCCCATGCAGTGGTTGAGCTTGTGGGCGCCGGTATGGTTGAGATCCTCGCGTTTCAGATAGATCTGGGTGGCTCCAAGTTTTTTCGATAAGCGCGCGGCATGATAGACGGGGGTGGGGCGCCCTTGGAAATGACGGCGGATCCGGCGCAGTTCCTCGATGAAATCATGGGAACGCGAGACCACCTCATAGGCTTCCCGCACCTGGGCGAGCGGCTCTTCTAGTCCTGGCGGAACAAACACCCCCCCATAGTTGCCGAAAAATCCGGCGGCATCGGGGTTGTGGCGGAGCGATTGGGATGTGGTGGAGGTCGTCATGGCAGGAAACTGGCGGACATCGTTGCCGAATCGCCTCAGAAATGCAAGCGGCGGTGTGCGGTCGCGATCTAACATGCGCAGGGGCGCCGCAAACCGGCAATGGCCGGATCAATGTTCATGTAAGTCCCGGTCGTTCGGAAGGTATCATGTGAGCGCCCGCAACTCGCGCACAAAACACCTCCGCTAAAAGATTTCAACACGTATGGCCGCGGCTCGTGACGGGTCCCATGCGGGGCATCAATCCCAATTTTCCGCTCGAAAAATCCCCGGCGTCTGCCAGCCTGCGGTGTGGACTTGTTTTCAAAACCAGGCCCCGCCGGGGAAAAGGCGCTTTCCGTGACGCAGTTGCTGCGGCGCATGAAAAATATGTTAGAGTCGCAGGTGGGCGAGTTGTGGGTGGAGGGGGAGGTTTCCAACCTGAAAAAGCAGGGCAGTGGGCACTGGTATTTCTCACTCAAGGACGAGGGTGCGCAGATCCAGTGCGCGATGTTCGGCGCGCGCAAGCGCCCGGGGGCGGAGGCGCTTGCGGAGGGCGCGAAGGTGCGTGTGTTTGCGGAAGCCAGCGTCTATGAGGCGCGCGGGCAGTTGCAGATCATCGTGCAGAAAGCCGAGCGCGCCGGAGCGGGGGATTTGCAGGCGCGCTTCGAGGCGCTCAAACGCAAACTCCAGGCAGAGGGGCTGTTCGATTCCGCCCGCAAGAAGGCGATCCCGGCCTTCCCTAACCGAATTGGCATTGTCACCTCCGCCACGGGCGCGGCCCTGCAGGATATCCTCAATATTCTAACACGACGCGCGCCCTGGGTCCAAGCGGTGCTCTTCCCGGTGCGGGTGCAGGGCCGCGGCGCGGAGTTGGAAATCGCGGAAGCCATCGGGAAAATGGGGCGGCCCGAGGCCTTCAGCTACCCGCGCTGTGATGTCATCATCGTCGGCCGCGGCGGCGGCTCGATCGAGGATTTGTGGAATTTCAACGAGGAGGTCGTCGCCCGCGCGATCGCCGCCTGCCCGATCCCCGTCATCTCGGCTGTCGGCCATGAGATCGATTTCACCATCGCCGATTTCGTGGCGGACCTGCGCGCCCCCACACCCAGCGCCGCCGCGGAACTCGCCGTGGCCGATGGCACCGAGTTGTCTGTTAGGCTTGCGCAATGGCGCGCACGCCTCCAGCGCCTGACCCGCGAGCGACTGTCGCGCGCCCGCATGGCCGTGGACGCGCTCCAGCGCGACGGCGAGCGCCTGCTGCGCGAGCCGATGATGCGCCTCGACACCGCGCGCGGACGCCTCTCGAGTTCTGTTAGATCTGCGCTGGAAGCCGCAGCCGCGGGCCTTAACGAAACGCGCACCCGCCACCGGGCGCAGCACCCCGCGCGGGTGATCGAGCGGCGGCTGGAGAATCTAACAAACCTGCGCGCCGGCCTGGAGCGTGGGGCCAATGGGCTGCTGGTCCGTCATGAACACCAACTCAACCGCCTGCGCGGCCTGCTGCGCGCCCTCGGCCCGGAGTCCGCGTTCCAGCGCGGTTTTTCCATCACCCTCGGCGCGGACGGCAAGGTGCTGCGCTCGGTGAAATCCCTCAATCCCGGCGACCTGCTGCGCACGAAATTCTCCGACGGGGAAATCGCCAGCACGGTATCAAGCTGATGGGCTGGGTGCGATACGGGAATGGTAAAGGCAAAAATAACACCGCCAATTTCACAACTGATTGCGCTGATTTTAACTGATTACGTGCTTTCTACCAGCGCGATTTCTTCTCGGTTAGTCCGTAAAGGTCATAGACGAGGCGGGCGATTTGCGCGTCCAGTTGAGCGGCGGCCTGCGGGTTCGCCTCGGCACGGCGCATGGGAACGAGGGCAGGCATCCTGTCAACTAACGCAACCATGCGGTCGTGTTTCCCGACTTCTGATTTGTTAGTTAATTCTATCAATGAATCCGATTCGCTCAAGTCGATTGTGCTTAATGCTTAATGCTTCGCGCTTCGTGCTTATGCCTCAACGGTCCCAAACGACTATCCAGCCTGCGACGGTCCAATGCGGCTTTCACGCGTCCGCAAGTTCCGCGCGGCTGATGCCGCGCAGTTCGAAGACCTTGACGATGGTTTCTTCGATTAGATTGTTAGGGCAGGACGCCCCGGCGGTGATGCCGATGGTGGCCTGGCGGTCCGGTGAGAACAATTCGGCGTAGCGGGAGACGATTTCCTCCCGGCGGTGCAGGTCGAAGTGGACGATTTCCTCGAGCGACCTGATGCGCGATGCGTCGCGGATGAAGAACGTCGGCAACTCGGGTTCGGCGATTTCGACGAGGTGGGCGGTGTTGGAGCTGTTGTTGCCGCCCACGACGAGCAGCAGGTCCATCGGTTTGCGCAACATTTCAAAGAGCGCGTCCTGCCGGTCCTGGGTGGCTCCGCAGATGGTGTCGAAAAAATGGGAGGCCGTGTCCTTGCCATCGCGGGCGATGACGGCCTCGCGGATGCGTCGCT
>CAYWLC010000021.1:0-18435 GCA_964458895.1 uncultured Luteolibacter sp. | reverse complement strand
GTCTCGGTTTTGAGCATGGTTGTCTGGTTGGCCAGTCCGACGTTTTGCAGATGGATGTCCGGGTCGAAGCCCGCAGGGTAGGCCCCCGAGAAACGTGTGAGAAACTCCGCCTTGTCGCCGCCGTGGCGGATGTGGTTGCAGACAAAATCGACATCGGCGAGTGTTAGAACCACCAGGTATTGGCCGTGGCCGTTTTCGCCGAGGGCGCGTGAGGCGGTGGCGAGGGTTTCCTCATGGTTGGACTTGCCGTGGATGATCGAGGTGATGCCCTCGCAGGCATATCCGCGCACGCGCCGCCAGACTTTCATGACGTCGCCACAGGTGGTGTCAACCACATAACATCCTCGTTCCGCCACCTTGTCCATGAACGGTGTGGGGGCACCGAAGGCCGGGACGATCACCACGTCGTCCGCACCCAGATCGGCATAGTCAGCGCTCATATTCCCCCATGGCAGCGAGACGATGCCCATCTCGCGCAGGTGTCTATTGACGTCGGGGTTGTGGATGATTTCACCGATGAGGAAAATGCGGTTGTCCGGGAAAACCCGGCGCGAGGCGTAGGCGAGGTCGATGGCGCGTTCCACGCCGTAGCAAAACCCGAACTGTTCGGCGAGCAACAGCGTGGTGTTGCCAAGGGTGATCTTTCCGCCGCGGTCGCGGAGTTTTTCTACGATGGATGAATGGAAATGCACGGCCACTTCCGCCGCCACGCGCTCCATCACGTCCGGCCTGCGGACGTTGACGCGGGGACGCTCGGCGGCTGTCGGCAGATCGCTCATCGCCGGATGATATAACCGTGATTCCACACCCCACCAACACATTTTCTCGTGCGACGCGCCCGGAATCCGTTGTAAACCCGGCAGTGAGGTGCGACATTTGTTCCTAGAGGAGACCCTTCGCTCCTGACGTTGCTGTTTTCCCGCATCTCATGAAACCCATCCTTCCGCGCGTCCTGACTGCACTGGTGCTGCTGGCCAACCTGGCCTGTGGAGAGTCCATGCTGCAGTTTTTCAACACGAGCTGGGTGGATATCACCCGCAAAATGCCCGAGTTGGCCGAGGCTGGTTATCAGGCGCTCTGGCTGCCGCCTCCCACCAAGGGCAGCGGCGGATTGTCCGTCGGCTATGATTGCTGGGATCGCTTCGACCTCGGGTCCAAGGACCAGCGCGGCAGCGTGCGCACCCGCTACGGCACCGAGGTCGAGTTGTTAGAGCTGGTCCGGGTCGCCCACCGCTTCGGGATCCGCATCTATCTGGACAACGTGATGAATCACAACGCCTTCGATGTGCCGGGCTACAACGCCTCCACGCCCATCGACACCTATCCCGGGTTCCTGCCGGAGGATTTCCACCTCCGCCGGACCGAGGATGGTTTCTATCGGAAATGGGACAACACCCGCGATTGGAATGACGCATGGCAGGTTCAGAATCTTGGGCTGGCGGATTTGATCGACATCTCCACCGAGCCGGGAGCCACCAATTACAACCATGGTTCCTACGAGGGCGACACGATCCCGAAGATCAAGTTCATCCGCCACCCTAACAACCCGGAATATTATTGTTATGACGCCAGCGGCAACTATGTCGGCTTCGGCACCGGCAACGGCCTGACGTCATCCTATCTCGCCGCCCACCCGGATGTTTACTCCGAGCGCGTCGAGGACATGCTCAACCGCGCCGCCCGCTGGCAGTTGGACCGCACCAAGGCCGACGGCTTCCGCCTCGACGCCGTGAAACACACGCCCGCGGACTTTTTCGGAGCCACTTATGGCGCGGACAAGAGTTATAGCGATTACGGATATATCGGCCAGGCGCAGCGGCAGTTCGCCATTACCCGGGGTTTCAACGACCCGCGGTTCAACACCACGCCGCAGGGGTCCCAGGTGAACTTGCGCGAGTGTGTGTTCGACACGGAGAAACCGCGCCACAACGCGATGATGTTCGGCGAGCACCTCGGGCAACCGCCCGCTTACGGGTCCTACATCGATGCCGGAATGCGCCTGGTGGACAACGAGTTGCGATCCAATCTGAACAATGTGCTCGGGAATCCCTACTCCGGACTTAACAACTATCAGTTTTCCGGATATGGCGGCTTTTCCGCTGACGTCACGGTGATGCACGCGCAGAGCCACGACAACGATTACGCATCCCGCCGCGAACTCCAGCACGCGATCTATTTCACGCGGGCCGGCATCGGCCTGGTTTATACCGATGGCAACTATCACGCCGAGACCCTTGGCGGCAGCGGCGGCGCGTTCCCCCGTCATGCCAACACCGCCTTCCTCGGCCAATGGGGGGACTCCCGCATCCCCAACCTGCTCAAAATCCATCAGGACTTCGCACGCGGCTGGCAGAAGGGCCGCGCGGGCACCGCAGACCTGATCACCTGCGAGCGCATCGATAAACGCGAAAGCCCGGCCATGAGCGACGCCGCAGGCACTACCATGCTCGTGGCCGTCAACGACAACTACGCCATCGGTGTTCCTCTAACAGGCGGAACCTCGTTCCCCAGCACCGGCGGCGGTGGTGGTGAAAACAACCCCAACACCGGGGACGAATATCTCTACCAGTATGCCCGCGGCTATGGCAGCCAGGTGGGTTTCTACAAATACGCATCCGCCTTGGGCAGCGTTCTCGTGCCGGCGGGAAGCTATTTCGTCTTCGCCCCGCGCACCCCCGAGGAGTCCGACTTGTGGAAAAACGCCGGCGGCAGGGCGATCACCATCTATCAGAACGGACAAACCGCCGGGGATCTCGCCGTCAGCCGTCGCGACGGGCCGGATGGCGACCCCGCGTTCAACCCGAATGGAGAGCCGGACCCGGTGACCAACGACTACACCTATCAGACATCGGTTCCGCGTGTCACGAATGCCAGCGACCTGCGATTTGTCGTTCGGGCCGATGGATCCGCGCAGAACATCCTGCTCAAGCTCGATGGCGGCGTCGATCTGAACGGCACACGCCCAGCGGGCGACACCGACCCGCTCTATCGGGACAACCCGCCCGGCCTCGCGACGGATGTTTTCATGGGATTCGAACAAGCGGAATTTCTCAAGCGCACCGGTCCGGAGAAATTCGCGGCGGAGGACAGCGCGCGTGACATCATTGGTTCGACGGGTGCGGAAACCTATACGGTGGGAGGCAGCACCGTGAATGGCGGCGGCACGAACCCGCAATTCGAGGATGCCGCCTTCTTTGTTTGGCACTCGCCCACCGCCAGTGCCCCGGATTCCGGCCCCCAACTGCACCATACCGGCTCCACCCTTGAGTTCTGGGTCAAGACCAACACCGGTCTCGACGGCTACAAGGCGTTTTTATATTATACCAACGACGGCACCAACCCCGAAGGCGCGGGCGGAGAGGGCACTGGCACGACCCAGGTGGTGGAGATGCCCTACAACACCGATTTTGACGGCGGCAGTTGGTTCAGGGCCATCCTGAACCCCATACCGACGGGCACCATCAAATACAAGATCAGCGCCGTGCGTGAGTCGGCCGGAGCCTATCCTCTATCAAGTGTCTATCCGTCCGGCCCGGATTCCGTCAGCCGCAAGCTGCGCATGATGACGGTTTTCAACGTCAACCACTTCAATGCCACCGCCGTGGTCAATGCCCCGCACAACGACTACGTGACCACCGAAACCGGCTTGGGCGAGGGCTTCCACGTCCTGCGCGCCCGCGCCTTCCTCAAGCGCGACGGCAAAACCTCGCTCTATAACACCTTCACCCAGACCTTCTACTATGATGCCCAGACCCCCGGCGGCCAGATCGTCTATCCAACCGGCGACAGCCAGACCATCGGCGGCAGCGAATACGGCGTGGTCGTACGCGCCGACAACTCGACATCGGAAGTCTGGCACAGGATCGACGATGGCGATGCTTCCAACGATGACAGCGTCACCCTCGCGGACAACGGCAACGGCGCATGGGTGCGGGCGTCCGAAGTCACCGCCAACCCGTCCGTCGTGCCTGCCAACGCCGCGCATACCCGCGAGTTCCGCTTCAATTATGTGAACATCCCGTCAACCGGGGACGCAACCATCCAGGTGCGTCTGAAGGAAATCAGTTCATCCGCCGACAACAATCTAGCAGACGAAACCGGGCATTTCACCACGCTCACCCGCACGGTCGTCACGCGCGGCCCCGATTACCGGATGTTCATCGCATATCCTCCCGTCGATGGCAGTGCCATCAATGATGATTATGTGGTGAAGGCCTATTTTTCCAAATCGCTCGCCGACGGGCTGAGTGAGGCGGACTTGAAGGCGCGTTTCCTCGTCCGTTACGGGGCTGACGACTCGTGGCCCGGCGGTGCCCAGGTGCTGGACCCCGCGGCGCTCTCCATCAATCACCTGAGCGGCGATTATGACGAACTCGCTTTCAAACTGCCCAACCTCTATGACGGGCGTCCTGATTTTCTCTATAGGGTGGAGGTCACTCACACCCGCCCCGCTCCGGCTGCTGCTCTAACAGCATCGCGCCGGGTGAAATTCCTGCCCTCCTCGAAACCCCGCGTCACCATCCTGCAACCCCAGGAATACGACAGCGACGGCAAACTGGTGGACATCATCCTGCCAGATGGTCCCGGTCCAGACAGCCTGGCCTACACGGTGCGGGTGGAAACCGACACCACCACGACCGCCGTGGATCTGACATTTCTATCAGGAAGCGGCACGATCACCCCGGTGGATGCGGATCCGTCCACGACCGGCATCCAACCCGTCATCCAGGGCACCAGCGCGTTCTGGGATTTCACATGGACGATCACCGCGCCGGGCTCCTATCGCCTGCTGGCCACCGCCAGCTCCTCCTCCGGCTTCAACACCGACAACCGCAGGACAAGCGTCATCCTCCGGCAGCTCACGGCCAACGATCCCAACGACCTCGACAACGATGACGACGGATTGGCTGACTTTGACGAAGGCACGGCCGTGCCGCTACCTAACGGATTCCCGGTGGATGATCCACGCTACAAACCAAACCCCGAGACATGGACCAATGACGAAGTCCACATCCACTACGCCTACGGCCAGACCAACCCGCTCATGCCCGACACCGACGGAGACGGCCTGCCCGACGGGCTTGAAGTCGGCTGGCGCACGCCCGGGACCGCCACCAACGCCACCACCGACACCAACGGCGACGGCGATCCGAATTTCATCGGTGATCTCGACCCGCCGTTCTACAACACCTTGGACAATGATGGCTATGTTCCCGGTGTGAACTCCGCCAGCGAGGGCGGCGACCGGTCAAAAAACATCCGCGGATCGACCACCGATCCTAACAATCCCGACACCGACGGGGACGGCATCATGGACGGCGTAGAGGACGCCAATCACGACGGCTGGGTGGATGGCGATGGAGCATCGCTCGCCACCACCACCAATCCCTCCCTCGGCCGCAACTGGCCTAACAGAATCATCGACGCGGGCGAGCACTGGTCCGAAACCGACCCGAACAACCCGGACACGGACGGGGACGGGTTGGTGGACGGCTACGGCGAGGACAAGGACGGCAACGGCGGAATCGCGGGTGACACCAACAATGACCGCATCTGGCAGCCCGGAGAGATCTGGACCGAAACCGACACGCTCAATCCCGACACCGACGGCGACGGCATGCCGGATGGCTGGGAAGTCAGGCACGGACTCAACCCGCTGGACAACGGCGCCGTGGCTTTCGACGGCAGCACCCCTGGTGCTAACAATGGTGCCGACGGCGACCCTGACGGCGATGGCCTCACCAACCTTCAGGAATTTCTGGCGGGCACCGACCCCCGTGTGAACAACTCGATCGTCCTGGTGCCCGGCGAGGAAATCCTCATCGGCCCCTGCGCCAATGAAGACGCCATCGTCCGCGGCGCAGTGACTCACAGAAAAGAATTCACCGATTGGAAGAAGGATGACCTGATCGCGCTCGACGAATACGAAGGTGACGGCAGCAACAACCAGAGCGGCGATGTCTATGTGGCCAACGACGGCTTTGACAGTTCGCGCGACCTGGTGGCCTTCTATGCCCGCGACGGCGGCGATCCATCGGTCGGCGGCACCGGGGATTTCTATTTCCGCGCGGATTTCCATGATTTGCAGGCCTATGCGGAACAGGGCCACCTCGACCTCTATGTGGTGATCGACACCGGCAATCCCTCGGTGGGTGAATACGCCCTTCCCGACCAGGTTGACACCGGAACCCTCATGCGCTGGGAGGCGGTGGTCGCCGTTTATGATTCTAACAACGGCGCGGTGCTGGTCGATACCAACCCCACCAACAACACGACATCCATCAATGAAGACCTCGCTTCCAAAGGGGTGGTGCGCCGCGACCAGAACGCCTCCCATGGCTTCAAGAAGGCCTATTTCGACAGCCGCCTGGATGCACTGGAATTTTCCATCAGCCGTCAGGCCCTGCTCGACGCCGGATGGCTGGGTGATCCGTCCACGCTGCACTTCCAAGTGTTCACCACCAAGGACGGCACGCAGAACAGTCCGCGCGGCGCGGGTGATATCGCCGGTCGTAGCGACATCCGTGACACCCTTTACGATGACTGGCTTGCCGAGGATTACTGGAGTTCGCAGAGTTACATTGCATCTAACAGCGAGTTGCGCGCCTGGTGCGACTACAACGGCCCGGACCGCGGCAAGCGCGCCAAGGTGATGCTGCTTTCCCATGGAAACCAACCGATGCTCACGGGATCTGAAATTCAGGACCGCATCAATGATGGTGCGGGTGGCGGATACTATCGGTTGTTGGACGCGCATGAGGCCTATGGGGCGAAGCTCGGCCTGCATGTCACACCCACACTCGCCTCGGCCATGCAATGGGCGGCGGTGGATCCCGCGGCGGGCAAGCCTTGGCGCGACGGCCCGTCATTCAACCAGCGAATCGCGGCGCTCGCGGCCAACGCCACGATTGAGATGATGGCCTCCACCTTTGCGGATTCGCCGATGCCGTATTTCAGCCAGGCCCTGCTCAACGACAATGTCGCGCTCTCCAACCGCACGCTGGGCGCGATCTACGGCACGCCGCCCTCGTCGCGCGTGTTCTGGATTCCGGAACGCATCATCGATGAGGATGTTCTAACAAAAGTCACCGCGCTCGGATACAGCCACGCGTTCGCCGACCAATTCCGCCACATCCTCGACCGCTTCGGACGCTCCAGTGCGCTGCAGCAGGACGGCTACAGCGTGAATCGCATCAACGGTGTGAATGTCATCGTGATCAACGACCAGGCATCGGGTTTCCTTTTTCGCAACACTGACGACGGCCTTGATATCAACCTGCGCCAGTTGATGGCCCGCATGGCCCGCAGCTCCGATCAGGATCAGTTGTTAGTTCTGTACGGCGATTGGTCGGATTTCCGCACCAAAACGAATGCGGATGCCTATGACAAGAACGTCGCATGGCTGGCCAGCCGCCCGTGGGTTGAACTGGTGGGGCCGGACCAGGTGGCATCGGGCCAGGTGGATCTATCAGTTCCTCCGGATGGCACCGGTGACATGTTCCCCGCCGTGGAACGCGGAACCACCACCTTCGGGCGCAAACTCGGACCCTTGTGGGTCGATCATGCTGCGGAAGGCAACTATGACCATTGGTGGTTCGGATCAACCGGGGAGGAAAGCCTGCGCGACAAGGTGTTTGCAATCCGCTCCGGCGTCCCTGTCAACCGTGCGGGCGATGATTTCTTCGGTGTGCAATCGTTCGCGGGCAGCGGCGCGGGCATCACCAAGGACGCGTGGGACGCCGTTTCCTCGCTGCCGGACACGCCGCTCGGCCGCCTCGCCCGCGGCTCCTATCACGCCGCCAATTTCCTCGCAGGCTGGCATGATGAGGACAATTCCGACCTCCGCACGTATTCGACGGGTGCCTTCATCTATCCGGACACCAGTTCCGACAACCTCGCCGGATTCGCCAAACAGGCGCAGTCACAAGCGCGTCGCGCTGCCGTCTATCCGCAGGTCGCCGCATGGGCCGCCGCCCCGCCGTCATCCCCGCAGGCGGTGGAGGCCGATGTGGACATGGACGGCGAAAATGAATACCTGCTGCGCAACGACCGAGTCTTTGCCGTGTTTGAGGCCAGCGGCGGCCGCTGCACCGGAGCCTGGGCGCGCGACACGACCACCGGCAAGGTGATGCAGATCATCGGTAATCCGCTCTCAGCCCCGGGCACGGAAACGGAGGACGAGGGATCATCTAACAGAAACCCGGACGGCACGATCCTTGCGCGCCGCACCTCCGGGTTCAAGGACTGGTGGGCGGTCAATGGCGGAGGTGCCACCAACCAGTATGTGAACGCGCTCTACACCGTGACTGCGGCACCCACAGGCACGGGATGGACCTTCACTTCCCCCGGCGGCGCGGTGGTGAAAACCATCACGCTCGATAATTCGGCGGATAAGTTGGTGGCTGCTTATGCTCTGGGTGGTGGTACCACGAAGTTATATGTCCGTTTCGGGCTGAGTCCCGATAGTGACGATCTGTTCATCCGCGGGCAGAGCGGTCTGTCGCTGCAATCATCGCCATCCGCCGTCACCGTGTCCAACACCACAGCCTATGGCCGCGCCTCTGCGGTCATCGGGCTGGAGTCCGGTGTCACCTGGCAGTCTTCCGCAACCGATGACGATCTATCCGTATTTGACACGGTGGCCATGCGCAACCAATCGCTGGTCCAGCAGGTCGAGGTCGAAAGCCAGGGCACCAATTTCACGGTTTCTCTATCACTATCCACCACAGTGGTGGATGCCGACGGCGACGGCCTGCCCGCCGCATGGGAAGCCGCCAACGGGCTCAGCGACGACGACTTCAACGGCGACAATGGCGCAGAGGGCGATCCCGACCACGATGGTGTTCCCAACATCATCGAATGGCTGGTGGGTCTGAACCCGCGGGTGGTTGACAACTCGAGTTTCCCGAAACTCTCCATCGCGAACATCCCGGGAGGCGTGCACCTCGGTTTTCCGACCCTGCCGGCGCGCAAATATCAGGTCCAGGTATCGACCACGCTCGGCGATTGGGCAGCGTTCGGAAATCCCGTGACCACCGCCGCCAGCGATCCGCCCGGCACCTTGCAATTCGACGACACCTCGGGCCTGGCGAAGCGGTTTTACCGCATGGTCATCAGTTCCGTTCCCTAACACCAACCCATCCGTCTCATGAAACGAATTCTGTTAGCCATTGTGTTCCTGCCAGGCGCCTTGTTCGCGTGGAATGCCGATGAAGTGGATTTCCCCGGATTGGGAAACGGATGGTCGCTCGGGTCGGACTCGGTGAAATACACCGGACCGGACGGTTCCAGTGATTGGTTCCGGTATTCCCTGACGATGCCGACCAGTTACTCAAGTTATGAGTTTCTCATGGTGACCGGCAACAACTGGTCGAACAAGGCGGGCCGCAATGTCATCTTCAAGCGGGATTCGCTGGATATTCTTTACTATGGTTCCGGGGTGGTCAATGCCTCGCTGGGTGCCGTGACGGGCGGCAAAAAATACATCTTCACCGCGAAAAATCCGGGCTTGGCGGACACCTACGTCAGCGTGATGGAACTGGACAATGACCCCGTTGCCATCAACTCGGTTTCAAGAGACACGACGAGCGGCGTCATCACCACGAATCTATCCGCCACGCCTTCGTCGCAGGAAAAGGTTTATGTCCGCTATTCCGATGACGGTTGGACACATTCGGCGGTGGTCAGGGCCGCGGTGGTGGGAACCACGGCCAGCGCATCGATACCTGAAATCAAGGACGGGCGGACGTACGCTTATTATGTGCTCACCTCCACCGCCGCGCCCGAGGAGTTTCACACAGGCTTCGCGGTCGATTGCTGCACGCTGGCATGGAACAACAATGGCGGAGCCAATTATACGTTCTCCTCACCTAACAGAATTACCAGCTTCGATGTCAATGGCGCGACCGGTGATTACAAGACCACCAAGTTCTTCATTGATGAAATCGCGGGGGACAGCCAGACCGCCGTGGTCACGGTGGGATTCGGCGGCGGGTATTCACCATCCGAGGTCCAGGTGGTGACCAACCTGAACCGCCGCGAGCGAGCCGACGCCGACGCCAATGGCGATGGCATCGAGGACGGCATCCTCCCGCCCTCGCGCGACCTGGTGGGAACCGACGATGCGAATTATTACAAAGCCTGGCCGATGACGCTCACCGGTGGGCTCTATCAGGTTTCGCTGCCCGTGACCAGGACGGGTGCGTACCGTCTGACCGTGCGTTACAGGATGTCCGGCAGCGATGTCTGGCAATACTATCAGGGCCGGAGCGCGCCGGGATACGGCGGCTGGGACCACGCACTGGTGGTCTCACCGAAAAAGGCGCTGGAAATGACGCTCTACGAGGTCAATCCGCTCACCGTGGAGGCCTCGGATTCAACCTCGGGGGGCCGCAGCACATTTGTTGATCTGTTAGGTCCGGGTGATGGCGACACGGACGGCAGCGATCCTGTGAATCTGGATTACTTCAATTTCATCCAGGTCAACTGCCTGTGGTTCCAACCGATTCATCCGACCGGAGCGGCAGGTGTGGAGAATGATCCCGACACCCACGCTGCCTACGTGCCGGGAAGTCCGTATGCGACGAAGAATTTTTTCGCGGTCAATCCCTGGCTGGGATCAGACAACACCGAAGCTTCGGCGATGGTGGAATTCCAGAATTTCGTGACCAAGGCGGATAACTACAGCGGATCGGTGGGAACCATCAACGTGATGCTTGATTTTGTGGCGAACCACACGGCGTGGGACGCCGTCATGGGTCAGGGCGGGGTGAATCTCGGATACGCCGGCAACACCGGAGAACGTATCCCCATCAACTGGTATTCGCGCAAGGGCAACTACGGGTTGCCCGCCAGATGGCATAACTCGCCCACCGACACCGACATTGGCGTGGCTCCAGACCGCACGGATTTCGGCAAATGGAATGATGTGGCGGAATTGAACTACGGCCGTTATTCCGCCTTGGTGCAACTTCAGGATGGCTCGCAAACCGGAAACTATCAGAATGAGGACGATCTGTTTGATTGTGGCAGCCTGAGCCCGCAGGTCATCAAACTCTGGCGCTACCTCGGGTATTACCCGCAATACTGGCTGCAACAGACCGGACACTCCCTATCTAACAGCAGCAGCAGCGGCACCGCTGCGGAGCGACTCGCCGCGGACAACAAGGGCATCGATTCGCTGCGCTGCGACTTCGGCCAGGGACTGCCCAATCCGCTTTGGGAATACATCATCAACCGGACCCGTTCGAAGAAGTGGAACTTCGTGTTCATGGCCGAAACCCTCGATGGTGCCCAGCCGGGTTATCGTTCCAACCGGGTATTCGACATACTCAATGAAAGCATGGTATTCAATTTCACCCAGAGTCATGTCAACAAGGAGGGTGATGTGCAAAGTGCCTTGGAAACCCGCCGCAGCACCTATCGTTCAGGTGCCATCCTGCTCAACATCACCAGCCACGACGAAATTCTACCGGACAATGATGCGTGGTTGAATGCGACGCGTTACGGCGCGGTGTCCACGGTCAGCGGCGTGCCGATGATTTTCTACGGGCAGGAACAGGGGATCCAGAATTACAACACCACCAATCCGACGTATGACGGTTTTGCCTCTCACGAGTGGAACTTCGAGAAGTACATTCCCCACTTCAAGAAGTGGAACCGTCTGCGGGTTTGGGACAGCCCGCCGCCGTTCAGCACGGGCATGGCCCAGTGGTACGGGCGGGTCAACTGGGCGCGCCTCAACAGCCCGGCGCTCAAGGGACTGAACCAGTTCTATCTGGATTTCAGACCTAACGGAACCACGCCAGCCGACAACATCTTCGCGGTGGCGAAATACCAGACGCCCGGCGCATCGCCGGCGCATCAGGATGTGGTGCTGGCATTCGCCAATCTGTTTGTCCACGGGTCCGGGCACGGTGAGGCTCTGGACACCTTTGATCTCCGTGGCGGGGCGGGGGATCCCTTGTGGGGATATCTCGGCATGGTCAATTCCACCGCCCGCATTTACAACGTGTGCAACATCGCATCGTCCAACGCGTCCGCCCGGCTCTGGTCAACGCCGCGCACCGGGGCGGATCTTTATGGCAATGGCATCTATGTCAACCTGGGCGGCGGCACCGTCAATCCGATCACCCACGATGGCGAACTTGTGCAATATCTGCGACTGGTGGATGTGACCCCGCCACCCGCACCCGCGCCTCAGGCGTATTATTACGCGCTTGGCAATACGGCCACCTTCACCTGGACACCGGCGTTCGCCCCGCAGGATGGGGTGTCGCACTTCCTGCTCAGCATCGGCACCTCGCCCGGCGGCACGGATCTCGTGAACCAGGTGTCGGTTCCCTATGGAACCAACAGTTATACCTTCACCGGCGCAGCCGGCGGCACTTATTATGCCACGCTTGTCGCCGTCAGCAACGCCGGGGTTTCCTCCACCACGCCAGGAGTTTCGGACAGCGGCGCGCCAAACCCCTTGTCAGCGACCACACCTGTTAGATTGCTGGATCCTGCCGCGGACGACGATGGCGACGGCCAATCCAACGCCGTGGAAAACATCGCGGGAACGAATCCCATGTCCAATGTTTCGGTGTTGAAGGTCACGGCCTCACAAGCGGTTGGAAGCAATTTCAACCTCGCGGTGAGCACGGTATCCGGAATCACCTATCAACTCGAAACCAGCACCTCGCTGGATTCGGCCTCATGGAGCAATGTCGGCACCGTTGTCACCGCCACAGGCTCCAGCACCGTCTTCACCGGCCCGATCGTGGAGGGGCAGGCCAGGCGCTTCTATCGGGTGAGGGTGGTGCCGTGAGGGTCACAGCGGCGTGATGACGATGGCGAATTCGTCGTAGCGGGCCTTGGCACCGGAGATTTCCATTAGATATTTCATAATGGCGCGGGCCGGAGTGTTTTCAAACCGAAATCCGATGTTAGAAAAGGCATCGTTTGGCGTCAGGCCTGGTGGTAGAAGGGTTGTGTTGTCTAACCACACACCACACCCCTTCACCAAACGATGCACACATCCTGTGACCCGGTCTTTCCCCGCCGGCAAGTCCAACTCACCTCCACCACCAAGCCTGTCACTCCGTTCGGCGGCTCATCGACGTGGAGGGATACACGTTCCTTGCGGTGTGCTTCACCTTGCTCCGCGCTCCATTCATGGACATATCGGACGAAAATGTTAGATCCCGTCATCGTAGGATCCACGGCCTTTCCTACAGAGATTCCCACCGAAATCCACGAAGACCCTCATTTCCCAGCCCACCTCAGCAGCAAGCCCGCGATGCCGCCCATGGCGAGCAGACAACCGAGGAAAAACGGTGCGCGCGGGCGGGCGGCTTCAAGACGCCAGGCGAGGGGGACGGTGAGCAGCGTGGCGCTGGCGGCCACGGCCTGCACGAGGCCCGGGTTGGGCACGAGGCTGACGGCCCACAACATGCAGGTGACACCCAGCACCGGTCCTAACAGAGCGTTCAGAACGACCCACGCCGGCGCCGGCAACGGCGAGGCGGGAAACGGCGCGGCGGATCTATCAGAAATTTCCGGGTTGTGGGATTTTTTGGACACGGCCGCGGTGATGGCATAAAACAGCATGGCGACAAGACAGCCGCCTAACAGACGTTGGTATGCCGGGCCGAACGGGTTCATGGACTCCCCGGAGTGTTTCAACAGGGTGAAGGCATGGCGTGACAGGTTGAAGCTGATGGCTTGGAAGAGCGCGCCTGCCGCGGCCAGCGCCGTTCCACCCAACACCACATCCCTCCGCAGCGCGGGGATGGGCCCGGGAGACATGCCCACGATCACCCCGCTGAGGATGAGGGCGGCGAAGAGGATCTCCCACGGGCGCAACGCGGCACCTAACACAATCCATCCGATGGCCGTCCCGAAGACGGCCGCCCCGCAATCGACAATGAGCAGGGTGAGCGTGGACCCGATGCGGCGCAGCGCCTGGAAAACGCACCACCCGCCGAAACCGAAACCCAGCCCGCCCGCCAGCATGAACCATCCCAGCGCGCCGCCCTTGAGACCGGGGCCGAATCCATGCGCCCAGACGGCGAGGACCGCCAGCGCCACCGCCATGCGCCATGCGTTGGCACGAGCCGCGCCTAACAAGCGCGAGGCCTGCGCCGCGCACACCCCGGTGAGGGCGAACAGAACGGCGGTGAGCAGTGCGGCGTGCATGGATCAAATTACCAGTGATAATCAAAACGCAGGTCCACGCTGCGTCCGGTGGCGGGCAGGAAGATGGCGGTGTTGGCCGGATCGGGCGCGCGATCTAACACGCCGGCGGTGCTGGCGATGGCCCGGCGGTCGAACAGATTGTGAATGCCCAGCGTGATGCTCCAACCGTCCGGATGATGACGGCCGAGTTCCAGAGAACACAGTCCGGTGCCGCCGTAGCCGGTGTCGTGCGCATGGTCGCCGTAGGTTTCCCCGGCCCGCCATTGGAAATCCGGCGTGACAAACCAGCCGTTGGAGGTGACGGCGCTCAGTCCCACCGCCCCGATGTGCGGCGGCACCCCCGCCAGCCGTCCGTTGCCATATACCGGATCGTTGTCGAAGCGCGCATTGGTGTAATTGTAGGTGGTCCAGAATGTCAGACGGTTCCCGGAATCTGCTAGAATATCCCACGCGGCGCTTGATTCCCATCCGGTGTGGAGCGTGCGCTTGGCATTGACCGTGCCGCGCGCGGAGCCGTTGGCATCGACGAGCCGCAGGAACTCGCTCCGCCATGGGGAATAATACACATTGCTCGACCACGACAAGCGCTCGTGGCGCCCGTGCGCACCGATCTCATAGGAATCCGCGCTCTGCCAATCCAGCGGACTGCTGCGCAAAACCCGCGCGTTGGCCGGACCGGCGGTGTAGAGCAGGTCGTTGTATGTGGGTGGCTCGTAGGAACGCGCCCACGATACCACGACGGTGGCCTCCTCGACGGGTTTCCACGACCACGCGGCGCGCGGCGCGAAGCGGGTGTCGGACATACTCAGGTCCACCGCGGGCGCGCCCTTGGGATGATAACGGTCGTCGATGTCGCGTCTGGCTGATAGAACTGATGCGCCGATTTCCAACTGCTGGCTTTCGGTTAGTTTGATCCGGTGGTCGATGGCGGCGGTGAGTGTGAACGGGCGCAATTGTTCCTCGCCGATGAGCGCGCCTTTGTTGCCGCGCACGTTGCGCCAGCGGCTGGCGTCCCACCATCCGGATTGCAGCAGTGCGGAGAATGACGTGTGTTGGCCGGCCGTGTTCCATGCCTGTTCCGCGTTGAAAGCCAGGTAAGCCTCCTGCGCGTTGGTGCTGGAGATGCCGTTGGCGAGGAGTTGATAGAAT
This sequence comes from uncultured Luteolibacter sp., assembly GCA_964458895.1. Lineage (GTDB taxonomy): Bacteria > Verrucomicrobiota > Verrucomicrobiia > Verrucomicrobiales > Akkermansiaceae > Luteolibacter. The sequence continues at coordinate 3,105 of CAYWLC010000021.1, read as the reverse complement.
TCGTCGTTGTTGTTCACGCCGCCCAGCGCGACCGACATCCGGCCCTTGGTCCAGCGCTTGGTGAGGCGGGCTGACAACTGGGCATACTCGGTATCGCGGCGCGGTTGGTCGCGCACCACGGCGGCGACAGGTGACGTCGGGTCGTCGAGCGCGTTCTGTTCGGTCAGCGGCCCGGGAACCTCATAGCGCGGGTGCGAGCTGAAAAACTGGATGGTTAGATCCGTGTCGTCGTTCAAGGCGCTGCGGGCTGCGGCAAACAGGCATTCGCGGTCCTGCTCCGAATGCGGACGCCAGCCGTCGCCGTGGTCGTAGGCGGCGCGGGCGGCAAGGGCATAGTCATCACCGGTCCGTTCCACGTTGGCGGAGAAGCTGGCGGTATCCCAGGAGCCATACGACGCGCTGACGGAATTGCCCCGCGTGAAGGCATCCTCCGCGCCGCCGAGCATGAGGGCACCGCCGAGCGCGGGCACACCGGCCGCAGGCCCGCAGATGAGGTCGGCGGAGGCCAACCACGAACTTTCTAACAACGAGAGGTTGAACGACCCGTCGGCGGAGTTGAGGGGCATGCCGAGAAACGAAATCCAGAGTCCGCGGCTGGTGGGCGCGCTCTGGATTCCCGATCCGCGCACCGCCAGGCGCGGCGGATCAAAACCGCCGAAGCTGTCCTGCACAAGTAGCCCGGGCACTTGCTGGAAGAGGTCGGATAGGCGTTGGTCGCCCGGTTTCAAGGGTGTGACGCTGCCAAGGGCCGCAGTGCCGCCGGTTCCTGCGGTTTGCAGATCCGGTAGGGCGCTCACCACCAGCGGCGACAGCTTGACCGGCTTGCTTTCATCCGCAGGTGCGCTTTCCGCAGGCAGAGGGAGAGCAAGGATCCCGCCCCACAAAATCAAATGAAGCCACGGCATTCGTGTCGCAGGCCTGTCTGCCGGTTTAAAACTGTGTCCAATCATGCGGATCTCCGCGCTCGGTTGATTTGCGGGGCAGCGGCAGCGTAGAGATCCATTGGGAACAGTGAAAGTATATTGATCCCTCACTTATTTCGGATTTGCTGATTTTTTGCTTTTCCGAACCATGGAAACAGGCTAAGTGGGATTCATGAAGTTTCTGATCCTGCTTGCCGCCGTGTTCGCGCTGAATTCCTGCAACACATCGATTGGTGTTTACCGTGACACCAAGGCCGGGTTCCTCTGGACCAAGGACAAAATCCAAGGCAGCAGCACCAGCGGCGGAGGCAGCACCAGCGCCGCGCCGGTGTATTGATCCTAAGAAATTGTTAGATCGAGCGCCCGGAGCGCGTGGTCGATTTCCGGGGCGGTGGTGCAGAGCGGCGGCATGAACACGATGGTATCGAGCACGGGCCGGGTGAGCAGACCGTGGGCGCGGGCGGCCAGGCAGAGGGTTTCGCCCATGCGCTGTGCGGCGGGAAAGCGCGAGCCATCGGGCTGGCGGACTTCGATGCCGGCGATCAAGCCGCACTGGCGCACCTCGTGGATCACGGGATGTGCGGCCTTGAGGTTTGTTAGACCGGCCCGGAGGTGGGCGATTTTCGCGGGCAGGGCAGCCAGCGTTTGTTCCTGAATAAATACGTCCAGGCTGGCGAGTGCGGCGGCGCAGCCGAGGGGATTGGCCGTATAACTATGTCCATAGTAGAACGCCCGTTCCGGGCCGCCGAGGAAGGTTTCATACACGGCGGCGGTGGTGAGGGTGGCGGCCATGGGCATGTAGCCGCCGGTGAGGCCCTTGGCGAGGCAGAGGAAATCCGGGATCACGTTTTCCTGCTGGCAGGCGAACATGGAACCGGTGCGGCCGAAGCCGGTCATGACTTCATCCAGGATCAGATGGACGCCGGTGTCATCGCACCACGCACGCAGGGCCGCCAGCAACCCGGCGGGCCACGGGCGCATCTCGTTGACGCCCTGGATGAGCGGCTCGATGACCACCCCGGCAATGTTAGACGGATCTAACATTTTTAGATCCTCCAGTGAGGCCACGTGGGTCACGGGATAACCGATCCCTTTGAAGCGTTCGAAAAACCGGCCCACGCCGCCGAGTGAGGCCGCGCCCAGGGTGTCGCCATGATAGCCGTTGGCGAATGCGACGAAGCCCTTGCGTTCGGGTTCGCCGGATTGCATGCGGTATTGCACGGCCATTTTCAGCGCGCACTCGACGGCTGTGGAGCCGTCGTCCGAGAAAAACACCCGTTCGAGGGTTTTGTTAGGGAAAAACGCGCACAGCCGCGCGGCGAGTTCCACGGCAAGCGGATGGGTGAAGCCGAGGAACGAAACGTGCGCGGTTTTTTCGAGTTGGTCGCGGATGGCCGCGCTGATCACCGGATGCGCGTGGCCGTGGATGTTGGTCCAGATGGAGGAATTGCCATCGAGATACCGGCGGCCTTCCGAATCCCACAGCCATGCGCCCTCGCCGTGGGTGAGCACCAGCGGCTCATGACCGGACGCGCACCACTCGCCCTGCCGGGTGAACGGGTGCCAGCAGTGCGCCTGATCGGCCTCAATCCAGCGGCGGGTGTCGTTCATCGGCACCAGTGTGGGGCCATGGGCAGACGCAGGAAAGAAGATAGTGCCCAAACAACAAACCCCGGTCCGCACGGGGGCGGAGCCGGGGTCGTGATTGTTAGTGGGCGGGACTCAGGCGGTGGCCGTGTCCTCTTCCTCTTCGATGGTTTCGCGCACCGGGATGATGGGTTCGGGTTCCTCGACGGTGAACTCGAACTCCGAATCGCGGTGGCAGGGGAATCCGGTGCCGGCCGGGATGAGGTGGCCCATGATGACGTTTTCCTTGAAGCCGGTGAGGTAATCGACCTTGCCCAGGGTGGCGGCCTCGGTGAGCACGCGGGTGGTGTCCTGGAAGGATGCCGCGGAGATGAACGACTCGGTTTCCAGCGAGGCCTTGGTGATGCCTAACAGGACCGGTTCGGCTTCGGCGGGTTTGCCGCCGTTGGCGACGATGGCGGCGTTGACGCGCTTGAAGTTCGTGCGGTCGATCTGGTCGCCCCAGAGGTATTGGTCGGCATCGCCGGGATCGGTGATGCGCACCTTGCGCAGCATCTGGCGGATGATCACCTCGATGTGCTTGTCGTTGATTTCC
>CAYWLC010000020.1:0-28270 GCA_964458895.1 uncultured Luteolibacter sp. | reverse complement strand
GAGTTCAAACAGACCGAAGGCGAAACCCGCGATCGCATTTCCAAGATGTTTTCCATCAAGGGCAAGCGCACCGTGGATTCATTCCACCGCGAACTCGGCATGACCATGTGGGACAACTGCGGCATGGCCCGTACCCGCGAAGGCCTCACCGAAGCTCTCGCCAAGATCCCGCAAATCCGCGAGGAATTCTGGCAGAACGTCCGCATCCCGGGCCACGGCGACATCGCCAATATGGAACTCGAAAAAGCCGGCCGTGTCGCCGACTTCCTCGAATTCGCGGAAATCATGTGCTATGACGCCCGCGAGCGCGAGGAGTCCTGCGGCGGCCACTTCCGCAGCGAACACCAGTTCTTTGAAAATGATCCCGACGTGCTGAGCGGCAACACCCAACCCGGTGAAGCCAAACGCGACGACGCCAACTTCGCCCACGTCGCCTGCTGGGAATACAAGGGCCCCGGTGCCACCCCTGTCCTCCACAAGGAAGAACTCTCCTTCGAGGATGTCCACGTCTCGATCCGCAGCTACGCGTGATCACCGCGCAAAACCCCGCTTGACCTCGCGTTCGTTGCATGGAAAGGATGCCACGAAGGGTTTCGACCAAGCCACCGCCCATGCGGTTTTGGCCAAACTGCGGATGAACATCGCCGCAGGCGGGGTCGTCGTGGTGCCCGTCGATTGGGCCGATGTGGCAAGCCTTGCGGAACACCTGTCGGCCCAGCATACTTGGACCCAAGACTACCGCAGCTTCGACCCGCTGCATGTGGCCACCGCCTTGCACCTGGGTGTTAGAGAACTGCCGACCTTTGATCGGAATCAGAAAAACTCGCCCTGACCGAAGGCCTAAGGGTGCCGTTCTGATGCCCATTTTCGGTTCTCGAATAAGGGGCATGGACGTCTCGTCCATGTTGCCATCTCCTGCCCCAATGACGGACGAGACGTCCTTCCCCCTTATGGCTCCTCATGGACACAAGTGTTTCTCTCAATAACCGCTGATTTTGTCCCAAGCAGCAGTGCTCCGCGCTTATTCGGGTATTACACCCCATATGCGCTCGTATTAAACCTCCCTTAGGGTGCCTCCTATCTGCAAGATTAATACCTTTATACCAACCAACCCTCTATGATAGAGTCACCATTCAACTTCCGCCTGGCGGCGATACTGGCGATATTCGCATCTTTACCCAGCCCGCAAGCGTGCGCTTGGGACAGCCTGCGTGCCCACCCGCAAAACCCATACCTGCTGCAGTTCCGCGGGCAACCCACGCTATTGCGCACCTTCGGCGCGCACTACGATGTGGTGGTCAATTCCGGCATGGATTACCTGCCCTATCTGGACATCCTCCAGCGCGATGACATGAACATCACCCGCGCGTTTCTGCTCGGTTTCTCCGACGACACCCCGTCTGCCGCGCAGTTCATTCAACCGTGGGCACGCACCACTGCCAATGGCACCGCCTTGGATGGGCTCGGCAAGTGGGACTTGTCAAAATGGAACGAGGCGTATTTCACCCGCCTCAACACCTTCGTGCAAGCGTGCAGTGATCGTGGCATCGTGGCCCAACTGTCATTTTTTTGCACGATTTACGACGAGACCTACTGGCGGGGCTGCCCGTTCAATCCGGCCAACAATGTCCAGGGTTACGGGCCGACGAGCCGCTACGACAGCCTGCGCCCGGTCGATGCCAATCTACTGGCGGCACAACAGGCCGCGGTGCAGCGTATCGTCGCCGAGTTGAACCGTTTCGATAATATCTATTATGAAATCCAAAACGAACCGTTTTGGAACGAAGCGGGGGTCAAGGATGCCCCGGAGGTGGACTTCCACAACCGCACGCTGGCAACCATTCGTGCTGCGGAAGCCGCCCTGCCTAACAAACATCTGGTGGCGCACAACTTCGCGCAACAATCCGCCGCCCTGTCGAACGACTTCAACGTGATCCACGAACATTACCCGGCGGCCGTGCCGGGCACCACCATCGCCGGCGCTGACGCCCTGCTGCGTGACCAGTACGCCCGCGGCAAGATCCTCGGCTTTGATGAAACCGATAACACCAATTCGGTCCAAACCCGCTTGGAAAGCTGGATGTTTTTCCTCGGAGGGGGCGCGCTTTATGACGGCCTCGATGTCCATCAGGTGGCATATACTGCCACCGATGGTTCCGGCAACAATGCCGCAGGTAACACCTACCGCAGCGTGGTGCGCAACAGTGCCAGATATGCCGAAACTCTCAACCTGGTGGCCTTGCGCCGTAATACATCCTGGATCACCGGAGGCATTCCCGCCGTGGCCACCTTGCAAGCCATGGCAACCCCGGGCCAACAATACGTGGCATATTGGCACCACGGTAAATGCACCGGAACTTTCCAACTTTCCTACAATCTGATCGACAGTGCCAGTTTCATCGCGGCACCGGTGGTCGTCTTGCCAGCCGGGACATGGCAAGCGGTGTGGACACGCCCCGCCGATCTGGTGGTGTTACGCACCGAGGTTTTCACCCACGCCGGCGGCTCACGCACCTTGGCACCGGTGACCTATCAACAAGACGTCGCCCTGCGCATCGACCTCTCCGGCTCAGGCGATACCACCCCGCCACCCATCCCCACCGCACTGTTTGCCAGCTCCAATGCCGATGACTCAATCACCCTGTCATGGGGCGCGGTGCAAGCCGCCGATCTGGCATCCTACCGCGTTTATCGCGCGCCGACGTCACCGATTCTGTTAGACATCGCCCATCGCATCGCGGTGCAAGCTGCGGGCACCATCAGTCATGTCGATGCCGCCACAGCGGCTGGCACCACTTATTATTACCGGGTGACAGCACTTGATCTCAACGGCAACGAATCCGACGGCAGTAGTGAAATCATCGCCACTGCGGGCATCGGCCCCACGGCCAGCGCCGGGCCGGATCAGCAAGCCATCGACCAGGATGACAACGGCGTCGAGTCAGTGACCCTCAACGCCAACGGCAGCGTGGACGGCGGTTCCCCTATCAGCTCCTATGAATGGTCCATCAATGGCATACCACTCGCCAGCGGCATCAATCCCACCGTCTCCCTCGCGGTGGGCCAGCACCTTGTCAAACTGGTGGTGACTGACAGCGATGGCCTGCATAACGCCGATGAAATGGTGGCCACGGTGATCACAAAAGGCTTGGTCAACGGCAGTTTTGAGGCCGGCTACCAGGGCTGGGTGTATAGCGGCTATCAGGCAGTCCAAACCGGCGCTCCCTACGCGGCGGCCAATGGCAGCCAACTCGTGGTGTTCAACGGTGGCAATCTAACACCTAACGGAATCTTGACCCAAACCTTTACCACCATCGCCGGCCAAACTTATACGCTGGCCTTTGATCCCGGGGTTTTGTCCTTCAACACAAAATCCCAGACCCTCCAGGTGACCGTGACCGGCAGCGGCATCCTCCTGGCTCAAACCATCATCGTCGACGGTGTGGGTGGCGGCACCAACCGCTGGCTGCCCCAGAGCTTCACCTTCCTGGCTAACAGCGCAGCCACCACCCTCACCTTCACTGACCAATCCACCACAACCAACAACCTCGACCTGCTGCTCGACAACGTGCGCGTCACCCGCTTCACCACCGGTCCCAACACCGCGCCTGTGGCTGTGGACGACCCATTTGTGACCTTCCAGGATGACCCGTTACTCGTCCCGGCGCCAGGGGTGCTGGACAACGACATCGACATGGAAGCCAACCCCCTCACCGCAGTGACCGATTCCACCACCAGTCACGGCACGCTGGTTCTGGTGCCCAACGGTGGATTCACCTACACGCCTGCCGCCGGCTATACCGGTACCGACTCGTTCAGCTACCATGCCAACGATGGCAATTGGGATTCTAACATCGTGACCGTCACCATCACCATCAATGCCGTGGTTGCCGGATCTTTGGCCAATGGCGGTTTTGAAGCCGGTTTCACAAGTTGGACCACCAGTGGCAACCTCTCCCTCAAATCCTCGGCTCCCTACACCGCATCCGAGGGCACCCAACTGGTGGCCTTCAACGATGGCCAATCCCCACCTAACGGCGGACTCTCACAAGCCTTTGCCACTGCGGCGGGCCAGACATACACCCTGACATTCGACGCGGGAGCCCTGGCCTTCAACTCTAACACACAAGCGATGCTGGTCACCGTGACCGGCGCGGGCAGCTTGCTTTCCCAAATCATCGTCGTCACCGGTGTGGGTGGAGGCAAGACGCGCTGGTCACCCCAAACCTTCAACTTCGTGGCCAATAGCGCCCTGACCACCCTCACGTTCAGGGACCAGTCCACCTCGACGAACAACCTCGATCTCTTACTCGACAACGTGCGCGTGACGGCTCTCGCAGCCTCGCTGGCGGCCCTGCCTTTGTCAGCCGCGGGCGTCCCGCAGGATTCCCCCAGCACTCTATCTCAACCCGCAATTCTCCCTGCTGCCTCACTGACTGGCACCCCCCGGCGCATTTACCATTCGCATGACTGCCAACCAAGCAGGTACTTATGTGCTGCAACGGTCAAACGATCTGCAAAGCTGGGAACCCGTCAGTGATTTGCAAATCCTGGACCCCGGGCCGATCGAATTTCACGATCCATTCACTCCAGGCGGTGATCACCCCAGGGTGTTCTACCGGATCTCACTCCAACCGTAACCTGTTAGCAAAAGGCGGAACTACCCGCGCTGCGGGTGGCACTGCTCCGTGGGCCGCTCACCTTCCGGGGGCGACGGTTGGCTAGCAGGAGAGGGGGGACGTGGCCTGTAGAAAAATCCGATGAATTTGGTGGTTTTTTCGGACAAATTGGGCTTGTCTGCGGGTCCCGCCCCGCCATTTATCGTCCATGATTCCGCCCTCGTTGCCAGCATCCGCTCCGAAATCCGCCAAACGCAAGGACAAGCATGCGTGGTCTTCGGATCAATCGTCCGAACTCTACGGTGTGGAAACCTGGGGTCATGGATTTTTCTCGGTGAACAAAAAGGGCCACGTCACCGTGCGCCTTGAGGATGATGAGGCCAGCAAGGAAGTGTCGCTGTTTGATGTGATCGAAGGCCTGCGTGACCGCGGCACCCACCTGCCGGTGTTGCTGCGATTCCGCGATTTGCTGCATTCACGCATCGCGGAGATCAACGAATCGTTCCGCAAGGCCATCAAGGAGTCCGGCTATCGCGGCGAATACCGCGGAGTCTATCCGATCAAGGTCAACCAACAGCGACAGGTCATCGAGGAGATCGCCGAGTTCGGGAAAAAATACCACTACGGCCTGGAAGCTGGCTCCAAGCCGGAACTCATCGCCGCGCTCGCGCACATGCACGACCCGGAAGCCTACATCGTGTGCAACGGGTACAAGGATGAGGAATTCATCGATCTCGCCCTGCACTCGCAGAAAATGGGGCTGCGCATCATGCTGGTGCTGGAAATGCCCAGCGAGCTGGGTCTCATCCTCGAACGCTCGCGCAAGATCGGAGTGCTGCCCAACCTCGGCGTGCGCGTGCGCCTGTCCACCCGCGGCTCCGGCCATTGGCAGGACAGCGCGGGGGACAAATCGGTGTTCGGCCTCAACGCCGCCCAGGTCATCGCCGTGGTCGATCATCTCAAGGATTCGGGATATCTCGGTTGCCTGAAAATGCTCCATTACCACCAGGGGTCGCAGATCCCTAACATTGCCGCCATCCGCGAGGGTGCCACCGAGGCGGTGCGCATGTATTGCGATCTCGTCAAGGAGGGCGCTCCCATGGGCGTGCTCGACATCGGCGGCGGCATGGCGGTCGATTACGACGGCTCGCACACCAATTTCCATTCGTCCTGCAACTCTCCCGTCGCCGAGTATTGCACCGACATCGTCGAGGTGGTCTCACAGATCTGCGACAAGGCGGGCATCGCCCATCCCACCCTCATTTCCGAGAGCGGGCGGGCCGTGGTCGCCTATTATTCCGCGCTCGTGTTCAACATCCTGGATGTCACCAGCGCGCAGACCAGCGAGGAAGCGCCGCCCATCCCGAAAAACGCGCCGCAAAACCTCACCAATCTGATAGATGTCCACAAGACCCTCAGCAAGAAAAACCTGCAGGAGAGTTTCAACGATGCCGCGTTCTACCGCGACCAGATCCGCGCGCAGTTTTTCTATGGCAACGCCACCCTGCGCGAGCGCGGCCTGTCCGAGGCGTGGTTCTGGCACATCCTCACGCGCATCTCCAACCTCATCGCCCAACTCGATGACATCCCGGAGGACCTCCGTGAGTTGTCATCCACGCTGGTGGATTTCTATTACGGCAATTTCTCGCTGTTCCAGTCGCTGCCGGATTCGTGGGCGATCGACCAGCTTTTCCCGGTGATGCCCATCCACCGCCTTGATGAAAAACCCCGCCAGCGCGCCGTGATCGCGGACATCACTTGTGATTGTGACGGCAAGATCGACCACTTCATCGACAAGGAGGACGTGGCCAAAATCCTCCCGCTCCACGCCGTCAATCCGGACGAACCGTATTACGTCGCCGTGTTCCTCGTGGGTGCCTATCAGGAAACCCTCGGCGACCTACATAATTTGTTAGGAGACACCAACGTCGTCGGCGTGCATCTCGAAAACGGCAAACCGGTCTATACCCACGAGGTCGAGGGCGACACCGTGGCGGACGTTCTGTCCTATGTGGAGTTCGACCCCAAGGAACTGGTCTCGAGGTTCCGGAATTTCGCGGAAAAAGCCGTGACCTGCGGCCGCATCTCGCCCAAGGAGCGCCGCGAAATCCTGGATCTGTTCCGCGAAGGGCTGGCAGGATACACCTATTTTGAAAGCTGATTGCCTTGATGAGCGGCCATAGGAAACACCTTGTCAAAGTCGCGCAATGGCGGCTGGAGTGTCTGGCGCACACCTTGATCGAATTTGTCGCGGGTCTGATTCCGGGTCCGTGGGTGTTCCGTCTTGGAGGGATGTTCGGCGCGCTGGTTTGGCATCTGCTGCCGCAGCGCCGTAAAATCATCCTGCGCAACCTCCGCATCGCTTTTGCCGGTGAAAAGAACCCAGCCGAGCTCCGGCGCATGGCGAAGGAGACCTTCCGCCGCAGTGCCGCCAATCTGGTATCGGCCGCCCACACCGCCCGGCTCCCGCCGGAAAAACTCGCCCGGGTGATCCATGTGGAAAACCTCGGATTTCTTGAGCGGGCGTTGTCTAACAAAAAAGGAGTGGTCCTCCTGCTCGCGCACATGGGCAATTGGGAACTCCTCAGCCGCCTCATTCATTTCTTTCCCAAGGGCTCCAGGACGGGTGCGTATTACCGCCCGCTCAACAATCGTTTGTTAGATAAGCGTGTGCTTGCCCGCCGTCAGGCCGACGGCACGCGCATGTTTTCCAAACTCGACAACCCGCTCCACGTCGCCGGGTTCCTGCGCGATGGCGGCATTGTAGGGATTCTAGCAGACCAGCGCGTTGGCAGACAGGGGGATCTGGTGACATTTTTCGGACGGCTCACGCGTGCGAGTCCGCTGCCGAGCCTGCTGGCGCGGCGGGCGAAGAGCGAGGTTCTGGCGCTATCACTGACGAGTGTGGAACCGGGTCGCTGGGTGGCCAGGTTTCACGAGGTGAGGTGCCCGCACGTCACGGAGCATTGTGTGGAGGCATTGGAAACCGCGATGAAATGCAGCCCCATGGATGTCTTTTGGCTGCAGGAGAGGTGGAAAGTCTATGTCCGTCCGAAACAACCCATCAGTCAATGGTTGAACCCTGCCACGGGCGCGGCCGCCAAACCTCATCGCGCGTTGATCTGGCTCGCGGAGGCTCCGGAATCCTGGCGGATTCCCGCGACATGGATGCACCCGGATGTGGTTTACGCCGCCGCGCTTGCGGACGGTCAGAATCTTCCACCCTGGCTTCCGAAATCCACACCGGTCCATGCTGTGGGCCAGGCGGAAGATTGCAAATCGCTGCGCGAAATGCTGGCTGCCATCGATGAGGCGGACGCCCTGCCGCTGGACTTTATCCTGATCCCGAAAGCATCCAGCAACTTCGTGAATGCCTGCCGACAGGAGGGCGTGCCGCACGTGGTGTTGCCATAGCGACACTGGATTTGATACACCTGCCCAGCATGAAGCACTCCACCATCCTCAGCACTTGCAAGCCATCTGAAGCGGGCGGGACGCCCGCGCTCCCCTTGCCATGAAGCAGTCCGTCATCCTCAGCACCTACAACCAGCCCGAGTGGCTGGAAAAGGTTCTGCACGGCTACCTCTATCAGACATTCCGGGATTTCGAGGTGGTCATCGCCGATGACGGATCGGACGCGCGCACCGCCGCAGTGATCGAACGTTTCCGCAAGATCGCCGGGTTTCCCATCAAACATGTCTGGCATCCTGACGAGGGGTTTCGGAAATGCACCATCCTCAACAAGGCAACCCTGCAGGCCGAGGCCGATTATCTGGTATTCACCGATGGCGATTGCATCCCAAGACGTGATTTTCTATCAACCCATGACCGGCTTGCCGGCCCCGGCAAATTCCTTTCCGGCGGGTATTGCAAACTGCCCATGGCCCTGAGCCAAACCATCACCGCAGACGACATTCAATCCGGCCGGGCCTTCTCGCTGCCATGGTTGCGCCACCGCGGGCTCGCGGGATTCTCCCAGTCGCTCAAACTCGGGTCAGGACCAGCCCGGGCACTTCTGTTAGACAAGCTCGTCCCCACCCCGGCCAGTTGGAACGGCCATGGCTCGTCCACCTGGAAACAACACATCCTCGAGGTGAACGGTCACAACGAGGAGATGAAATACGGCGGGGAGGACCGGGAAATGGGCGAGCGCCTGAGGCACCTCGGCCTAACAGGAACACGCGTCCGCTACCGGGCCATCCTTCTGCACCTCGATCATGCCCGTGGGTATGTGACCCCGGGGGATCTCGCAAAAAACCTCGCGTTACGGAAAAAAACCGTTGTCTCGGGGGAGGTGTGGTGCGATCAGGGGATTGTGAAAGGTCCCCGTCCCGTGGAATTCAACCCGTCCGCCCGCCATGCGAGATGACGGAATGAAACACTTTGGGAAACGGTTGGAGAATTTCGTCCGCCGCCTGCGTCCCCATCTGAATCCGCGATACCGGCGGGCGTACGCGGACTTGCTGGCGCGCGGCATGGCCGGGCACCGCGCCGGCGAGCCGATCGTTTGCTGTGATTTTGCCAATCCGGCGATCGATGCCGTGGGTGGCCGCTATTATTTCAGCATTGTTAGAGACTTGATCGATGCGGGTTATTTCCCGGTATTCACCGCACGCCGCGCCACCCTGTCCACCTTCGGCACCAGTCCGATGAAATCACCCTTGCTGAGCGAGCGCATGGGTGTGATCCGCTCAATGGACGAATTGAAGGAGCCGTTTTTCCTCATCACGGACCGCAAGGCCGCAGTCCCGCCAAACGTGCGCATGGTGGTTAGAGTGAGTTACAAGTGGCGGCAGTGCCAGGCGGCGGATGAGGTGGCCTTTCCGGTTTTTGTGCACCCGCAGCTTGCGACGAAAGTGAAACTTCCCCATGCTTACGAGGTGGCTGCCACGCGCACCACACGGCTCTTTTTCGGTGGCAACACCGAGGAAGGAAAATACAACAAGAACATCCTGCATGACCGGTATGACATGCTGACCCGGCGCGAAATGCTGGCGGTCGCGTGTTCCGCATTCGCCGACGAGCACATCCACCGTCCCCGCGAGGCATTCGCATGGTTGTCATCCGTGGAAGAAAGGTCCTTTGTGTTGTGTGAGACGCAGCATTGCAAGATCCCTCAGGAACGCTGGCTGGACGCGCTGGCCAAGGCGGACTTCTTTCTGGCCTGTCCCGGCGTGGGCATGCCGTTATGCCATAACCTCATCGAAGCCATTGCCGCCGGGGCCATCCCCATCCTGCAATACGCCTCCTACCTGCCTCAACCGTTGGAAGACGGCGTCAACTGCCTGACCTTTATCGATCGCGAGAGCCTTGGCCATGCGGTCCAGCGCGCGGTCTCCATGCAGCCTGCGGAGATCCGGCAAATGCGCGCGAATGTCCGCGCATATCATGATGAATATCTATCACCCGGGCGTTTCACACGGATGCTTTTGAGTGGCGCGGGTTCCGGGAAAACCTTGCTGATGAACGCATACCGGGTGCCCAGATGATGCCACCACCGACGCAACGCCCCGTGTTGACCGTGGTTTCCAACGCGGACCAGAGGTTTCTGCCCGGCCTCGAAGTGGCCTTGTGCTCCGCAGTCGCGGCGGCTTCGGGAAAATCGGACTATCAAATTCTGGTTCTCGATGGAGGGCTGGCTGCCGACGGACTAACAGACATCGGCCGGGTGATTGCCGGCATTGCCAGCCACAAGGGCATCCGCGCCACGCTCGATCGTCTGCCAATCGATCAGGACCGCCTGCGCGCCCTGCCCGAACGCCGTGGCTCGCGCATGACCTATGCCAAACTGGTATTGCCGGAGATTCTTCCGCATTTGGATTCCATCATCTATCTGGATTCGGATGTCCTGTGTTTCACGGGTGTTGAAATGGTGCGCCCGCCGGATGGAGAACCGCAGTGGCTGCTGGCAGGGGCGCGGGATTTCTTCAGTGTGATAGAGAAAGACTGCCCGTGGATTGCCCAGGTCCCGCGGGAGCAACGACGCTTGCCATATATCAATTGTGGCGTCATGTGGATGAATCTCAAGGGACTCAGGGAAATGGATTTCACGGGGCGTTCCATTGCCGCCCGTGCCGCCATCGGGAACGCCCGTCAGGGAGACCAATCGGTGTTCAATTATTTGTGTCGCGGACAATCATTCATTCTGCCGGAGGCGCTTAACCATCGGACCTCTATCGGCGCCAGCCGCCCCTTGGCTGAGGGCAACCTGGATTTGAACATCCACTATATCGGGTCTCCCAAACCATGGCTCGGCCCGCCGAAAACGAGCACATGGCTGGCGCATCGGCTGTGGCATCAGGCGCAGTCGATGGTATTTCCGGAGCGGGAGGAATACCGGCCCGGGCCGCCGGACGATCTAACAGTAATCCGCAGGAAGGCGCTGGTCTACTCGCTGTTCAACCCGCCCCGCGCCGCCCACTACCGGGCGGACCTGCGGTCCCTGGCCGATCCGCAGGGAGTGTATGCCAAGGCGGCCGACTGGTGGTCAGCCGCGCTCGGTCGAGATCAGCGTGGAAAAGAACATGAACCGCAGATCGGACTCACGCCAGAAATCCGAAATTGGATCCCAATACCTTGAGTCGATTACCACGGATTTCACGGATTTCACGGATTAAATAGGGTCCATTTGCAACGTCGGAGAAGTTGCAAATGGTGGGAAAAACCAATCTGAAAAAATCCGTTAAATCCGTATAATCCGTGGTTTCAAAATCGAATTCAAGTTTTCAACTTCGGAGTTCGGGCGCAAGACCTAACAGATCTATCACCGTCCATCGCGTGCCACCGCCTGCTCAAAGGCGAGGACATGATTTTCCAACGAGTGGCGTGTCTCGAGCGGGATCCTGAGTTTTTCGGTGCGATCGCCCAGGGCGTCTCCGCCCGCCATGGCACTGGCGATCAATGATGCAAGTTCCGCCGGTGAGCGGTGCTGCGCCACATAGTACGGCAATTCATCCCCATAAATGTCTTCAAGTCCGTCCACCAGAAACGCAAACGCCGGTTTGCCGCACAACAACGATTCTATCAAAACGCGGGCCAGGCCCTCGCTCCTGCTGGTCATGATGGATGCCGTCGCCAGTTCAAACAGCCAGCCCGGCTGCGCGATCATGCCTAACGGTAGCACGGCGTCATTCAGTCCGGCCGCCGCCACGGCTTGGTCGACTTCCGCGGCGTAGGCTTCATCGGCATCGCCCGCCAACAACAGACCCCAGCGCTGGTGGGTGATTTCACGCAGATACTTCAACGTTTCCACGGCCGCAATCTGGTTTTTACGGGGTGAAACCCTGCCGAGATACAGCAACCATCTGTCCACCCCGGTGTGCCGGGAAATCCGGGCGCGGACATCGGATGCCGGCTCATGCAGCGCGGGACGCAGGACTGGATTGTAAACCGTGCTTAATCTATCAGAATCATAGCCCGCCCCGATCAACGCCTGGCGCATTGACTCGCACACGCATAACAAGCGGTCCATCCGGTGCAGTTGATACTTTCGTCCGCGCTGCAAGGCGGCGAAGTCTCTAACATATGACATGGCGGGAATCCCCAGGTGCCGCGCCACCTGAAAAGCGTGCGGTGCCGTCACCCATTCGTTGCTCAGGACCACATCCGGCAGCAGTGGCCGCGCGACGGCGGACATTCTGCGGCACGCCAGCCAATAAGCGAGCTGCTCGAAATGATTGCGGTAATGCGGCATTCCAGTGACAACATGGTTCACACCCCATGGTGAAACCAAGCGGCCAAGCGGGCCCTCCTCATGGGTGAACAAGGAGAGATTCCAATCAGGGCGCAAATCCCGCAACGCTCGCAGGGTCGAACGCAGGCTGGCGCGCGAGCCGCCCCCGGCTTGATCAAGGCTCTGAAGAACTAACAGATTCATCGGGGTGGCTGCGGGGTTTGCGGAACCAGATGCCGGGGCAAGGGTGATGTGGTCGAATGGTGGAACATGCGGACAGAACTTTCTGATAGGGCGGCGGCCATGCATTGGAACGAGGGCAGGATGTAATCCCGATAGTCTTTTTCCAAATGGGAAACCACCGGATTGACCTCACCATAGGCGCGGGTTGAGCCGCCGAGATCCAAGCCAACGATCTCGATTTGGCGCGATCCGCTCCAGACGACGAGTTGCAGAGCAGCGAAGGCAACGGTCCGGCCCGCAAACACCCCCAATGTGGGATCGTGACTCCAACCGACACCCAAGGCAGGTTGATTCGGCAAGGCAAACGGATGACTCGATTGCGCATTCAACCGTGTGAGATCCGCAGCGCTCAGGGTGGGCAGTCCGAACCATGCGTTGACCTTATCAAATACGTGAAATGGAGTCCGGCTTAAAATTGCGGGCCGGGTGGCCGCAAACCCGACCGCCGCCTCATAGCTGAACAACAAGGTGGCTCCCTGTTCGGCCGCCAGCTCGATGTGACCCGCCCCGTCACGGGCGAAACGATGATCGGTGATCACCAGAAAATCACATTTCAAACCGCGATTGGCCAGCAGAGTTGGCGCACCATTGACCGCCCAAACCAAGCGCCGTCCATCGCTTAGGCTGGACCAATCAAAATCATTGGCGGTGGGTCCGGTGGCAACGAGGATGGCCGGTCGATCCGTGGAGTTGCGCAAACCGGCCAGCGGCTGGGAAACCACCTCGGTGGATTTTCCTTCGCGGAGCTTCAATTGCCAGGTGCCGTCCGCCGCAGGATGCACTGTGACGCTTGGCAGGACATAGCGCATGTGCCGGAACGGAGGTGGCCAGAGGGATCTTCGAAGTGGGTTGTGCAGCACTGGAGGGAGGTGACGGCACGCATGAAGCAAGCGTTGTTTCCACCCGACCGCCGGGAGCTGACGGGTCAGGAGGAAATCCGCAAGGGTGTCAGCTTCGGGGGATGTCGAGGGGTTCGCCAAGGGATGTTTTTACGCAGCCATGAAGGACCTGCCAAGCAAGATTCCAGGTGTGAATAGGCTGGCGCGGCGGGTGATGTGGGGCGATGTTGGTGGGGTCAGCTCCGTGTCCGATCTATTCACCACTCCTGCGGCCTTGTCGCAAAAGCCCGCTCCGCCCGAGCCCCTGGCGGCGCGCATGAGACCCCGCACGCTCGACGAGGTGGTGGGCCAGCAGCACATCCTCGCACCGGGGAAATTGCTGCGCCGCGCGATCGAATCAGACCGCTTCACGTCGTTGATTTTCTACGGCCCGCCGGGCACCGGGAAAACCACGCTGGCCAGCGTGATCGCCCGCACCACCGGCTCGCGTTTCGAATCCCTCAACGGCGTGGAATCCAACGTGGCCGAGATCCGGGGCAAGATCGATCAGGCACGTACTTGGCGCGAACTGCGCGGACAAACCACCATCCTCTTCATCGACGAGATCCACCGTTTCAACAAGGCGCAGCAGGACGTGCTGCTGCCCCACATCGAGCGTGGTGTTGTTAGATTCATCGGGGCCACCACCCACAATCCGTATTTCCATGTCAACTCGCCGTTGGTCTCGCGCTCGCAGATCTTCCAGTTGGAACCGGTGCCCGTGGACGACGTCATCACGGTCATGCAGCGCGCGCTCGCCGATGCGGACCGGGGGCTGGGCGCGGTGCCGACATCCGCCGAGCCCGAAGCGCTGCACCACCTTGCGGAGAAATCCGACGGTGACGTGCGCAGGGCTCTAACAGCTTTGGAGCTTTCTGTTCTAACAACCCCGCCGGGCAATGACGGCTTGGTGCATCTGACCCTGGCCGTGGCGGAGGAATCCATCCAGCGCAAGGCGGTGGTCTATGATGCCGATGGTGACGCCCACTACGACACAGCCTCGGCCTTCATCAAATCCATCCGCGGCTCGGACCCGGACGCGGCCTTGTATTGGTTGGCGAAAATGCTGCATGCGGGAGAGGACCCCCGTTTCATCGCGCGCCGCCTGGTGATCGCCGCTTCGGAAGACATCGGACTGGCGGACTCCGGCGCGCTGCGGATCGCGCTCGATGCCCACCACGCGTTGGAATTCGTCGGCATGCCCGAAGGGCGCATTCCGCTGGCCCACGCCACCGTCTATCTGGCCACCGCACCGAAATCCAACACCGCATACGCCGCGCTGGGCATGGCGATGGCGGATGTGGAAAATGGGCGCACGCTGGCCGTGCCACCGCACCTGCGCACCACCACGCGCAAGAAACTCGCCGCGGCATCCGGCGAGTCCGAGGAAGCGATGCGTTATCTCTATTCGCATGACTTCGAGGGAGCCTACGTTCCGCAGGCATATCTTCCCGAGGGCAGGATCTACTATCAGCCAGGCGAGCAGGGCATGGAAAAACGCATCAAGGAACGACTCGACCACTGGCGCAGCCAGATGGGGCCATAACTAACGCTTTTTCTCCGGTTTCTCCGGCTCCGGGGGCGGCGCGGGAATGGGTTCGCGCTGCACGGAGAAGGCGCTTGTCATTTCCGATCACGATTCTGACATCAAGCGGTGCCAAATTGATCACGCGCACGCCGCCAGCCGGCGCGTTGAGCGGACCATCCGGCAGCACGAGGGACTTGGCTTCGGCCCAGGTTCCCTTGGACGGGGCTCGCCATAGCAGGACCAGGAAATCACCGCTTTCGGGGCGGGTGGGTTGCAGCCATGGAGCGGATTTCCCGTTATCTCCCGCCTGCCGCAGGGTCAACGGTCCCGCACCCGCTGGCGCTTTCACGGCGGCAGTGATCCGCCCAAGACGCAGTCTAACGGATTCGGTCTTCTTGTCCGCCACGGCCAAACCCGCGGCGGCAATCATCATGCAACAGATGGGGAGTGGTTTCATTGGCGGAATACTATCAGATCTCACCGGGTGTCAGCCAGCGGAACGAGGTGATGATGAAGCGCCGTCCGAAATCCCCCGGCTTGTCGGCGAGCACTGGATTGAGACCGTTGTCATCCGGGGTCAGCGGCTGCGGGATGCGCTGGACGACGGCCTCGCACCATGCCTGCGCGCGGACGTTTCCCGCAGTGTCCAGCGCGGCGCCATAGGTGCGGATGACGAAGGCATCCGAACGTTCTGTTAGAACGGGGCCGAGCACCTGCAGCAGGCCCGCCTGGGTGAGATAAGCGGCGGCTCCCCATGCCATGGATGCGGGTTTCAAGGTTTGCTCCAGACGGGTGGAGTCCGCGATATGGGCCGGATGGTTGTAGTCGGGCAGGGAGGAGAGATTGTTCAGGGGATAGCCACTGGTGAGGCCGGAGTTCAGGTTGGCATTTTCGATGGCGGCTTGCAGAGGTCCCATGCGGCCTGTCGAGTCCTCGGCAAGCCGGCGGCGAGTTACGCCGCATTGGTGCATGGTGGCATGCGGGCGGCAAGTTGATCTATCAAATATATTCCACCCTCACCATGCGTCAGTGCGGAAAGGAGAGGCGGGGAGCCCGTCGCGGTTGTAGAGGTTGGCGCCATCAGGATTCATCTGGAAGGCATAGCGCACGGCCACCGGTTCCTTCACCTCGGGAGAGGAAACGAGCACCGTGTTGTTTTCGATCATGGCATCGGCCCAGAACCATTTCTTGTCGGCACCTGCGATGGCGAATTGTTTGAGCTTGGCCGCGGGATTTTCGGCGACCGGGCTGCGGCCCTCCTTTTTGCCGACCATCAGGCCCGCACCGGTGTGATCAAAGGACAGGCGCGCCTTGCCGCCCTCGATTTGGATCGACTTGAACAAGGGCCCGGAGACTTCGAGTTGTGTCTGGCCGTAGTCGCGGGCGAGCGCCCAGCGTGCGAGGCGCATGCCGACGTCATATTTGTTTTTCGGGTGGATGTCATTGGCTTGCTCGGTCGGCACGGTATCGGTGATGACGGCCATGCCGCTGTTAGGGATGTCGAGCACCTTGGTTTGGGCTTCGCGGATCCTGGCCCAGCCATTGCCGCCGGCGGGGTCATTTGAGGCCGCTTGGAAACCGGCGAGTTGCACATAGTAGAACGGAAAATCCCCGCGGCCCCACTGCTGGCGCCAGCCACCGATCAGGGCGCGCATCTTGTGATAATACGTATCGCCTTCGCCGCCATTGGCCTCTCCCTGATACCACAAGGCGCCCTTGATGGGGAAATGCACGATGGGATCGATCATGCCGTTGTACATCCCGCTCCAATTGGTGGCAGGCAGCAGATGGCCGCTGGGTGGCGGGTTGGTGGGCCTGCCGCTGGCCAGATCCTTGCGGGTCTGGGCGATCCATGACTCCATCGTGGTCAATGCCTGCGGCAACTGGGCATAATAGTTTTTGAGCATGAGCTGCATGGCGTCGTGGGCACCCTTCAACTCCGGCACCATTCCGAGACCTGCGGGTGCGACCCATGGTTCGATCGCGGTGCCGCCCCAATTGGTATCGACGAGGCCGATGGGCACGCCGGTTTTCTGTTGGATCTCGCGGGCGAAGTAGAAACCCGCCGCAGTGAAGCCTCCGACCGTTTGCGGTGAGCACACCTGCCACTGGGTAGCGGCGGGCGCATCCGGTTCCGCCTGGCTGACCTGCACATGATTGAACTTGATGCGTCGGATCTTCGGCAGGTCCGCGGCTTTGATGTCATCGGCCGCACCCAGACATCCATTGAGATTCATCTCCATGTTGGATTGGCCGGAACAAACCCAGATATCGCCCACGATGAGATTCTTCAAGGTCAGGGTGTTTTCACCCTTCACGGTGAGTTCCAGGTTTTCACCGGTTTTGATGACAGGCAGGGCGATTGCCCACTGGCCCTTGTCGTTGGCCCGGGTGGTGGAGGATTTCCCGGCCAGCCCCGCCGTGACCGACTCACCGGGATTCGCCCATCCCCAGACCCTTACGGGCTGGTCGCGCTGAAGCATCATGTTGTCGGTGAAGATCTTCGCCAAGCGCACGTTGGCGGTGGCGGGCAGGGCACTCAGCAGCGCGGAAACTAACAGAAGCAAACCGGATCTGTGGCAGGTTTTCATGGGCTGGGTTGAATGGGTGGGGAACGCTCGAATCAATGGCGTCGGGTGGATGATACGCTGCGGTTTTGCCAATCTTTCGCAAGCAGGAGGAGAAGAGGAGAGAGATTTGAGTTGATGTGTGTTCATCTGCGTCCGTCTGCGCTTCGAATTTCTTATTTCGGGATTTCCGCGAAAAATCGCATCGACCTTTGGGAGTGGATTTCAAGAATACGGGCATGGCACCACGCGAGGATCTTAAGAACCTGTCTCTGTTAGGAAAACCGGACACCCGCCTTCCATCCAGCCCTGGGGAGGCGCACCTGGAGGTTTTCCCGAATCAGCGACCGGGGCGCCGCTACTGGATCACGCTCCATTGCCCGGAGTTTTCCTCGTTGTGTCCGGTGACCGGCCAACCGGACAGCGCGCGCATGGTGATCCGCTATGTGCCGGGCGAGACCTGCGTGGAAACCAAGAGTCTGAAGTTTTACCTCGCCTCGTACCGCAACGAGCCGGCCTTCAACGAGGAAATCGTCAACCGCATCCTTGATGACCTGGTGCAAGCCATGCACCCGCAGGAATTGATCGTGCGCGGCGAGTTCGCTCCGCGCGGCGGCATCCAACTCACCACGGAGGCCACCTACCCCGAATCCGCCGCCGCTCCGCCATGAAAGTCTGCGTGCTGCTCAGCGGAGGAATGGATTCGGTCACGGCATTTTACGATGCCTTGAAAACCCATGAGGTGGCCGCGTGTTTGTCCTTTGATTACGGCTCGAAACACAATGCCCGCGAGCTTCCCCTGGCGAAAATCCATTCTGTTAGAAACGGGGTGCTCCACCACACGGTGGCGCTGGATTTCATGGACCGCTTGTTCAAATCCGACCTGCTGCGCTCCGGAGGGGCGATCCCTAACGGACATTACGCCGAGGCCGCGATGAAACAAACCGTGGTGCCGTTCCGCAATGGCATCATGCTGGCGGTGGCCGCGGGTTTCGCCGAAAGCATTGGGGCCGGGGGTGTGGTGATCGCCGCGCATTCCGGGGACCATGCGATCTACCCGGACTGCCGCGAGCCGTTCATGCGGGCGATGGGCGAGGCAATGGGCGAGGGGACCTACGCGCGGATCCAACTGCTGCGGCCGTTCATCGCCATGGACAAGGCCGGCATCGCCCGCCGCGGGGCGGAACTGGGCATTGATTTTTCGGAAACATGGTCATGTTACAAAGGGGGTGAAATCCATTGCGGCACCTGCGGCACCTGCGTCGAGCGCCGCGAGGCGTTTCTTTTGGCTGGATTGACCGACCCCACCACTTATGATCCCTCTGTGTCAATCTGAGTAATCTGTGGTTTAAAAAACCTTCCATTTCCCATGTCCTATCGCATCTGCAAATCCCTTGAAATCGAGAACGGCCACATGCTCTCGAAACACCCGGACCAGTGCCGCTTCCCGCACGGCCACACCCGCAAGGTCGAGTTTGTCATCGAGTCCGACGATCTGGACGACCACCAGATGGTCTGCGATTTCAAAATCATCCGCGATGCCGTGGGCGATTGGCTGGACACCTTCGACCACGCGCTGTGCATGAACACCGCAGACCCCGCCTATCAGGAGTTCAAGGGCCGTTATGGCGACCGCGTGATCGGATTCAACGATCAGGATCCGACCACCGAAGTCATGGCACGCTCGGTCTTTGACCACACCACACAGGCGCTCGCTGCCTATGCCGCGCGCAACGATACGCGCTACCGGCTCGGAAAAAATGTTAGACTGCGCCGCGTCCGCGTGTGGGAAACCACCTCCTCTTGGGCGGAATACGAACTTCCCGAATTATGAATGGAAAAAACTCCCACCTTCCCGACATCCAGGCCACACCGGATAACCGCGGCATCGCCATCGACCAGGTCGGCGTGTCGCATCTGCGCTATCCGATCCATGTGACCGACCGCCACGGTCATCCGTTTCCCACGGTGGCCACCATCTCGATGTCGGTGCTTCTGCCGCATCATTTCAAAGGCACCCACATGAGCCGCTTTCTGGAAGTGCTCAGCAAACACGAGGGCGAGGTGACGTCGCGCACGCTGCCCAACATCCTGCACGACCTGAAGGAACGCCTGCATGCCGAGGAGGCGCACATCGAGGTGGCCTTCACCTACTTCGTCACCAAAAAAGCCCCGGTCACCGGCGCGGCGGCCAAGGTCGGCTGCGACTGCGTGTTCACCGGCGCATCTAACGGAAATGGGGACGATCTTGTGTTGTGCATCACCGTGCCGGTCACCACCTTGTGCCCGTGCAGCAAGGAGATCAGCGATTACGGCGCGCACAACCAGCGCGGCCATGTCACGCTGGAAGTCCGCCCGAAGCGCAAGGGCCACGGCTGCGAGCTGATCCTCATCGAGGAGTTGATAGAGATCGCGGAGAAATCCGGGTCCGCGCCGGTTTACGCGCTGCTCAAGCGTCCCGACGAGCGCCATGTCACGATGCAGGCCTATGACAATCCGGTGTTTGTTGAGGATGTGGTGCGCAATGCCGCGGCCTTGTTGTTAGCCGACAAGCGCGTGGCCTCATTCACCGTCAAGGCGGTCAACCAGGAGAGCATCCACGATCACAACGCGTTTGCCGTGATCTCCGGGAAGGCGGAATGATTTCCGAGCGATTTTTTTTGCCGCAAAAAGGCGCAAAGTTCGATCAAATCCAAACGGAGTTCATTTTTGTGCGTGTTTTTCGCCTCTTTGCGGCTGTCAGAATGCATTCCATTCCAGGAACCCAATAGTAAACATCAGTGCCTGAAATCATTCCACCGGAATTTTTGTTAGGATCTTATGCCAAGGGCATCTTCCCCATGGCCGAGGCTGGCGAGATCCTGTGGTTCTCCCCCGAGCGGCGGGGCCTGATCCCTCTGGACGCGCGTTTCCACATCCCGCACGGCCTCAGGCGCGCGCTCAAGCGCAAACCCTTTGAGATCCGCTGGAATAGCGCGTTTCGCGAGGTGATGCTCGCCTGCGCACAGCGCGAGCACACGTGGATCGACGAGGTGATCCTCGAGAGTTTTTGCGCGCTCCACGCCGCAGGCCACGCCCACTCGGTGGAATGCTGGGACGCCGATGGCCTGCAGGGCGGGCTTTACGGCGTCGCGTTGCCCGGTGTTTTTTGCGGCGAAAGCATGTTCTCCCGCAAGACCGACGCCTCCAAAATCGCCCTCGTCGCCCTGGTGGACCACCTGCGCGAACGGGGTTTTAGATTGTTAGATACCCAGTGGATGACCCACCACCTCCGCCAGTTCGGCGGCTATGAAGTCACCCGCCACCAATACCACGCCGCCCTGGCCAAGGCGCTGCACGGGGGTAAACGCTGAAATACTGAAAAACCTGAAATGCTGAGATGCTGAAAATCTGAAATGGTCGGGGATCCCAGTCATCCTACCGTCCCCGTGCGCAGGGTATTGCGCGAATGCAGGCAGAGCACGAGGTCGGGCTTGAGGGATTCGTTGACGAGACGGGCGCGGGCACGGATTTCCGCAGTCCGATAGAACAGGCGCTCGGCGACTTTTTGCAAGGCCGCGGGCGAAGCCGCCGGTTCCTGCGAATAGCGGGCGACCGAAAACAAGGTTTCCGGGCGCAGAAACACATCAGTGCCTGCCAGTAGCAAGAGGACTAGCAGCAGGAACAAACCCTTGCGGGAGGTGGGCATCGGGGGAAATTGCATTGTCGGCGGGCGCGGGATGGTGGAAGCTTGCGTCGTGATAAGCCTAATAGGAATACTCAACCATGACCGCGATCCGTATTTTATTTCTGGGTGATATTGTTGGCGAGCCCGGTCGCAAGGCGGTCATCGAACAACTGCCCCTCCTGAAACAGGCGGAAGGCCTCGATTTTATCATCGTCAATGGCGAAAACTCCGCCGGGGGCAAGGGAATCACCCCCAGGATCGCCATCGACCTGTTGCGGGCGGGCGCGGCGGTCATCACCACCGGCGACCACGTTTGGGACCAACCTGAAATCGTCGATTATTTCCCCACCGAACCCCGCCTGCTCCGTCCACTCAACTACCCGGAAAGCACGCCCGGCAATGGCAGTGTGGTGCTCGAAACCGCCAAAGGCCGCGTTGCCGTGATGCAGGTCCAAGGCCGCTCGTTCATCCAACCTCCCCTCGACAACCCCTACCTCGTCGCGGAAAAAGAGGCCGCCCGCCTGCGC
This sequence comes from uncultured Luteolibacter sp., assembly GCA_964458895.1. Lineage (GTDB taxonomy): Bacteria > Verrucomicrobiota > Verrucomicrobiia > Verrucomicrobiales > Akkermansiaceae > Luteolibacter. The sequence goes on along the minus strand of CAYWLC010000020.1, from coordinate 6,569 downwards.
GCCGACGGCGTGGGTCCCATCCTCGTCGATATGCATGCGGAAACCACAAGCGAGAAAATCGCCATGGGCCGCATGCTCGATGGCAAGGTCTCCGCGGTGTTAGGCACCCACACCCACGTGCAAACGGCCGATGAAACCATCTTCCCCGGCGGCACCGGCTACATCACCGATGCCGGCATGTGCGGACCCGAGGAATCCGTGCTCGGGCGCAGCATCGAGTCTGTCGTCTGGCGCTTCAAAACCACCATGCCCACCCGCTTCCCCATCGCCAAAGGCCCCGTCCGCCTCTGCGGCGTGATCCTCGATGTGGACGCGGACTCCGGTGCCTGCCTTGGCATCCGCAGGCTGTCACTGCTGCTGCCGACCGCAGGGGTGGAGAATGGTGCCGGGCAGGAGACGGTGCCGTGAGGTGAGGACAGCCTGATGCGGGAACGTGAAACCCGGATTCCAAAGGTTATATGTTATAAGTTATGGGTTATAAGTGGATTGAAGTTCTTCGGCTCCTCGTGGATTCCGGCGGGAATTCCTGTTAGCAAGGCCGTGGATCCTGAAATGACGGGTTATATCATTAGACTCGGAGTATCCATGAATGGAGTGCGGAGCAAGGTGGCGCGCTACCGCCGGGAGCGCAGAGGGTGCCAAGCTCAAGGGTGACGCTGGCAGGACGCAACGACTGCCACCTGGATTTCACCATCACACCTCCCGGACATGCGCTCCCGGCGGGAGCGCGCTACCGTCGTTTCCGGCCTTTTCATCGCTTGAAGGAAAAGGCCATCGGTATTCACGAAGAACCAAAATACTCATCACAAATAACCATGAACTACCACCCCGTGCCGAGATGTTGTTAGGCTGGATTCGCCAGGGTTTTGTGGGTGCCGTCGCAAAGCGGTGCTTTGCCGGTGTGTTTGCACTGGCACCACCACACGGTTTTTTTCTCGGTCACTTCGTATTTGACCGGTTGCAGGCCGGTGCCTTTGTGGGCACCGTCGCAGAATGGTTGGTTGGCGGAACGACCACAGGCACACCACCAATACGTGCCGGCTTCCACTTCGAGCGCCAGCGCCTTGGTATCACAAACAATCGGTTTTTCAGTCATGCAGGGTGACATACACCCGGATGGGTCTCAGCGCGAGAAGGAAATCGGGAAAACCTGGGAGGGCCCGCTGGCGTCGCGGGCTTCCGGCGCGGCTGGATCCTTGGTGGTCACCGGAGACTCGGGTTTCTCGGGTTTCTGATACCGTTGGGACGGCACTTGATAAGTGAAGGTCAGTACAAGCCATCCCAGCAGAATCACCGCCGAACCACTGACAAAATGGGGGAGCCTCATCGGATATTTAAGAAATGTTTAGTTTTCCGCACGCGTTCTGTCTTCCCTGCCGGAAAATAGCAACTCCAAAGTGGGATTTCGGAATCGGACGGGGGTTTTAGGGATTGTGCGGACGGCTGCCGCAGGGTAATTCCGGGCCATGGATTTTGAAACACTGAGCCGCTGGGCGGGCGAGGAACTCAAGGCTCTAACCAAAGTCCTGCCCGACGACGTGCGCGCCGCCGCCGCCAAGGTGGCCGTTTCGCTGGAGGAAAAACCCGGCCAAGGTGCCTTGGATGACGAACTGGAGGGCGATGAACTCGGCTTGTTTGAAGGTCCGTCCGCCGATGAGCAGGCGGACACCGCGGAGGTCCCCCGCATCCGGCTCTTTCTAACAAACATCTGGGAGTGGGTCGAGCAGGACGAACAGGATTACCGCGACGAGGTCGGCACCACCTTCCTGCACGAACTCGGCCACTACCTCGGCTGGGACGAGGACGACGTCAACGAACGCGGGCTGGAGTAGATAGGGGGCCTGACGAATGATTGATTGATCGAAACGCCGAGTTCGTCACAGATGCCGAGGAAGGAGGCATCGTTCGGATAGTGCGCGGTGCGCACGGCATGCATCTAACATCTTTGGGTTCCGCTCATCCCCATTGTTGCTGCCATTCGGGTGGCAGGCGCAGGGCTTTCCCCTCTGGCATGGCCACCAAGGCGAGTGACTGCCTTGCGGTGACGAGCAGCGTGCCGTCGGATTCGCGGAGCATCTCGAAGGCGCACCAGAAGCGCGCGCGGGAGAGTTCGTCGAGGTGCCCGCGGATGACGATCCAATCGCCGAGTTTGGCCGGGCGCTTGTAATCGATTTCGGTGCGAACGACGACGGGATAGATGCGGGTATCGGACATGCCACGCAAGTCCATGCCCATCAAGGCGGCAAGGCGGGTGCGGCAGGTTTCAATCATCCGGAGGTAAGCGATGTTGTGGACGACTCCGCCGCAGTCGGTGTCGAAAAACATCACTTCCTCGCGGGTTTCCAGACGGGGTCGTGGCAGGGTCATGCGGGCAATTTGCGGAAAAAATTGGCACCCTGCAATGTTCGCTTGTGGGGAAGAGGAGGCGGGACTAAAAAGCGCAAGATGATACCGATAGGGAAACTGCTGCGTTGGATCACGGGAATGCTCGCGGGCACCGGCTGGCTGCTGGGTGCGGCGGACCCCACGCCTTTCGTGCCGCCTGCCGAAGGACCCGTGGCGTTTCGCCGGGACAAAATTCCTTTGGAGGTGGATACGATGGCCGGTCTTTCCAAACAATTGGAAATGATGGCGCGCGGCCTCAGTGCCGACACGCCGAGCAAGCGCCGCGCGGCCGCGCAGATGCTGGCGCTGTCCTTGGCACTGGACCCGGCCAATGCCAAAGCACGCGAGGTGATCGCGGAATACATGGCCAAACGCCACCAGCCAATGACCGACACCGTCAAACTCGAGAACAGCCGCGCGGTGGTTTGGCAGGCGATTGGTTGGTTAGATAGTCCGGACGCCGGCAGCCATGGCCAAGCGCTGGCCAATTGCCTGAAAGACGTCATCATCGTGTCCGATCCGAAAAACCCGAAATCCGACGGCTTGCGCGAGGCGGGCGAAAAAGGCCAGTGGACGGGATGGATTCCTGCCGTGGCGGCATACGAAGCCACAGCGGAAATCGCGAAAACCGAGGTGACTGAAACACCCAAGGAATCGGTGAAGGATTTCCCCGGAGGAAGCGTGGAAAAACCCGAGGTGTTTCTCGATCATGCGGAGGTTCAAACGCTGTTGTGGAAGGGCGTTGAAAAAGACGGAGTCTCACGCTGGGTGTTAGCTGTCGCGCCGCTCCAGATGTCCTCCAAAAAGCCCGGAAAAAACGAGCCCGGGGGCCATGGATTGAGCATCGCAATCGGTGCCGCCGGAGCACGCGACTCATTCACCAAGGTGGATGCCATGCTGAAAAATCTACTCGAAAAACAACACCCCGACCTGAGCAAGGACATCCAGATCACCATCACCAGCAAAGAATTGGAAGCCTCACTCCAATCCAAGAAAAAGCACAGCCTCAGCGCCGCGTCCGCGGTTTTAGCCAACGCCGCCCTCACCGGCACGGAGCCCAACGCCATCGTGATCGGCCAAATCAATGACTCCGGGGCCTTCAAATTGTCGCCGGCATTTTGGGATCAGATCCTTGCCCTCGGCAAAGGCAGTGGCCAACGCCTCCTGCTGCCCGCCGAGGCAGAGGCCCTGATGCCATCGATTCTCGCCATGGAAAATCCCGCCTTTTTCCTCAAATACGAGGTCTTGCTCGCCCCGGACCTGAAGGGTTTGTTAGAACTCGCGACGACGAAACCGGCAAGTCCTCTGGCCAACACCCTGGCGAAATTCAGGGAGATCCGCGAAAAAGCCGGCACCCAGGACATCCGCCAATACATCGCGAATCCTTTTGTGCGCGGGCGGCTTGCGGAAATCGCCCAGGAATTACCGGGCCATCTATCAGCCAAGCTCTTGTTGATGCAGTCGGAGGGCAGACGCCCGACCCTTGTCGCGCGCAAAGTCCTTGCCGCAGAACTCCGCCGCGCCCTTGAGCCGATGGAATGGATTTGCGACAAGCCGGAGGAGGATTTCACCGCGCAGGTCATCCCCAGACTGCTCGCCACCTACGAACTCTGCCGCAGCAATGTTGAAGCCTTCGACCGCCATGTGGAAAAGGCCGACCGCGATTTGTTGGATCGCGCGCGCGCGGTGATCACCACCATTCGGGAAACCGAGCGCACCGCCCGCGGACGCGGCGAGACCAATGCGGTGAAAGCCGCCGTGCGCACCGTGCGCAATGATTTGATCGCAAAGCACACTGACCTCACCGACCTGCTGGTTCAGGAAGCGGGCGACGCGCCTCCAACGTAATGTGGCGGACCGCAGGGATGAGGATTTGACAGAGGTAACCATCACTTCCCCAACAACCCATGGTGTCATCCTCATGGAATCCCCCGGCTTGCAAACAGGGCGTGTGGCTCCTTGCCGCATGTCTGGCGCTGCTGTCCTGCAACAGTCCCCAGAAACTGGCACTCAGGGAACTCTCCAAATCCGGCGTGGATGCCTCCGGTCGTTCGCTGGTGAAGGCGGTGCTGGACAGGGATGCCGGACGCGCGGCCTTGTTGTTAGAAGCGGGGGTTTACACCGAACAACGCGACGCGCGCGGACGCACCCCGCTTGCCATCGCCGTCGAATGCCGGGACTTCCCCATGGTCGCCATGCTGCTGAACGCGGATGCCGATGTGAACGCAAGCCTCGCCAACCAAACCAGTGTCCTTGGCCTCGCCGCCGAATGCGGCAACTGGACAATGATAGAAACTTTGTTAGCCGCGGGCGCCAGTTCCAGCGGCCTGATGCCGGACGGTGACATGATCCTGCCATGGTCCATCCGCAACGGCAGGTCCGAGTTGTTGCGCACGCTGATGAAAGCGAACCCCGATCCCCACCTCAAGGATCAGCGGGGTAATCCGCTGCTCCACATCGCCATGGAATGCGGTCGCCGCGATCTGATGGAGTCCCTCCTTGAACTGGGCGCCGACCCCGGAGCCACCAACGCTGCGGGCGAGACCACCCTCCAACTGGCCCTGCGCCATGGGTGGACCGATGTCCTTCCCAAACTCGCCTCTGCCGGGGCCGACCCCAATGCCGCAGGTCCCGATGGCCACACCTTGCTGGAAAATGCCGTCGCCAGCGACAACCGGAAACTCGTCGCGCTTTTGCTCAAAATCGGCGCCGATGCCAACCACTGCGGACCGGAAGAATCCCTTAGCCCCTGGAGCAGGATTTTTCCTAACCAAGACCCCGGAATGCTCGAGGTCTTCCTGAAACACGGGGCCAAACCCCCGCAGGACCTCTGGGATTCATGGATCTGGCAAACCTACCTCAACCACAATCTCAATCAAACCCGGTTCCTCCTCAAATACGGACCCCTGCCAAGCCATCCCCGTGCCGCCAAACTCCCGCTCATCGAAACCGCCACCCTCGCCGGCAACGCGGACTTTATCAAACTCATGTTAGATTACGGCTGCCCGCCCGGTCGATCCCTCATCCTGGCCACCCTCCGTGACGACCACCAGCTGGTAGACCTCCTGCTCGCCTGCGGCCTCTCCCCCAACCTCACCCTCTTCCCATCCAAGGATACCTTGCTGAGTGCCGCCATCCGCCACGGCCATGACCGGGTCGCGGACCTGCTCATCGAACACGGCGCGCCCACTCACCTGGCCTTGCCCGAAGGCCAAAACCCTTTCCTGCTCGCCATCGCCACCGGCTGCCCTCTTACCGTGAAACGCTTGCTCGACACCGGGGCCAACCCCAACGAGTCCTTCTCCCTGCCCGTCTCCCCGGCCTTCCTCAAAGCCGTCCGCCCAGGCCCCATGCGCTGGATCCTGAAAATGGACCGCAACGCCACTCCCCTCATGCTGGCAGCCGATTCAGGAAACATACAAACCGCCCTGTACTTAATCAAGGCCGGGGCCAAGGTGGAGGTGCATACCCGGTTTTCCGACATCTGGCCGATCAATCTGGCCTCGGATCGCAAGGATGTGGGGATGATGCGTTTGTTTTTGGGACAGGATCCCTGGCGTGAGAAGCGAAACATCGAGATCCGCTTATCCGAGCAGGAGGCGGTGATGTTCGATGACGAGGGCCATGAGATTTTCAAGACCAAGGTTTCGACCGGGCGAGCGGGCTTTGCCACACCCACGGGGGAATACGTGATCACCAACAAGCACCGCGAGTGGACCTCCACGCTTTATCACGCGAGCATGCCCTTTTTCCAACGGCTCAGCGGCGGGGATTTCGGCTTGCACCAGGGCAACGTCCCCGGCTATCCGGCCTCGCACGGGTGCATCCGCGTGCCCGCCGGCAAGGCCTCCAAACTCTTCGGGATGACACAAACGGGCGACCGCGTGACGATTCTGCCGTAGCTGGGTGATGGCAAACAGGTTCCCTACACACACAGGCTCCGGGGTCACCACCGGAGCCTGCTGAAAATAGGCACGTTAGAACCGATCAGCTCTCCTCGGGGATGCGCATGCTGTAGAACGAGCGATAGACGAAGACCAGGGCGACGAGGAAGAAGAAGCCGCCGATCATGTTCTTGACCGACTGGTCCTTCATGGTCACGGCGATTTCCACGGCGAGCAGGCCGAAGAGCGTGGTGAACTTGATGACCGGGTTCATGGCGACCGACGACGTATCCTTGTAGG
>CAYWLC010000019.1:0-28318 GCA_964458895.1 uncultured Luteolibacter sp. | reverse complement strand
ATATCGGTGCTCAGCGCGGTGGAAGGCTTGTCGGTCAGTGCGCCCTTGTTGTCCCACTGGGTGGTGCCGACTGCGGTGATCATCCTCGCCGGGATTTTTTCCATTCAACGACACGGCACCGGCAAGGTGGGTGGACTCTTCGGACCGGTGATCATCCTCTGGTTTGTGGTGATCGGTTTGTTAGGCGCGCGGGCCTTGTGCGCCCACCCTCAGATCCTGCTGGCTTTGAGTCCGTGGGAGGGGCTGTCCTTCCTGTTCCGTGAGTGGAAACATGCAATGCCGCTGCTGGCGGCCGTGTTCCTTGCCCTGACCGGAGGGGAGGCCTTGTATGCGGACCTCGGGCACTTCGGCACACGACCCATCCGTATCGGCTGGTTTGCGCTCGTGCTGCCCGCGCTGGTACTCAACTATCTGGGGCAGGCGGCCTTGCTCACCGCCGATCCCAGCGCCATCCGCAGTCCGTTTTTCTTGTTAGCTCCCGCGTCGCTCCAGTTTCCACTGACCTTGTTGGCCACGGCGGCGGCCATCATTGCCAGCCAGGCGCTGATCTCCGGTGCGTATTCGCTCACGACCCAGGCCATCCAACTCGGGTGCCTGCCGCGCTTCCGCGTCCGCTATACCTCCGAACATTCGGTCGGGCAGGTATATGTGCCTGCGGTGAACTGGATTCTGGCGCTGGCCTGTATTCTGTTAGTTGTGGTGTTCCGGACTTCCGCGGCCCTGGCGGGGGCCTATGGCATCGCCATCTCGCTGACCATGGCGATCACCTCGGTATTGTTTTTCTCAGCGGCGCACGCCTCATGGGGTTGGTCGAAGCCGAAAGCGACGCTGGTCACCGGCTTGTTCCTGATTTTGGACGGAGCGTTTCTCGCGGCCAATTCACTCAAGATCATCCAGGGCGGGTGGTTCCCACTGGTGGTTGCCAGCGCGGTGGTGTCGCTCATGTTGATCTGGATCTGGGGCCGCGAACGCCTCTATGTGCGCATCTCGCGCGAAGCCCTGCCGGTGGATTCCCTGTTGCAGGATCTGCACAAAGGCCGCATCCACCGGGTATCGGGCACGGCGATTTACATGAGCGGCAAGGGTCTGCAGGTTCCCACCGCCCTGCTCCACAATCTGAAACACAACCAAGTCCTCCACGAACGCGTCATCCTCCTGCATGTGATGACCCTCGACCAACCGCAGGCCTGCCTCGGAGACATGTTGGACTATCAGGACTTGGGCGAGGGACTCCACCGCGTCACCCTCAAGTTCGGCTTTGCTGAAACCCCCGATGTGCCCACGGCCCTGAAAACACGCATGCCGGAAAACGCCCGCTTCCAACCCGGCAAGGCCACCTATTTCCTCGGCAGCGAAACCTATGGCATCGGCAAAAACGCCGGCCTCATCGACCGCCTCCGCCTGTCGGTCTTCGCGGTGATGGCGCGCAACGCGTCCCCCGCCACCGCTTACTTCCAACTGCCGCCCGGTCGGGTGGTCGAGCTGGGTGCGCAGATCGTGTTGTGATTTCCGCGCTTGGCCTTGCGCGATGCGGTCATCCGCCTATGCTGCCGGTCCACTCCCATGGCCACCGTCACACCTTTCGCCGCCCTCCGTCCTGATCCCGCGCTTGCCGCCCGCGTGTGCGAGTTGCCCTATGATGTCATGTCGTCCGCCGAGGCCAAGGTCATGGCCGCAGGCAACCCACTCAGCTTCCTGCATGTCAGCAAACCGGAGATCGATCTAGCAGACGGCACCGATCCTTATTCGGACGCGGTCTATGCCATGGGCCGTGAGAATTTCCAGAAACTCATCGCCGACGGGGTCCTGCGGCGTGATCCGGTGCCGGTGTTCCATCTCTACCGCCAGGTCATGGGCGACCACAGCCAGACGGGCTTGGTCGGACTTGCAAGTTGTCAGGAGTACCTCGACAACATCGTGAAAAAACACGAACTCACGCGCCCCGACAAGGAGGACGACCGCGTCCGCCACATCGAGGCCCTCGACGCGCAGACCGGCCCGGTATTTCTAACTTACAAGGCCGTGCCGGCCATCGACGCCCTGGTCACGCGTGTCACGGCCGCCGCGCCGGAGATCGATTTCACCGCGCCGGACGGAGTGCGTCACAGTTCATGGCCGGTGGCGGGCGCGGAGGACATCGCCTTGCTGGCGGGGGAGTTCGCCAGGATGCCCGCCCTTTACATTGCGGATGGCCACCACCGCAGCGCCGCAGCTGGCCGGATCTATCAGAAACGCGGCGGTGACACGGGTTTTCTAACAGTAATCTTCCCGCACAACCAGATGAACATTCTGGCATACAACCGGGTGCTCAAGGATCTCAACGGCAGGACGCCGGAGGAGATCCTCGGCGCGCTCGACCGCGTGTTTGAGATCCATGCCAACGGCTCACCCGTGCCCGCCGCCAAACACCAACTCGGGTTTTATCTCGGCGGAAAGTGGCATGGGCTGACCTTCCGCCCGGCATTTACGCACCACCGTCCCACCATCGATCTGTTAGACGTGTCGCTCCTGCAAACCGAAATCCTTGCGCCCCTCTTCGACATCGACGACCCTCGCACCAGCCGGCGCATCGCGTTTGTCGGCGGCATCCGTGGCACGGCCGAACTGGAAAAACTCGTGGATTCCGGCGAGTTCGCCTGTGCGTTTTCCATGTTTCCCACGGGCATTGAAGACCTCATGGATATCGCCGACGCCGGCGGCATCATGCCTCCCAAAAGCACATGGTTCGAGCCGAAACTGCGCGACGCCATGTTCTCCCACCTGCTCGCGTGAGTCGGCATTCCGCAAGAAAAACAGGTCGTTCCATCAACCCGTAATTATTGGGGGCGCGTTTTTTGAGGTTGCGGTGGCCGGTCCACTTGATACGCCGTGGCCATCGACTTTCCGCTTTCCATCACCGGACTCGGTGCCTTGTCCGCCCTCGGCGCGGATGTGCCAACGCATCTGCGCGCGTTGCGGGCGCGGCATGTGCCGTTCCAAAGGCTTGAGTATCTGTTAGGAAAGGACAGTCCGCACGCGCGGCGGCCCGGCGCATGGATTGAAAACCGGGAATTGCTCGTCCATCGCAAATGGAGTCCGGCGACGATGGCCGCGCTGCATGTCGCGCGTGAGGCGATCGCCGATGCCGGGTGGTCGGCGGATGATCTGCGGGATGCCGCGCTGGTGCTAGGTACCAGCCGTGGCAATGCCGCGGGTTGGCTGGCACCGTGGCCGGGCCGCCGTCCGTTCCGCCTGATGGCCGCCAGCAATACCATTCACAGTGAACCTGCGAGCGCCATCAGCATCGAATTTCAAATCACCGGCCCGAATCATGTGCTCGCCAGCGGCTGTGCCGCAGGCTTGGATGCCATCGGTCTGGCCATGATGCTGGTGCGTTGTGGTGCGGCTCCCCGCGCGCTGGCAGTGGCGGTGGATCTGCCCTTGGTTCCCATGTTGTTGGATATCTATGCCTCATCGGGCATCCTGTCCATGGACCTGTCAGTCAATCCCTATGGTCCGGGGACTGCGGGTTTCATTCCCGCCGAGGGCGCGGCGGCGATGACGATTGATAGATCTTCCGGCGATCATCCGCGCCTGATGCATTATGGTTGCAACTCGGATGCCTGCGATCCGGTGGGCATTCCCAAAGACGGGGGACGCACGCCGGAATTGTTCCAATCCTTGCAAGCTTCCGGACTCACACCGGTGGCCGTGTGCCCGCATGCCACCGGCACCGCAGTCCAAGCCGCCGCCGATCCCGCCGCCCTGGAGCGGGTATTTTCTAACAATAGGCCCTCGCTTCATCTGCTCAAGCCGTTCCTTGGGCATGCCATCGGCGCGAGCGGGTTGTTGGAGAGTGTCGTCGTCGCGAGTTTTCTGAGGGAGGGGTGTCTTCCGCCGAATCTTCCCGGGTTGCACGCTCCGCCGGGATTCGGGCTTCCCGACCATGAGCTGCCTGCCTCCGGTCCGGTGGCCAAGCTGTCCCACGGCATGGGCGGCCACAACGCGTTGCTCGTTCTAACACCACCATGAACCCGCCCCGCCGCCTGCTCGTCTCGATGGACGAGCAAACACTCACCATCATCCAGGGCGGTCACAATCTGCGCGAATTCGCCGTGTCCACGGCGCGCAATGGCATGGGATTTGAAGATGGCAGCTACCGGACGCCCGCAGGCAGATTCCGGATATGCGAAAAAATCGGTGAGGGAGAACCCGTGGGAACGATCTTCAAACACAGGCTGCCGGCGGGACTCTGGCAGGCGGGTGAATCCATGGCTGAGGATTTGATTCTCACACGCGTTCTCCGGCTTGAGGGTCTCGATGCGGACAATGCAAACACCTTGAAACGATGCATCTATATTCATGGCACCAACCGCGAGGATCAGATCGGCACACCCGCCAGCCATGGTTGTATAAGGCTGGCCAATCATGATATGATCGAATTGTTCAACTCGGTGGCCGTGGGCGATCTGGTGGAAATCCTGCCGCCCGCCACAGGCCAGGCTACCGGTGATGAAGGCATTTGACCCGCGGCTCCATCACTCAATGATACCTCTATCGCGCACTTTCCTATCATGGGTCATGTGATACGCCCGAGGTTGATATCATCTCCCGTCATGATTTCATGCGTGGGATTGTGTGTTTTTTTCTTGCGGGCTATCGAGCTTCACATACAATAGCCAACGTTATGAGTTCAAAAAACAAAAAATCAGCCGCAACCGGCGTCCGCTATACCGACGCGCAGAAGAAGGAAATCGTCAACTTCGTGCTTCAATATAACTCCGCAAACGGTCGTGGAGGGCAGAGCCAGGCCGCCAACAAATTCAAGGTTACTCCCCTTACCATCTCCGCATGGTTGAAGGGTGCAGGAGTGGCCAAGGCCCCCAAGGCCAAGAAGGCCGCCAAGAAGGCCGTTAAAGCCGCCAAGGTTGCCAAGGTTGCCAAGGTTGCCAAGCCTGCCAAGGTTGCGAAAGCCGCCAAGCCTGTGAAGAAAGGCAAGAAGAGCAGGATGGGCGTGCGTTACACACCGGAACAGAAGCAGGCCGTCGTCAGCTTTGTGAATGATTACAATGCGGCCAATGGTCGCGGAGGTCAGAGCCAGGCCGCCAAGAAGTTCGATCTATCTGTTCTGACTGTTTCGGCATGGCTCAAGGCCGCAGGCAGCAAGAAGCCTGGCAAGAAGACCGCCGCCGCGAAAGTTGCCAAGGTCGCCAAAAAGGTGAAGCCAGTGAAGGCCGCCAAGGCCGCGAAGCCTGCTAAAGGCCAGAGCGAACTCGAAGCCCTCAAGGCAGCCATCCGGGCCTTGATTGCATAAGAATCAATCCTAACCATGCAAGCCGCTCCCATCCGGGGGCGGCTTTTTTTGTGGGGCTTCCTTACCAGACCATGCCGGTGGCCATGTTCATCCAGACCATGGATTCAGCCTTAAACACAAAGCGCCCGTGAAAGCTCGTTTCCGCGAGTAGCAGCGGCAGCCAGTGACGGTCATCCTCCCACATGCGATGATAAGGAATGGCGTCAATGGCCGTCCATACGGGGGTGGCCTCATCCGTTTCAGTGGGTGTTCCATCATGGTCATCCGCCCGATAGACATGGCACAGGATGTCCGGGCAATCGGTCATGGAAAACCATAGTTCGCCAAGTTTGCGTGGTGTGACCGGGGTGATGACGAGTTCTTCCCGGGTCTCACGGATCACCGCTGCCAATGGAGTTTCACCGGGATCTATTTTCCCTCCCGGGCCGTTGATTTTCCCCGCGCCAAGGCCGCGCTTCTTCTCGATCAGGAGGATCTGTCCGTCCTTCACGATGAACATGAGCGTGGCATGAATTACTCCCTGCCAGCCCGTCCAATCAATCGGTGATGGTGTCATCAGTGTGATTTCAAATTTGAGATTTGAGATTTGAAATTTCAGATTCCACCATCTCAGCTTTTCAGCTTTTCAGCATTTACCCCCTCAAACTCCTCCACGCTATCACAGGTGCAGATGAGGTTGCGGTCGCCATGCACATTGTCGATGCGACCGACTGCGGGCCAGAATTTGTGCTGGCGGAGGTATGGCAGCGGATAGGCCGCTAGCTCGCGGGAATAGAGGTGGGTCCATGTGTTGGAGCAAACGCCTTCGGCTGGATGCGGGGCGTTTTTCAATGGGTTGTGGGTGGCATCCAGTGCGGTGCGGAGAACGGCGCTGGTGTCCCCGTGGATGGCAATCATGGCGTCGCAGGAACGGTACAACGCGGCCATGGATTCGGACTCGGTGGGCTCGATCATGAGTGTGCCACCCACCGGCCAACTCATGGTGGGGGCGTGAAAACCATAGTCCATCAGGCGCTTGGCCACATCCTCCACGGTGATGCCGCTTTGGTCCGATAGCGCGCGCACATCGATGATGCATTCATGCGCGACGAGACCCGCGTTGCCGGTGTAGAGAATCGGATAGAAAGGAGCCAGGCGTTTGGCCACATAGTTGGCGTTGAGGATGGCGACTTCGGTGGCCTCCTTGAGTCCTTGCGCACCCATCATGACGATGTACATCCATGAGATCGTGTTGATCGATGCGCTGCCCCATGGCGCGGAGCAGACAGCTCCCTGCTTGCTTGGCAGCTCGCGGTGGCCGGGCAAAAACGCCACCAGTTGTTTGGCCACGCCAATCGGGCCGACGCCGGGACCGCCGCCACCATGTGGAATGCAGAAGGTCTTGTGCAGGTTGAGGTGGCAGACATCGGCCCCGATGAGTCCGGGACTTGTTAGACCGACCTGGGCGTTCATGTTCGCGCCATCCATGTAAACCTGCCCGCCATGGGTGTGGATGAGGTCGCAAATGTCACGGATGGTGGCCTCGAAAACCCCGTGGGTGGAGGGATAGGTGACCATCAATGCGGCCAAATTCGCGGCATGCTCCGAGGCGCGGGCTTCGAGATCGGCGACATCGATGTTTCCCGAGTCATCACATTTCACGCCGACCACCCTCATGCCGGCCATCACGGCGGACGCCGGGTTGGTGCCGTGGGCGGAAACCGGGATGAGGCAGATGTTGCGGTGGCTCTCGCAGCGGGACTGGTGATAGCGGCGAATGGCTAACAGCCCCGCGTATTCGCCCTGGGAGCCCGCGTTCGGCTGCAAGGAGACGGCGGCGAAGCCGGTGACCTCGGCCAGCCAGCCCGCCAGCATCTCTAACATATCACGGAATCCGGCGCTCTGGTCCGCAGGCACGAAGGGATGCAACAAGGCGACTTCCGGCCAACTCAGCGGCATCATCTCGGAGGTGGCGTTGAGTTTCATCGTGCAGGAACCCAGCGCGATCATCGACTCGTTGAGCGCAAGGTCCTTCGCTTCAAGACGCTTGAGATAGCGCAGCATCTCGGTCTCGGAGTGATAGCTGTTGAAGACTTTCTGGGTGAGGAAATCCGTGTGACGCACGAGGGCGGCTGGCCATGCGGTGGGGGACATGTCTCCAACAAGCGACCCGCCGAACGCTTTGCAGATGGCCTCCAGATCGCATGTTTCGGAGGTCTCATCCACGGATATGCCGATGTGATCCGCATCAATGAGGCGGAGGTTGATGCCGGCGTCCGCCGCGGCCTTCCGCGTGGCCTCCGCCTTGCCAGGCACCCGTGCGACGAGGGTGTCGAAATACGGCCCGTCTTCGAGCGCGACGCCAAATTCTGTTAGGGATGCCGCGAGCCGGGCGGTTTTCGCATGGACTTCGCCCGCGATGTGTTTGAGTCCCTCCGGCCCGTGATAGATGGCATACATCGAAGCCATCACGGCGAGCAGCACCTGGGCGGTGCAGATGTTGGAGGTGGCCTTGTCCCTGCGGATGTGTTGTTCGCGGGTCTGCAGCGAGAGGCGGTAGCCGGGTTTGCCATACGAATCGACGGAGACGCCGATCAGGCGGCCCGGCATCTTGCGTTTCAGCGCGTCGGTGCAGGCCATGAACGCCGCGTGCGGGCCACCGAAACCCATCGGCACGCCGAAACGCTGGGTGGAACCCATGCAGATGTCCGCCCCGAATCCACCCGGTTCCCTGAGTAATGTTAGAGCGAGGATGTCCGCAGCCACGATGGCCAACGCGCCCGCGGCTTTGGCTTTGGCGAAAAATTCCGTGAAATCATCAATGCGCCCCCGCGTGTCAGGATACTGCACGAGCACGGCGAACACGCTGCCGTCGGCGGGAATGTCATAACTCTGCCAATCACCGGAGATCACCTCGATGCCCAGCGGTTCGGCGCGGGTGATGATCACATCGAGGGTTTGCGGATGGCAGCGGTCGGAGACAAACACGGCCCGGCCCTTGGGCTTGCCGGAAAGCGCCAGGCTCATGGCTTCGGCGGCCGCGGTGCCTTCATCTAACAACGAGGCGTTGGCGACATCCAGGCCGGTCAGGTCACAGATCATTGTCTGGAAATTCAGCATCGCCTCAAGTCGGCCTTGCGCGATCTCCGCCTGATAGGGTGTGTAGGCGGTGTACCAGCCGGGATTTTCCAGAATATTGCGTTGGATGACCCCCGGCGTGTGGGTGCCGTAATAACCCTGCCCAATGAACGATTTGAGCAGGCGGTTTTTTGATACGAGGGTCTTCAGATCGGCCAGAGCCGCATGCTCCGTGCGGGCGTCTGGCAGGCGGAGGGACTGCTCCATGCGGATGCCACCGGGCACGGCGGCATCCACCAGTGAGTCGAGCGTGGGGTAGCCGGTTTCGCCAAGCATGGATGCACGGTCGGAACCCAGGGACCCGAGGTGGCGGTGGCGGAAATCAATACGTGCGGACATGGAAATGATGGTTGGGTGATCGATGCGATCAGAAATCGTGACCCCACCTCCATAGAGGAATTTACCTCCGGCGCAATACCTGCCCGTCGGATTTTTCGGGAAATCATCCGCCAACCGCTGGATTCAGCCCGGTGGGCGACAAGCGGGCCGCGTCCTTGATGACCTTACGCTGGATGTCACGGCGGCATGCTTTCAGGGTTTTCCACAGTGCTGGCGCGAACCTTGCCGTGAATCCGTGGTTTTCCAACCAGGCCGTGAGGGTTGTTAGATCGTTCTCGTCCCCCAGTAACTCGGCCAGACCCAGCAAGGCCGGATCCAGCGCCACCGTGCCCTCCGGCAAAAAACCGACGGCCCCGAGCCATGCCTTGAGCGCTTTGCGGGCTTCGTGGAAATCAGCTCCTGAGCGGTGATGGAGCTTGAGGCAGCGCTTGAGGGCTTTCTGTTGGAGTTTTGCCAAACCTTGGCCAACGCGCTCGTTGAGGTTCCCGGCGGGCAGCGCGTGCAACTCATTGCGTGCGGCATCCACACGTTCGACACACCAGGCGATGGTTTCGGGCGGCGGACGCCGGGCGGCGGAACGGGTTTGTTTTTCCAACAGGCCAACAATGGCCGCGGAAACCCCGGCATCGCCCACCCAACCGAGTTTGTTCCAGGTGTTCAGACGCGATACGGCATCCCGCGGACCGGATAGAAGCCGCCCGACCGCTTGGATTTCAAGCAGCGCGGTTTTCTCCAGACGCAGCAGCGAAAATCCGCCGCGCAGGGATTTGCCGAGTTTGCGCAGCGCGTGCACATCCCCCGCCACACGGCCCCTGGCATCTAACAACCCGAGCAGCAGTTGCTTCATGGTGTCGCAGCCGGTCGCAAGGCAATCGCATGCGAAACGCGCGGAGGACTCCGGCAGAGGATTCATGAAAAGATGAAAATCACAAATCAAGCGACTTGTCAGCGGCGATCTTGTGACAAATACTCGTGGCGTAACTTTAGTTTGTTTGGAATTATGAAAACATTGATGAGTCATGCCCGTCTGGTATCCCCGGATCATGAAATCGAGGGAGGTTCCTTGTTGCTGGAAAACGACCGCATTGCCGCGGTCTTCGGGGCGGATGAGCCCCTGCCCGCGGCGGATCAGGTGATCGATGTGGGCGGGCGGATCGTGATGCCCGGGTTCTTTGACATCCATTGCCACGGTGCCGACGGCCACGACGTCTGCGACAACTCGCTGGAAGCCATCCGTCACATCGCCCGACGCAAACTTCAGGAAGGTGTGACCACATGGCTGCCCACCACCCTCACCCAGCCCCAGGACAAACTGGAGGAAATCGCCGCCAAGTGCGCCCAATACATGGCCAACCCTGAGTTCTGCCGCGCGCCCGGCCTGCATGTCGAGGGACCCTTCATCAATCCGAAAAATGCCGGTGCCCAGAACCCGCAGTTCGTCCGCCCGCCGGATTTCCAGGAACTCAAACGCCTGCATGACATCGCCCGCGTGCTGGTGGTTTCCCTCGCACCCGACATGGAGGGCGCGGACGAGGTCATCCGCCAAGCCGCACAACTCGGTATCACCAGTTCCGCCGCTCACACCTCGGCCACCGCCGCACGCATCTTCGACGCCAAACAAGCCGGCCTCAAACACCTCACCCATTTCTGCAATGCCATGACTCCCGTCCACCACCGCGAGATCGGCGTGGTCGGCGCTGGATTGTTAGATGATTCCCTCAAACTCGAAGTCATCTGCGATACCATCCACCTCTGCCCGGACATGCTGAGGCTCATCTTCAAGCGGGTGCCCGTCGAACGACTCCTCATGATCACCGATTCCATGGCGGCCTCGTGGATCGGCCAGGGCGAGGTGAACCTCGGCGGCCTCGCCGTCATCGTCAAGGATGGCAGGGCCGTGCTCAAGGATGGCGGCGCGCTCGCCGGCTCCGCCCTGCGCTACAACGAGGGTTTCGCCAATGTTGCCAGACTAACCGAAATGCCGCTGCACCAGCTTGTCAAAACCACCTCATGGAACCAGGCGCAATCGCTCGGACTCCATGGCTTCGGCAAACTCGAACCCGGTTTCTTCGCCGACCTCGTCATCCTCAACCCCGACTTCTCCGTCTGGAAAACACTCGTCGGCGGAGAGATGCGCGGTGACTGTTGACTCCCGCCACTTGGAAGCCGCCGCGCCGATTCCCTCCCCAAGAACCAAAATACGATGAAATATGTCATGGGCTGCGATGATGAACCCAAAATCATCCTTTGCGTGATTCTGCGATCTCAGCGGCTTTGAGGTAAATTCCGGATGTGACTCGTGTGGGTGATCCACCAGTCGATATCAACTCACTGCCTGCCCTATCCTGCTCTCATTCCTGACTATCACCGATGCGGATCAGGACTTCGTTGCGACGCAAGAAGACAGGCGTCCACGGTGGATCATAGTAGGCAAAGAGCGGATCACCCATAGCGGTCAGTTTCTGGGCGCTGAGCCATGCCTTGAGTTTTTCGATGGCGGCTTTCTCATTGCCGGCCGTGCGCGTGCCGAAGAAACGCAGCGCGGCATATCTAGCAGCCGGGACTTTGCCCAGCGTCACCTTGTCTCCCACGGGTTTCGGGACGCCTTTCTCCACGGCCGCTTTGGGCATGATGAAGCTCATGGTGGCTTTGTCCTTGGTGGTGCCAATCAAGACCGGCGTTGTCATGCTGATCTTTTGCGCCCCTTCATTGCTGCCGGTGATGAAACGGAACAACTGGCCGAAACTGCCGTTCATGCCCGCATCATTCATGGGCGTGGTGGCCACCGTGAGCGCCGGGTAGTCCCGGATCTCGAACTTCGCGTCGGCCCGGATGACCTTGTATGCGGGCGTTTCCGTCGCCGCACGCGAGGTGTTGATGAGCCAAAACACGCCCAGGGCAATAGGCAAGGCACTGAGCAGTAGAACAGTCGTTCGGTTTTTAGGGAGTCTCATGATGTGTTGTAAAAGTTGTTAGGCGAGGAGTTTTTGCAGATGCTGGGCCAGGGTGGTGCCTAGCCGGCGTATGCGTGCGGTCTGTTGCTCATCCACCAGCGTGCCATCATCGCGGAATGCGGCATAGGCATTGCCCACAGCCACTTGGTCAGGCAAGACCGTGATTCCGAGGTTGCCCAGAATCGCCCGCACATGGACCAAACCCCGCAGGCCACCCAGGCTGCCCGGCGACGCCGCACAAAGGATGGAGGTTTTGCCGGTGAGTGCGGACAACGATGGTTCGTCGTCGGTTTCGGCGCGGGAGACCCAATCGATGGTGTTCTTGAGTGCGGCGGTGATGCTGCTGTTATATTCGGGCGCGGCGATGATCAGGCCGTGGTGTTCACGGAAGAGCGTTTTCAGCTTTTTGGCGTTCTCGGGCAGCCCCTCGGTGGCCTCGAGGTCCTCATCAAACACCGGCAGCGGGAAGTCTCGCAGCGCCAAGAGCGTGACTTCCGCTCCGGCGTCGCGCGCACCCTCGGCCGCAAGTGCCGCCAGTTTTTGGTTGAATGAATGACGGCGCAAACTGCCGCCAAAGGCGAGGATTCGTGGAGTGTTGGTCATGGCTTTAGGATCGTGAGCGCGCCCGGTCCACCCCCGCCGGCGGCGGGACCTTGACCAAGCTCATCGCATTCATGCCGCAACGTCGCCGCGATTCGGCCCGTCCGCCACTGGTTTTTCGCTGGGCCACACTTCCCGAGCGGGCCCCTGATCGAGATCGAGGGTGGCATCTCATCCAAGAGGGGAACGGGCGGCCCGCCCGTTTGGGAATGTCTTTCGCGGCTTCGCGTGAGGAGCCCGTTCCATCCGTTAGCAATCGAAACGCTGAACCGAGCAGGGTGAGATCGGCTTTAGCGAAGCGAAAGCCCCGCAGGGGGACCGCCGGAGGGCGGGATCAATCGCGGAGGCCGCAGAGGAAGGCGCGGAGTGGTTCCGGGGATGGCCTTGGAAGAAGATGCTATGCATACTGAAAGCGGAGTTGAAGCTCTATGGCGTAAGGATGTAAAAAACACCCTGAATACAAGAAACTTGTGAATCCGTGTAATGTCCCCCATTCACTCACAAGTATGGTATTCACGAGGTCGGTTCACTAAGGACGATCAATCAGAAATGGCTTGCCGTATTCATCGGTTTTCCTGAGAAGGTTAACTTTGGTGTCGCATTCCATATTCCTATCATTCGGGGTCGAGTTGAAGTAAACCTCACTCATTGTCAGGGCGGCTTCCCCGGCAGCCTGGAAATTCTGCATGCGTTTTCGAGTTGGAATCAAGCGCACCGCACCGTAGATTTTGCCATAGTGACAACTCAAAATCCTGCCGGAAGCGTCCAACCGGGTTCGAACACGAAAGTAATATCCTTTCTTCTCCAGATCATGCCAATATTTCCAATATTGAGATGTACCCCTTGCCTTTCCCCAGACACCATGTCGATCCATCTGATTTGCATACCCATCAGCGGGCGCTTCATAAGCACTCATGAACGATGACCCATGGGCACCATCTTTGGGCTCAACTGGAAATTCAACATATCCATCCAAAGGATTAGGGAAACGCAAGGACGCTCTAAAATCGATGTCCTCATGCTCGTTCGGACCATTGTCGTTACGTGAACCGTTGAGAATGATCTCAATATCCGCGACTTTACCTTTTCCATGTGGCGCAACAGCCTCACCAACTTCAAGATCAAAACCAATTGCGCGCCCCCTGTCCTCAATGACTAGACCACAGCTTCTGTGAAAGATCATTGGAATGGGGTTCTTCATCAGCTTGAGAACTGCTTTGACTTCAGCATGATAGGAGGAAGTGTTTCCTATCGTCGTAGGTGTCCAATTGTCACCGGTAACCGATGTTGAATACCATCCTTCTTTTTCAATAGTCGCCCCAGGACCAGGACCACCGCTTTGATGATGAACAGATTTATATTTAATCAAGGCGTTTCCATTCTCATCAGTTTTGACCACAGGATTCATTCTATTTTCTCCACTTGGAAGAGGACTGGTTAATTCCACGCGCGAAGTAAAAATTTTTGCATCATTCAAATCCTGACCACTATTGTCAACTACATGAACCTGCAACGAGTAGTCCGCTATGACCACTTGGTCACAAGATGCAATTTGAAGTAATACAATCGTTATAAGAATTTGATTAAGAATTTTCATTTTTGTGATTTATTTCAGGTGTCCAATTGTTACAAATTTATCGTAAACACTCCAGTTGTGAGCAAAAGCTTTATCCTTAATGTCACTGTGAAGCCATGGGCGGGAACTGGGATTATTTGGGGCTTTGTTGTTTTCGTTTGCATTGGAAAGCGGCCATAGCATTGGATCGGTTTTCATGGTCGCATCCATGTCGATGTTATTTCCAAGTGTTACGAGATCTCCAATGTGCCCTCCCAATATTTGCAAGGCATTTCTACCAGCGGCGTATGTTGTGCAAGGAATCATTTGAGAGATGATGGTGTTGAGGTTGGCTTTGGCGTAGATGGATCCGGGCGACGTCGCACCGGTCTGGGGATCGAAAAGGTCCGGGTGGCTGCTGTCGTCGAAAAATGGAATGGTCGCTCGGACGAGCAGGAAGTTTTGTTCGGTGGGGGTGTAATTTCGCGGATCTAGCAATGCGGGAAGCTCCGAGGGCGTTTTCATGCGCCATGTATTGATTTCAGCGTCCGATAGGTAAGTGGTGTGGATGTCCGGGGTGTATGGATGGAGATTGGGCTTCCAACCGCCGTAGGTACTCGTGAAGACAAAGCCGAGAAGCCCGTGGCCCTTGAGCTTTTCCTGCATTCCCCACATTTTGTTCGCAGTGGTCCAGGTGAGGAAGGGGGTGCTGAAGGGATCGGCTGGCGGCAGTGTTGGATTGTTGGCGTCCGGATTGTTGAGCACCTCCTCGCCGGAGGAGTAGAAGTTGTAAACCTGCGTCAACCCTCCGTTATCTATCACTCCCTTGAAGCGGTCTTTCCATGTGAGTTTGCCACGCCAGTCGGCAACCGGCCATGCGAAATTTGGAAGCAAATGATGCCACTCGCTGGCACGCAGAGCTTTGGGATAGCCTTTCCAAGCGGGATGCACCATGTTGTCATCCTGAGTCTTGTCGTCAGTCTCTGAGGCATCATAACATTCCTTGGCGGCGGCGGAATTGACCATAAAATAGTTCGCCGGGTGTGCACTCCAGTCGTGCATAGCGCTCCCGACAAGGATATTCCCCATGCTATGGGCAGCCACCGTTATGGTGCCTTCGAGCCTATCAAGAAATTGTTTGAATGAATTGGCAGTGCCAAAGGCATTGACCAGATTCTCCTGATAATTCGGTGTATTGCCTCCAACTAAGGGCAGGTTGGTAGAAATTTGACCTTGGGAACCGTACCATGCGAAGGCGCTGAAGCGAGCATTGCTGCCGCTCCAGAACATACGTTTGAATAGCTCGGCGGCCCAACCTTTGGATTGAGTGTTATTCACGTTGTAACCATGAACTAAGACAAAGTGCTTGCCGTTGCGTTCGGCGTCCGGCCAGTTAGGAGGATCGCCGGGAATATCGGCGGGAGTGAGGTTATTTGCGCCGGGCATGATGAATTTGTAACGGAGCATGTCCATGACGCCGCTTGTAATCAAGTGGAATGGAATTTCCGCCACGGTGGAGTTATCGCTTATCCTTTCGATCTTGAGCACCACGGGGGATGTGGTCGGTTTGATTCCTTCCACGAGCAGCAGTCCGCCGTTGGACGCGCAGGCCGCCAGAAAGGATTCGTTTAATAGGGGGCCGGAGGTGTGGATGGGATGGCTTTCATCATATTGGTGGGCATTGGCCACATCCAAGGATTTGAGGTAATCTCCCGATGTGGAAGGCATCAGGCCGGGGGCCTGCACGACTTGCAACGCGGGGTCTTCCGTGCTTCCGGTATGGGTGAGGCGATAGCGGTATGCGCTCGCCGGAAGAATTGACAATACCTCCTTGATATCAACTTGCAGCGGAAAGAAGTCAACCAAATCCCGGAGTCCATCAGCCCGTGAATTCTTTCCGTTAGTATTATTCGCTGCCCAGCCCTGAGGAATGTCAGTGCCACCGACATCACCCGAATCGTCATCGTCATTGATCCAGAACCTCCATGGCGCTTTTTCAGTGGCTCCACCCCGATCCGCCTGATCGATTTTTCCGTCCCTGTTATAGTCGGGAACGAGGCCGACGGGAATGAGAGTGGCTTCCAGTCCAGCGGCGGCGTTTCCACCTTGTGCATCGTAGCGGTGATTGTGGGCAGTGAAGAGTCCGCTGCGGTTGTCCACGATCCAACTGCCTTGTGCAATGGTGAAAAATTGAGCAACTCCCGCTATGCGATTGGGGCTGTAATCAGGAAAGGTTCGCACGTCGGGCTTGTTCTCCACCCGGGCTTCCCAGCAATACCAGATATTCGACGCTCCGGGTTTGGATCCGGTGTGGTGGAGAGTGATTTTGTATTTGTTGTTTTTTCTGAGTATGAGGAGTTTGGTTTCCGGCACATCGACGTCGGGAGTGATGACAAGCAGTTTCCTATGATCCTTCGGCCCGTCGCCTTGAATCTCCATTCTCCATGAGGCATAGTCGCCAAAGACCTTGAATGGCACTTCCTCCACGGGATCATCGGGTGTGTTTCCACCATCTGATGGATCGGCGGGATCGCTCCCCCGGGTGATCTCGACCTGATCGACGGTTCCATCGCCATCGGTATCGGTTTTTTTCGGGTCGGTGCCGTTCAGGTATTCCAGCAGATTGCTCACGCCATCGCCGACGCTGCCGACAATGTCGGTTTCGATATCGCCATCGGCACCATCGGCACCATCGGCACTGAGCGGGTTGAGGCCATGAGTTAATTCCCAGCCGTCTGGCAGGCGGTCTCCATCGCTGTCGCCACGCATGGGGTCGGTGCCATTTCGATACTCCTCCAGATTTGTAAGACCGTCTTTATCGATATCAATTGCTGCGTCATTCGCTGTTAAATTGAGTCCATGATGATATTCATACCCGTCCGGCATTTCGTCCAGGTCGGTGTCTTCCGCCAGATCCGGGTTTTTGTCGAAAGTGTATTCCTCTATATTGGTATAACCGTCATGGTCGGCATCCAGAGTTGCGTCGGAGGCATCGCAGGGATTGAGACCGTGCGTGGATTCCCAAGAATCCGGCATTGAGTCGCCATCGGAATCCGCTAGAATGGTGATCACGATGGGATTTGAAATGGCCGCACCTCCATAAATGTCAATGACCTTGGCGGTGATGGCATGATCTCCTGCGGTAAGCGTGGAAGTTGCGAAGGCATAGGGAATCACCGTGGACTCGCCGAGATATGCCGCGTTGTCATAAAACTCAACGCTAGCGATTCCGTCCGGGTCTTCCGCAATGGCGCTGAATGTCACATGGGTGTTCTGGATGACGGCCTGCCCCGCATGTGATGAGTCCAGCGTGACAGTGCCGGGGGAATCCGCCACTTCCAGCCGCACGCCCACCTGTTGCGGACTGCTTCCCGTGCCATCATGTGAAATGGATAGATTAGCGTAATACGCCGCAAAAGGCAAGGTGATGGATCGGAACGTGGCTTTCATTACCGATACGGATTTCGCATCGACGCTTCCATTCTGCGTGTCAACTGTGACAAACTCGGTTTGCGGCTGGATATCGATGGTCACGCCGCTGGCGAGGCCGGGGGCGTCATTGATGATCTGAAGGCCGATGTTTCGAGTGGAATTCTGGGTGCCGACCGTGCAGGTGTTGGCAAGATTGGTGAGTGTTTGGTAACGAATTTGGATTTCCCCGCCGGGAAAAAGAACGACCTGAAACGTATAGGAGCTGGTGTGGTCATTATAGCGCGACACGTTCTGATATTGGACAATCAGGCGGTCGGCTTCCTGTTTGTAATAGACATCCCCAGAGTACAGGGTATTCAAATCATCCCATAGCGCGGCAATGAGATTGGGTGGCGCGGCAGTACTTGGAAGATTACTGTTATTATATTGCGTGCTTCCAGCTCCGAAGGTCAGAAGCCCGTTGGAACCGACGTGAACGGCGGTGAAATCCTGCCCGTAGAATCGGAACGTGAAACCGATGTTGATTTCTTCTTCCGCGTCGTCCGCACCTGAAACCGTATCAAGCAGCGTCCCCCCGTTGGTGCTGATGTCCTCCCATGTATGTGAGATATACTTGAAGGAGTATGCCGGAACCGTGTTGTTGCCGGGGGTGATGTTGTAATTCACAGTGTCGCCGGTATCGTTGAACAAATACACGGATTCCTCGGAGCTTTGGTTTCTGGTGAGTTGCCTGGCAAGAAAGGGCGGATAGACTGCGAATGTTCCCGCATGAGCAGCCTCCCAGATGTCTGGAATTCCATTGTTATTAGAATCTGCTGCTCCAGCATAGTAGGTCATTGCTGCCGTGGTAACTGTCTCGTAGGCGCGGTTCACATCGAAGTCGGCGAACAACGGAGGAATGATGATTCCCTGGTTCAGAAGTTGATTGCGGTAATTGTATAACCAAAGGTCCGGGATTTTAGATGTATTCGTTGAGCTTTCAAACCTCAGGGAAAAAACCGCCTTAAGTTGACCGATGGTGGCAGGGCTGAGGTTGGCATCGTCACCGGCGTCTGAGGTCCACGGGTAATAATTGGCCGTATCAATTGCGTCCTTGGTTCCGTTGAGTTGGAGCTGGCCTTTTTCGGATTCGACGCTGCTCTCATGGTCCAGCCAGTCGGGTGCGAGGTCGTGGAGCCGTTGATAGAACGGGGTGGCGATGGCCTTGAGCTGGCCGAGCAGGAGCGGGGCTTTCTGGGTTTCGAGCCAGGCGGCGGTCCTGGGGACTGGGAGGGTCAAGTCCACGATTCGATCCTGATGATCCGCAGCCGCGCCATCAAGATCCGATTGGATTTGGGCGGCAATTTCTGGGACCAGCACACCGATGGCCCGAAGGGCTTCGGAGGCCATGCATTTGGCCTGGCCGATGTTGGCCACGCCGTGATTGGGCAGGACGGTGTTGCTGGCGGTGGCAGCGGGATCAATGACGGGCGGATTTCCATCGCTCCACCATGCGGGTGGCGCGGGCGGTGTGGCATTGGCGAGGATGCCGGAGAATAACAACGAGGCGGCAAGGACCTGCAGGGTCTGGCGGACGGGCAAGAAGGTGGCTCCTAACATAATTTTAGGGATGTTGGATGTGGCTGGAAATGCGGCGGGTGGCAAAGTGCGGCGGTCATGGACGCGACGACCATGGGCCGCCGCCACGGTGGATCAGTCGCCGTAGATGCCCATGGAGATGTCTCCCTGGGGTTGCTCGATGATGACCTTGCCCTTGAGCCTGGTGTGGCCTGCCACTACCAAGGCCTCACCATCGCTATCGTCGTTCCTGGTTCCGGGATCCGCGAGCACGGTTGATGGATCGAGATCAGTCGCTGCCTTCCAAGCCTTGTTGGTCAGTGTGGTTTGGCCGTTCTTGAGGACGGACACAGCATCACTGCGGACAGTATAGCTGTCACCATTGCCCACCCGGAATAAACCGTCCAGCCCGCTCCATGTGGAAGTATCGATGGTGGGGGTGGGGTGCAGATTGTAACGTCCGGTGGCCGTCTCGTAAGCGGACTCAGTGATCGTGTAAGCACCCTGCGCGGTGGAATAATCACCCAAAGATGAAGTGCCATTGCCAATGGCTATTGAATCGTCGCCACTGGCAGATGAATTCCCCCCGATAGCAAGAGCGCGTCCACCGCTGGCGGCGGAATTGGGGCCAACCGCCATGATGCCACCGATCGATCCGGAATTCGGAGTGATATTTCCCTGAGGAATGAAGCTTGCGGACAAACTTGTGGTCAGGCTTGCGGTCAGGCTTGATGATAGACTTGCGGCGGTGGCTAATGGGCTTCCATTGATTGTGAAGCCAGTGGCCTCGACCGTGCCATAGAGATGCGTCTTCTGCGTGCTGGAATTTCCGATGACGGTTGTATACGAACCTTCTCCTTCAACATTGCTGCCGATGACAATTGCGTTTGTTTCGTTGGAGGCATGACCAAGGGCACCTGAGCCAATATAAATGCTGTTACTTGGGACGAGGGCACGCTGGCTTGGCAGACAACGGCCCGCTTGGTGTCCAACAAACACATTATAACTCCCGACGCCGTTTGAAGCGCCCGAATTATAGCCCAAACCCGTGTTTCCCATGCCTGTGGAATTGATTTGGAGGGAGCCCATCCCGTAGGCTGTGTTATTGGAACCCGTGGTGTTGATTCTGAGGGATGATGCCCCGGTTGCGGTGTTTGACGATCCTGTGGTGTTGTATCGGAGGGAGTTCGCCCCGCTGGATGTGTTATCGTAACCTGTGGTGTTGGCACTGAGGGAGTTGGACCCTGTGGCGGTATTCGACGATCCTGTAGTGTTGTACTGGAGTGCCCCCCAGCCAGAGGCCGTGTTCTGATATCCCGTCGTGTTACAAACCAGGGAGAATGCCCCGGTGGCGGTATTCAACGAACCTGTAGTGTTACCAAGTAGGGAGAATGCCCCGGTTGCGGTATTCAACCATCCTGTAGTGTTGCGTTGGAGGGAGTAGTACCCGGTTGCCGTGTTCTGATATCCCGTGGTGTTGGCTTGGAGTGCGCTGTTGCCCAGAACGGTATTGGTGCTGATATTGCCTGCTCCCCTGCCCACACGGACCCCATTGAAGTATGAATCCTTCGCCACGCCTATGCCACCCAACACGGTCAACGCGCCGTCTGAAGACGAGGTGGATGCGGTCGGACTCGCAATCGCCAGATTGCCGGCGGAATCAAGGGTAAAGACCGAGGTGGTGTTCGGGATGCCATTCGTGTAGGAAGTGATCAGGTTGATTCCGCTGCCGGCTCCCCTAAGGCTGATCTTGCCGGTGTTGCCGTTGAGGATGATGCTGTGAGTCGTCTCGCCAAGGCTGTCGTAGAGAGTGAGGGAATTGTTTGCGTCCAACGTCATTTTGTTTCTCATGACCGTCGGCGCGGACGACTTCAGATCGCGCCATAGAAAGGCACCTTGGCTCGGATTGATATCGAAGATGTTGGTGGTGGCGGTTGAATCCCAGTCGATCGACACTTGGTTGCACGAACCCAAGTCCACGCCTGTCCCGAAACTCCCCACTCCGGTCACCGTTAGGTTGCCCTGTTCACTACCATCATTCACGATCACGTGATCGCCATTGAGAGTTGTGGCCGCATCCGAGGAGAGAGTGAGAGATTGGGAAATCACGAGCACTTCTATGGTCAATGTGAGTGCTCTAAGGGGTTTCATGGCGGAACGGCGGGGTTTCATGGTGGGTCGGAGGTTGAATTGCGATGGATTGGGTGGCTGGTGAGAGGGGATGAACGCGTTCAGTGAAAACGGCATGCATTCGATTCGCTAACTGTTGGAGATCTGTTATTTAAAATTCTCCAGAGACGCTAGAATTGTTTTCCGAGCTGCGTAAAATTGCCGAAAATGTACTTTTTCCGCAATTGCAGGGCCACGGAATCACCAAACCTAACTGATTTACAATTAGAGTGATGGACACTTATGGCCGGTTTTGAGACCATGGTCCGGCGGAGCGGGCGAATGCTTAAGAAATCCTAAGCATGTTAGCATTTCTGTTACTGGAAATCCTGATAGGTTCAAACAAGAGGCGAACGGGGGATGGAATTCCGATGTTTTTTGAATTCATCCGGAGCGGTGCCGGAACGAGGTGGAGACAACCCGCGGCAGTTAGGCGCAGGCCATCCCTCAGTGTTGGGTGGCATCGTCACCCGTGGGGCGGCGGATTGGAGATGGGCGAGGGCAGGTGGGGGATGCGAGCCATGTGATCCGCAAGCATACGCTCCAAACCGCACATTCCTTGCCGGATTATGTTCGGGGCGTTCGGTGGCAAGCCAAGGGGTGACGGACTGGGGAAGGTTTGGAGGCGGACCCATCGAAGACTCAAGGGCGGATTGGCGACGATGGCGACTAAGCTGGCTACGGTGCGCTGCATTCGCGATTACGACAATGTTCTATCAGAATGCGAATGTTCACTGGTCAACATCATCGAAAACCGAGCGGGAGTCGACATCGCCTCCTTCACCTGAAGATTGTCCACGAAAGTCGTCAGAGTCAGGTGTCCGAAAGTCCGTGTGCGGCGAGACGCTTTGCCTTCTTCAATTCGTCTATTAGGTCGGCTAGCCGAAGTTGTGTGTCCGCTTTTGCGGTGAACTTGCACTGGGCGGTAAATGAGCCTTCAAAAACCTCCCCATCTTTGGGTTTCCATTTACCATGAAATGCACCATCTTGTCCACCGTCGTGGGAGTCAAAAAAACTCTGAACAGTTTGTCCCCAGACCTCACTCGTTATCGTGACGCAAAGATTTTGAAATGCCTTCCAGCCCAGAGTGTGCAGTTCGTAGGCGACCTCCGTAGCTTGGACTTTCGGTCGGGTTGTTTGTGAGATGGGCGACATCCTATGGGCGATTTTCGGTAAATTTATATTGGATGAACAACTCACGGAAGCTCGCGAGAATCACTGCTTCCAATTCATTCACAAATTTTGTCATTTACTTGCTGGCATCACGTCCGGATACGGCCCAAGGAACCGTTCTCCGTTGAAGTGGATCATGTGGTCAGGGTCCTCGGCGATCCAGACTTCGGATTCCCAGGCTATGTGAGAGACGAAGGTCTGCATGGTGCGCCGGTTCTCGAAGGCGGTGACGAATACAAGGCCGGCTTTGCAACCGGCAAAGAGGTTTTTGAGTTCCTTGCGGCGTTTGCCATCCACCGGACCAGCGCTGGTGACGGCTTCGATGAGCAGGAGCCAGTTTCTGTCGGTGTCATGGACGATGACATCGGGAATCTTGGCGGCGGAATCCAGGGTGACACCGAGCGCAGCCAAGCTTGCGGTTTCCATATGGACGAACTTGTTTTCGGTGTCGCCGATGTAGAGGACCAAGCCGCCGGGAGCGAAGGCGGGGCAGAAGTGTTCGATGATGGCTTTGATGAGGGGATTCTGGCCGCCGGGTGAGAGCGCAACCATGGAGCCATCGGGCAAGGTGACGGGCACACGAGCAAGGTCACGCTTCCGGGCGAGCTCGTGCTTGAGTGTTTCGCGACTGGCGAGGTAATGCACCAATGCGGGAGTCCATGCGGAAGTGCCGAACTTGCGAAAGAGGGCGAGGGCGGTTGGCTCGATTTGATAGACGGTCTTGCCACTGTTGGTCGGGCGGTTGGGATCGTCGGGATTGCGCAGGAGCAGACCCTCCTCGACGAAGTATTTCACCGCATCGTCCCGGATGGTTTCGCGGGTGTTGGGTGCGAAACGCTTGCCGTAGGCGGTCGCGATGAAGTCGATGATGGGGGTGATGCCACGCAACGGGGCCTGGGTGTCGGCCCATGCGGCATCCGGCTGAAGGTCGAGCAGGGCAAGCAAGGTGTAGGCGGCGGTCTCATTTCGCTGCTTCGGGCCGAACTGCAGAGCGGTGAGTGCTTTGATCGTTTCCGTGAGCCGCTTCTTCCGGGCCGCGGTATTGCGGTTAGGTTTAGCGGCAGGCATGAAGATGTTTGGTGACGAGTTGGTCGATCTCATCCTGTGAGATGTTGAGCGACTTCATGTCGCGGCCCATTGCTTGGAGCGTATCGCGGTCGGGGTAGGCCAAGGTGCGCAGGTCGGTAGCGTTCACCTGCGTGTGGCCGCTGAAGCGTCGGAAGTATTGGTCAACGACTGTGGAGTTCAGGAAAGCGAATAGGCCGACGGCGAGCGTGCGCTCCAAGCCTTGCCCGCTGGCGTGGAAGTAATTCAAGTGGTTCTCGAAGCCGACCCACTTGGTTTTCACCAAGTCGGGGTCGAACAGGCAGGCCACAAGACGGCGGCGCTCTTCCTTCGATGTGAAGCGTTTCGTGAGCAGATACACGCCGGAGGGTACGAGCCATGGGCGCGTCGCGGCGTTGTCGAGGATGGCATTGGGTTTGCGGGCGTCCAGCTTTGGCCAATGGACGGTACCGCCGTTGAAGTGGCAGGGATAGAGGAGCGGCACAGTGCCGCGTTCGGGTTCTTTGCGAAGGGCGTCCTTGAGGCGAAAGTCCACAACCCGCCCGGTGGAAACAGTGACGCCCAGCGCGGCAAGGCTACAGTGGAGACAGTCCATGGTTTCCTTGGCCGTGGCGTGGCTGGCCGTGGAGGGGATGTGGATGAACTTTTCGGAGTCGCGCGGGTGTACGATTTCGGTGAAGGGGAAAACGGTTTTGGAGATAGTGTCGCCATGCTCTCCGCTGCTGCTGGATATGGTGAGTTTGTCGGGTTGGTTCTGCCCCTTAACCGCATGGAAGATGATGTTCTCCTGTAACACACTGTCATCGCGGAAGGCTGCTTGGCGGGATTCAAAGACGTGAAGGCGCAGGAGTTCCAGATGGCTTAAGAAGTCTTCGCGAAATGGGCGGAAATAGGGGCCGTTGCAAAAACTGCGCGGGGTGATGCCGACAAGCTGCCCTCCGGGAACTAAAAGGCGCTGAATCAGGGCGATGAAGCCCGTGTAAAGGTTGCTCGTCTCGACTCCGATTGAACGGAGAGAGCGCCTCTCGGCTGAATCAGTGCTGATTTTTCGATATGGCGGATTGGCAATGGCGACATCGAAGGCAGGCGGTTGGGTGCCAAACAAGTCACCAGCGAGACAGGCCGACATTTCCTTGATGAAGTCGGCGGAGTGAATCGTGAACGAAAAGCGGATGCCTGCATCGGCGCAGCGATGCTCGCACTCGTGCATGGTTGCAGCCAGCGCGTATAGGATTTCTGCATCGAGTTCGTAGAGGGTTGCTTCGATGGTACGAACACAGTCCTGCTTTTCACAACACCGGGAAACGAACGCCGAAGTGAGCGAGCCAGCACCTGCGCCAGCATCCAGCAAGCGCACTGTTCGTGGAAGCGGACCGAACATCGAAGCCATGAATTCAGCCACAGGGGTGGCGGTCAGGAACTGTCCGAGTTCCTCCTGCCGACTTCTGGGATTTTCTATGGCCGCGAGTTTCATGTCTTCATGCTACCAAGCTAAGTTCCGTTTTGCCAACCGACAAACCTGCGCGGTTTGCAATTTTATCCTCATTGAACAAGAAGTGGCGGGCGTTGTTTTCGGTCGAGTGGCAAGTGATGGGCTTTGGTGGGTCATTTCGTAAATACTGGAAGAACCAATATGGGCCGGGTTGCGCAGAGGAAGAAAAGCGGATCGTCTGATAGTAAGGAAGGAGAAAATCGGATTCCCGGGAATTCCTCACCGCGGGGCGAGGGTCTGCGCTCGCGAGAGCGCCCTAGGTTGAGCCAAAGCGGTGTCGTTGCCACCGCACTCCACGCAGGGACGCTTCTCTATCAGATTCCGGGGCGTTCGGCCGCGTCGCGCAGGGATTCGAGTTCCTGCCAGCGGGCGTAGAGACGGGCGACTTCGGCTTTGGCGGTGTCGAGTTGTTGCATGAAGGCGGGGATTTCCATGAAACGGGTGGCTTGGAAATCCGGGTCGTGCAGCTGGGCTTCGATGCGCCCGGCCTCTTGTTCGGCAGTTAGAATGGCACTCTCGATGTTTTCGAGTTCGTTTTTTTCCTTGAAGGTGAGCTTGCGGGCTGTGGCGGTGGAGGAGTTTTTCTGGCGGGTGGCCGCGCGGCGGGCGGCGGCCTGCGCCTGGTATCGATCCGCCGCCTCGCGGGCCTGGCGTTTTTCGAGGTAATAGGAATAATTTCCGGGTTGGATGATGACGCCGTTTTCCTCGAAGGCGATGATCTGGTCGCAGATGCGGTCGAGGAAATAGCGGTCATGCGAGACGCAGATCACCGCGCCGTCGAAATCCGCGAGGGCCTCCTCCAACATGCGCAGCGACGGCAGGTCGAGGTCGTTGGTGGGTTCGTCGAGAACGATCAGGTTGCCGCCGTTTTTGAGCACCTTGGAGAGCATCAGCCGTGCGCGCTCGCCGCCTGATAGAAGATCGACGCGCTCGTTGATGCGCTGGTCGTTGAAGAGGAAACGCCGGAGATAGGCGCGTGCGCCGAGCGGCTGGCTGCCGAACATGAGCTTCTCATTGCCATCGGCGATTTCATCTAACAACGAGCCGGTTCCATCGAGCTGCATGCGTGTCTGGTCGATGTAGTTCACCCGCACGCGTTTGCCGATGACGGCGGCACCCTCGCTGGGCGGGATCTGGCCGAGGCATAACTTGAGCAGGGTGGTTTTGCCCACGCCGTTTCTGCCGACGATGCCGGTGCATTGGCCGGGGCGGAGGGTGAGGGTCAGGTGGCGGAACAACCAGCGCGGGTGGGCGGCGCTGCCCACGTTGACGCCGGCATTTTCCAATTCCACGACGATGTTGCCCAAATCCGGCGGTGGCGGGATGAGCAAATCCATTTCGCGTTCCTCGGGCGGGGCCTCCATGCCCTCGATCTGATAGTATTGCTCCATGCGGTGGCGCGATTTCGTGCCGCGCGCCTTCACGCCGGAGCGCACCCAGTCGAGTTCCTCGCGCAGGAAGCGCTGGCGGCGGCGTTCGGTTTGTTCGGCGATCTGGCGGCGCAGCGCCTTGGATTCCAGAAACGCGGTGTAGTTGCCCGGATGGGAGAAGGCCCGGCCTTCATCGATCTCGATGATGCGAGTGGCGATCCCATCGAGGAAGTAGCGGTCGTGCGTGACGAAGATCACCGCGCCCGGGAATGCCCGCAGGTAATCCTCCAGCCAGCGGATCGACTCGGCGTCCAGATGGTTGGTGGGTTCATCTAACAACAAGAGGTCCGGCTGGCAGGCCAGCGCGCGGCACAGGGCGACGCGGCGTTTTTCACCGCCTGAGAGAGGGCCGACCGGCAGGTCGAGGGCCGGGGCATCCAGCGCGGTGGCGGTGGCCTTGATGCGGGAGTCGAGGTTCCAGCCGTCGGCGTGATCGATGAGGTGGAGCAAATCCGCGAGTTCCGCCTCGCTGCCCTCGCCGTGTTCGTAGCGCCTTACGGCCTCGACGAGGTCCGCCGCGCCCGAGGCGATGTTTTCGCGCACGCTGGCCTCAGGATCGAGTTCGAATTCCTGGGGCAGATAGCCGATGCGCAGCGAGCGGCGCAGGGCGATCTCGCCGGAGTCGGCCGCCTGAGCCCCTGTTAGAATCTTGAGCAACGAGGTTTTCCCGCAACCGTTGCGGCCGACCATGCCGATTTTCTCCCCGGCGGCCACGGCGAGGGTGGCCCCGTCGAGCAGGGTTTGGAAGCCGTAGGACAGGCGGATTTCGTTGGCGGAGAGCAGGGCGGACATGAAGCGGCCCGAGGTTTCAGGGAAATCGACCGCATGCAACAGAATAAACCCGCCTATGCCTTGGGGATTGTCACCCGCGTTTTCGGGGAGTAGTTTCCCCGGCACCCGCTCATGAACGCCCTGATTCACACGCTGAATATCGGCACACTCGCCACCTGGCTGAGTGTCGCCGGGTTCGGCACCGTGGCCGTGGTCATAACCCATCCGCAGCGCCCAACCCCCGCCGCAAAGGAAATTGCGGACACCCGCTGGGATGTGCAGGATATCACACTTGGTGCTGAAGCAGCCGCCGCCACCGAGGAAACGCCGCCCGCAACGAGCGATCCGACGGTGGCGGAAACCCTGCCCGCGCCCCCGGAACTGACCGATCTAACAGAAATGGAGCCGCTGCCGGAGCTGCCGGATCTAACACCCGAGGCGGTTTCCGAAGCCCCAAGCCCCGCGCCCCTGCCGCCGCGCCCCGCGCCGCCCAGGAAGGTGCGCGGTGGCGAGAGCCTGCGGGCTGCCGCGTCTCATGCCTCCGCCGCGCGCGCCACCGGATCTAACAACTCGGGAGGTCGTGCGGGTTTGTCCGACGCCGCGCGCATCGCCGGTGGGCGGATGCCCTCGCCGAACTACCCGCCGGTCGCCCGAAGCAGTGGGCAGAGCGGCACGGTGGTCATTGAATTCACCGTGGACTCGTCGGGTTCCGTGATCACCGCAGCGGCCATCTCGCCATCGCCGTGGCCCTTGCTCAACAACGAGGCGGTCCACACGGTGCGGCAGTGGAGATTTCCGCCGGGCGGTGGTGTCATGAAACTGCAGCGTCCCATCGTTTTCCAACTCCGTTAGAACCCCACCCCGTGCTCGCCAACATCGTCGTCGATACCTTTCTGCAAGGCGGTTGGGTCATGTGGCCCATCCTCGCCACTTTTTTCCTCGCATTGTGTGTCATCCTTGACCGCGTGGTCTGGTGGTTGCGCTTCCGGGCGACGCTGCGCCCGTCGCAACAACAACAGGCGCGCGATGCCATCGGCACCGGCGCTTTCCCGAGCGCCAAAACCCTGTGCCAGAATAGCTCCGAACCGTTTCTCAACAACCTCGGTGAGGGCATGACCCACGCCCACACCTCGATGCTCGCGGCCATGCAACTGGACGCCACCCGTTTGATCGAAAAATCCGAGGCGCGCATGTGGGTTCTCAGCACGTTGATCACGCTCGCACCCTTGTTAGGGCTGTTCGGCACCGTGGTGGGCATCATGCGGTCGTTCTCGTTTGTGGGCGACGACCAACTCGCGCCCACGCAGGTTTCCGGGGGCATCGCCGAGGCGCTCATCGCCACCGCCTGCGGCATCGCCATCGCCATCCTCT
>CAYWLC010000018.1:0-29501 GCA_964458895.1 uncultured Luteolibacter sp. | reverse complement strand
CACGGTTTCCTCCCGATCGACGACCCTCACCACGCCGGGCTGCACGGCGGTGCCGCAGAGCGCGATGGAACCGACCCACACAGCACCGTTGAAGTTATAGCCTAACAACTTCTGTAGCAGCACCCCGCCGCTCAGCGCGAAGGGCACGGCCAGCATCACGTGCGCGGCCTCCTTGCCGCTGTGATAGACGATGTAAAGCAACACGAAGATCACCAGCAGCACGATCGGAAAAACCAGCCACATCGTCTGCACGAAGCGGCGCTGGTTTTCATATTCGCCAGTCATCTTGTAGGTCATGCCCTCCCAGTTCACCGTCTTTAGCTTGCGCTCGACCTCCTGGACGAAGCCGCCGAGGTCGCGGTCCTGGACATTGGCCTGCACATAGGACCTGAGCCGGCCGTTTTCCGAGGCGATTTCGTTGGCCCCGGTCTCGCGCGTGATCTTGGCCACCATGCCCAGCGGGATGTAGGGGACGGCATTTCCGTCACCGCCCTTGTTCATGCCGGGCTTGGTGGCGATGAGGATGCGGCCGAGTTTTTCAATGTCGTCGCGTTCGCCGCGCTCCACGCGGATCTGAATGGGGAACCGCTGGCGTCCCTCGATGGTGGTACTCACGTTTTTTCCGCCGATGGAGATCTCCACCGTGTCTAACACATCCTTGGCGCTCAGCCCGTAGCGAGCCATGGCATTGCGGTCCACCCGGATGTTGAGATAAGGTTTCCCCTGAACTCGCGACGGGGACACGCCCGTCGCACCGTCGATGCCCTTGATGAGTTTTTCGATCTCGAAGGCCTTGCGTTGGATATCATCGAGCTTGTCTCCGTAGATCTTCACACCCACCTGGGCGCGGATGCCAGTGTAAAGCATGAGGATGCGGTTTTCGATCGGTTGCAGCAGCGCCGGGACATAACCGGGCACTTGTTTCATCTTTTCGAGGAGTTCGGCCTTGAGTTTATCGATGGTCATGCCCTCGCGCCATGCCGGGTTGCGCTTCACGCGGAACCTGCCATCCGCGATGTATTCCGGTTTAAGCATGATGGTGGTTTCTAACATCTCTGTGGGCGCGGGGTCGGTGGCGGTTTCGAACCGCCCGAGTTTGCCCGCAACGGATTCCACCTCGGGCGTCCCGGCAATCACCTTGTCCTGCCACGACATCACGCGCTGGATTTCCTTGAGTCCGGTTTTGGGCATCATCACCGGCATGTAAAGCAAGCTGCCCTCGTTGAGCGGCGGCATGAACTCCTTGCCGAATCCGTTCACCAAACCGGCCACATTCGGGAAGCCTTGATCGCGGAGTTGTTTCACCGCAGAGCGCGGCAGGCCGAGGGCGAGCACGAGTGAGAATGTTAGAATGAGGAACGCGCCGGCGACCACGGTCTTGCGATGGTGCAGCGCCCAGTCGAGGGCCGGTTCGTAGATCCTGAGCAGGAGCTTCATCACCATATTGCGGTCCTCGGAATGGAACGGCCCACGCACCAGCAGCGAACACAACACCGGAACCAGGGTGACGGCCAGCAAGGTCGAACCGATCATTGCAAAGGTCTTGGTGAAGGCCAGCGGATGGAACAGTTTCCCCTCTTGTCCGGTTAGAGAAAACACCGGGACAAACGCGAGGATGATAATGGCCATGGCGAAGAAGATCGGGCGACCGACCTGTCTGCAGGCGGCCAGCGTGGTGTGCAAGGTCTCCTCCCGGGTCAGCGGTCGTTTCTTCTCCTCCTCCTCTTTCTCACAATGCCGGATGACATTTTCCGTGACCACGATGGCAGCGTCAACCAGCACGCCGATGGCGATGGCGATTCCTGTTAGGGACATGATGTTGCTGGTGATGCCCGCCTGTTTCATCAGCAGGAAGGAAATGAGAATGGAAATGGGCAGCGGCAAGGTGACGATGAGGATGCTGCGGAAGTGCCAGAGGAAAATGACATGGGCCAGCGTGACCAGGATGATTTCCTCGGCCAGTGCGTGCTTGAGCGTGTCGATGGTGCGGTCGATCAGTTCACTGCGGTCATAGAACGGGCGGATAGAAACCCCGGGCGGCAGGCTCGGCGCGAGCTCCGCGATTTTTTGTTTCACGCGTACGATGACGGCCTTGGCGTTCTCTCCGCTGCGCATGACCACGGTGCCACCCACCGCCTCATGGCCGTTGAGGTCCAGTGCGCCGCGGCGGAAATCCCCGCCAATCTGCACGGTGGCGATGTCTTTCAGATAGATCGGCGTGCCTTCCACCGCCTTGACCGTGATCCACTCAAGATCCTCGGGACTGGTGACCAGCCCGATGCCGCGCAGGACGAATTCCGCGCCGTTTTCCTCCACGGTTTTTCCTCCGACGTTGAGATTGGCGTCCTGCACGGATGTTAGAACTTCCATCATCGTGACATTGGCGGCCCGCATTTTGGTGGACGACAGCTCAATCTGGTATTGTTTCACAAAGCCGCCGATGCTGGCGACCTCGGCGACGCCTTGCACGCCGGCGAGTTCGTAACGGATCTTCCAATCCTGGAGCGAGCGCAGTTGCGCGAGATCATAACCGCCGTCCTTCGCCTGCCCGGGATCGACGTGGAGATAATACTGATAGACCCATCCCAGGCCCGAGGCATCCGGGCCGAGTTGTGGTTTCACGTTTTCGGGCATCGCGCCTTGCAGGTAGTTCAGCCGCTCCAGCACCCGCGCACGGGCGAAATACGTGTCCACACCGTCCTGGAAAATGATGGTGAGCAACGAGAACCCGAACATCGAGTTGGCTCGCACTTCCTTGACGCCAGCCAGCCCCTGCAGGCCGGTGGAAAGCGGGTAGGTCACCTGGTCCTCGACCTCCTGCGGGCTGCGGCCCGTCCAATCGGCATAGACGAGCACCTGGTTTTCTGTTAGATCCGGGATCGCATCCACCGGCGTGAGGAACAGGGCGCGGATGCCCAGCGCGATGAGCAGGAGCGCCCCGCAGATGACGAGGAAGCGGTTTTTCAAACTCCATCCGATGATATTTTCGATCATGTTGTCGGGTTTCTAACGATTGATTTCCTCACCGCAATCGGGCATGGCCTTGCCGAAGAACGGATTGTGCATTTCGCGTCCGCCGGTCTGAATCCAGCGGGCTTGTTTCGGGATGCCCGGAATCGCCTGGTCCGCCATGCCGCATTCGTAAAGTTGGAACTCCGGTGTTTGTCCCGCCTTGCGCAGAGGTTCCATCACCGCGGTGGCGGCCATGGTGAACTTGTGGAAAGCCGCTCGCGCGGCTTTGAGGTCATTGATGCCGTGGAAATGACGTGCGCCATCGAGCGCATCGAGGTTCTTCACCTGCGGTCGCAGTGTTTCCAGCATTTTTCCGGTGACATCCATCGCCGTTCCGCCTGCGGTGTTGAAGGCTGCCAGATCGTCGGAGGCGAGTGCCGCCGCCATCGCGTCCGCGACTTTGAGGAAGTCCCCAATGGATTTTCTAGCAGCTTCGTCCAGGACGATGTTGGATTTTGTGGGTGCCGCCGCTTCGTCAGCGACCATGAACGCGCGGTTCATTTCCGCCTGGCCGTCGATGAGCAGGTTGCCGTTGGTCACCACCCGGTCGCCCTCGGCAAGTCCTGATAGAACCTCCACCAGCACGTCGCCGCGGCGCCCGGTCTTCAATGCGCGGCGCTCATAGGCTCCGCCCTCGCGGTCCACGTAGGCCACGGCTTCCGGGCCGGTCTCGATCACCGCCGGGCGCGGAACGGTTAGAACCGGCGGGGCGTCGAGTTCCACCATGCCGTCGGCATAGAGGCGGGAGAGGATCTCGCGCTGTCCCTTGACGAGCGGGTTCGGCAGCTCGACGCGCACGTTGGTGGAGCGGGTGGCCTCATCGAAGTTGGGATCGATGAAGGTGATTTTTCCGGTGAACGTCTTGTCGGGCAGCGAGGGCGTGGTAATTCTAACAGACTGCCCGGTTTTGAGCCAGGGCATGTCCTGCTCATAAGCGCGGAACAGGAACCACATGGTGGAGAAATCCGCGATTTCAAACAACTTCTCACCGGTTGCAACGTATTGGCCCTCGTAGACCGACTGCATCACGACGGTGCCGCCCACCGGGCTGAGAATCTGCGAGGTGAGCGCATCCGCGGGTTTGCGGTCGATGGCGTCGATTTGTGCGGGTGCGAGTCCCATTTGGCGGAGCCGGAGTGCGGTGTTGTTGCGCAGGTCGCCGGTGAGCTGGCGGTATTCGCGTTCCGCCTGGAGCAGTGCAGGGCTGTAGAACTCCGCGAGCGGCTGGCCTGCGGTGACTTCCGCGCCGAGGTAGTTGACGTGCAGTTTGTCGATCCTGCCGTTGAGGTAAGCGGCGAGCACGCGGTGACGCGTGAGGTTCTCACTGAGGGTGCCGGCCACGCGCAATGTGCGGACGAGCGGGCGGGTCTTCGCCTCGACAGTCTGCACGTGCAGCACCTGGATCTGGTTTTGGGTGAGAGTCACAACCTTGCCGCCGCTGGAATCATCGGCACCTTTGTCATTCTCGTAAACCGGCGTGAGTTCCATGCCGCAGATCGTGCAGCGCCCGGGTTTGTCGGACTTGATCCACGGATGCATGGCACATTGATAGAAAAGCGCCTGGTGTTGCGCGGTGGCGGCGGGCGTGTGCACCGGCGCGGCGTTGCGCAGGGCAAACCATGTCGCGGACGCAGCGAGCAGCGAGGTTGTTAGAACAATGAGGAAAGTTTTCATGGGTATCAAGGGTTGGGAACAAGGGATTGGAGTTCTTCAAGGGCCGCGAGCTGCATGGCAATGAAGCGGCGTTGTTCGAGGCGGATGGAAAAGAGCATGCGGCGCGAGTCTAACAAATCCGTCAGCGGGGCTTTGGAGCTGATCCACGCGGCTTCGATGTTCTGGCTCGTTTGCAGCGCCTTGTCATGGACCGCGCCGGAATACGCGCGGGCCTGGGCGGCAGCGTTGGCGGCTTCCGTGGCCGCGGACAACACCATGGCGGCGACCTCGCGGCGCATGCTTTCCACGTCGCTTCTGGCGGCGAGTTCGCGGTTTTGGGCGGCGGAGATTTTCGCCTGATAGGAGTGGTCGTTGAACCACGGCAGACTCATTTTCACGCCCACGGTGGTGCTGCGGAAATCCGCGCTGCCTGAGTAGAGGTTGGTGTCGATACCGACCGCGAATTCCGGCTGCCTTTCGCGGTCGGCCATGCGGGTTTCCGCCTTGGCGGCGCCGGCCATGTCGATCATGGCGCGCACCTTGGGATTGGCGCGCGGGATGCGCGCGATTTCCGCGCTGGCGATGGGCACCGGTGGCGCTGCGGGCGGCAGTTTCAATTCGGGCCATGGCGAGTCGAGCCGGCGTCCGAGTGTTAGATTCAATTTGCGGGCATAGCCCTCGCGGCTCCGGCGCGCGGCATCTAACATCTCCTTCTCCTTGGCCAGATCGGTTTCCAGGCGCAGCGCGTCCATGCCGGAGCCCGCCGGGTTGGCCGCCATTTGACTGGCGTTTTCCATCATGGATGCCAGCCAGGTGAGCTGCGTTTGTTGGAGCGCGATCAATTCATCGGCGAGCGCGAGTTCGATGGCGTTGCGCGCGGCCTCCGCACCGGCGGCCAGCGACGCGGTGCGCGCGTTCTCCAGTTCCGCGTGGTGCATCGCCTCCGCCTTGCGCTGCTGCGCTTCGAACATCCCGGGCTTCGGCAGCGCCTGCTCGACACCGACGATCACGTCGCCGATGTCCTTGCGCATCGCGCGGTCGGCGGCCATGAAACGGACACCGACCATCGGGTCGTTCCACAGCCGCACGGATCTCACATCCTGTGCGGCCGCGGCGGCGCGGAATTTACCGGCCACCGCGGACGGATGCGTGCGCGCGGCCTCGGCCCTCAGTCGGGTGAGATAGGTGTCAGTGAGCAGTTGTGATTCGCCCGCATGAACGAGGCTTCCGGCCACAGCAAGGCCGACTAGAAATGATGAAATGGAATGCATGAGTCATGGG
Source organism: uncultured Luteolibacter sp. (assembly GCA_964458895.1). Lineage (GTDB taxonomy): Bacteria > Verrucomicrobiota > Verrucomicrobiia > Verrucomicrobiales > Akkermansiaceae > Luteolibacter. The sequence goes on along the minus strand of CAYWLC010000018.1, from coordinate 23,555 downwards.
AGTCAAGGGTTGGAAACGATGTTCCAGAGTCCCGCGCACGCACGCTGAGAAAGCCAGCGGAGCAGATGGGCGGGCACAGTACGCCTGGGAAGGCGCTGACTCAAATGACAAAACTGCAGAACGCCACCGACAGGCGCACGCCAGCATATGGGGGTAGCGTTTCTGATAGATTCCTGACAGCCACCGCGGCGGATTCCCTGGGGCCGACCCAGGCACCCACGGCGACGCGGGTTTCCGTGGTTTTTGCCGGTGGAACTTTCAGGACCGTCCCGGCATCGGGTGCGACGGGCGCCGGTTGTTGATCCGGTTCGCTGTTTTCCGCGCAATGGCAGGCTTTACCCGCATTGCAGCACGCGCAGGACTGCTCGGTCGCTTGGCACGCTGTCGTGAAAACCGCAGACGGAAGCACTTGGGCCAACTGGAAAACCAGCCCAAGGAACAGTGCGATTGCCGCTCTCACGTTCATCGTGCGCGTACGATACCCCAAACGGCGGCCTATTCCAAACATTTTCTGACCAAGATGGCTTATGCCAAATCAGGGGAACGGAGGACTCGTCCGTTTATTCATCAGCTTGGATGGAATCGAAAACGCCAAGCTCGCCAAGAGAAGAATATTGAATGAGGAAGGCAGGAACGCAGGAAAAGATTTCGATATTCTGCCACCTCGGAAATTGGATATTGAGTGTTGGCTGTTGGATATTGATGGGCATACGCGGGCAACCCGAGAGTGGTGCTGGCAATACCTCTTCGCCTCCGCCACCCTCTGCCCACACCCGCGCACCGGTAGGATCGCCCGCCACCACCTACATGACGACTCCATGGCCCGCCAAATTCGCGATGCCGCGCGGAAAGCCGCCATTCCCAAACGCATCACAACCCACACTCTTCGCCATTCATTTGCCACCCACCTACTCGAATCCGGCACCGACATCCGCACCGTTCAAAGCCTTCTTGGTCATGCCGACGTCTCCACCACCATGATCTACCTGCATGTCATGAAACGCCCGGGAGCCGGTGCGCCCAGCCCATTGGACAACCTCTAAACCGTAAAATCCTCCATACCCAAATTTCCAGCTTGGCTCGCCAGCACGATGCTGTTATAAAACCCGTCGTGAACGAGATCGCCAAAATCCGTACTTCCGGGTCGCTTTTGACCCTGATCACCGACCGGTCGGTTAACACCCCCCAAACCCGACCTGTCGCTCAATAACACTGTTAGAGCAAATCAAAAGGAATAAGGTGATGACCAATAAAGATAATTTATTGTCCGACCTGACGCTTTTACCTCACCATCGCGAATCCATCCTTCGGATGCTTGATCATCTATCGAACGAACCAGGGCTGGTTGCTGTCATACTTGGAGGTTCTGTGGCAAAGGGAAAGGCCAAACCTGATTCCGATCTGGACGCCATGGTGGTGATTAATGATTCGGCCTATGCCCGGCGACTTGAGCAGAACGCTATTTCGGAATGCATATTCAAAAAATGCACTTATGAACAGGGATATTTCGATTTAAAGTTCTTCCCGGCATCCTATCTTGTCGCAGCCGCTGAGCGAGGAAGCGAACCTACCCGTAGCTCCTTTCAGAACACCAAATTACTGCAGTCTGTCGATCCGCGCATCGATCAATGTCTGCTTGAACGAATCGCCACCTATCCAAAAGAGGATATCGAAAGGAAACTCGCTAGTTTCTACGCAGCTTTCGTCTATGCCACTGGTTACTTTTGGACAGAGGCCAAGAAACGCGATAATATCTATTTGCGTACGAGATGCGCTTCAGACGCTACCCTTTTTGGTCTTCGTCTTTTGCTTGTCCATAATCGGATATTTTTTCCGTGTCAAAAGTGGCTTTTTGATTCAATCAACCAATGCTCCGAAAAACCCAAGGATATCATTGAATTAGCCACCGCCTTTCTTCGTCAACCCGAGGATGCAATTTTTTACTCTCCAACACCAAGGGGTTCCGGTGACGCTGGCGACATTTCCCAAACATAGCCATGGAGTCTTCGCTCAGAGTCCGAAGGCAGCTTTGACGGTGATGAGCCAGAACCTCAAATGGTTTTCCCACCATTTGCTTGACCATGACTTGGACTGGGATAAGGAAGACCCGCTGGAAGGATATGAGTGGGAGAAGCAGGCAGATAAGCAGCCCAAATCCAAATCAGAAGAGCCGAACAAGACGAGGCACAGCAATCCCCACTAGCCGCCTTGTTATCCACCTCACCCGTAACATGAACCACAACCCCGCGTTCAACGCTCGCCCCCGCTAGTGGGGTTGCGTGCTCTTGGACGTTGCTATGGCTGCTCTTTGGTCAAGGGATGAAATGAGATTTTTTCCATGGCGATTGCGTAGGAGTTAAATGTTTTGCGGCTATTAGGGAGCTTGTCCACAGGGTTCCTTCGCGAGAATGGGCCCGCAAAAAGCTCGTCGGAGCGAAGGGTTACTGACTGGACGGCAGCTTGAACTACACCAATTTAGAAGATGAACCACAAAGAGCACAGAGAACACAAAGAACGGCGTCTTATTTGTGTTCTTTGTGATCTCTGTGGTTAAATTCGTGTATCCTATGGCCCATGCTCACTGTGGCATCATGAATGCGAGCAGGCGGGTGAGGTGGTCGCGCAGTTTGGCGCGGGGGACGATGGCGTCGATCAGACCGTGTTGTAACATGAACTCGGCGGTTTGGAGGCCGGGAGGGAGGTTCTGATGGGTGGTTTCCTTGACCACACGGGGGCCGGCGAAGCCGATCATGCATTTGGGTTCGGCCAGATTGACGTCGCCGATGGTGGCGAAGGAGGCCGTGACGCCCCCGGTGGTGGGATGGGTGAGCAGGGAGATGTAGGGCAATCTCGCCTCGGCGAGCCGTGCCAGCGCGGCGCAGGTTTTGGCCATCTGCATGAGCGAGAGCATGCCTTCCTGCATGCGTGCGCCGGATGAGGCGGACACGATGATGACCCCGCGCTTTTCAGCGATGGCGGTCTCGATGGCGCGGGTGATTTTCTCACCCACCACCGAGCCCATGGAGCCGGCGAAGAATTTGAAATCCATGACGGCGATCATGGCGCGGTGGCCGCCGATTGTTAGACGGCCGGAGACCACGGCGTCGTCGAGGCCGGTTTTCTCACGCAGGATCGCGGTTTTTTCAGCGTAGCCGTTGAAGCCGAGAGGATTGCCCGAAACCATGCCCGCGTCCGTTTCCACAAACGATCCGGGGTCGGCCAGCAGGTCGATGCGCTCGCGCGAGTCTAACAGAAAGTGGTGGTTGCAGTGGGGGCACACCTGGAGATTCTGTTGGAGTTCCAGGTTGTGCAGCATCGCTTCACAGTCCGGGCACTTGTTCCAAAGGCCTTCCTGTGTGTCTTCACGGCGGTCCACTTTGTTGAGACGGGGTTTGCTGAAGATGCCCATGGGAAATGAAAGGGGTAGGGTCGGGGTGGTGGAGAGTCCGCTGCGGGCGGAGTGTCCGCAGGCGGGAGGCTAGCCGCGCGAGCGGATCAGGACAACATCCATTTGAAGATTCATCACGGGGCGGCGACCTCCGCGCTTGATGAAGCGGCGTTCCCTTGCTATCGCGGCGGGATGTTGATTCGAAACCGCCTGGATGAACTCGCGCTGCTTGGCCAACCGTTGCATTTGGCCATGGGGGTGTTTGACGGCGTGCACTTGGGTCATCAGGCGGTGATCCAAGGGGCGGTGGAGGCGGCGCGCGCGGGTGGAGGTTTGGCCGGCTTGCTGACCTTTGATCCGCATCCGATCCGGGTGATTGCGCCGGAAAAGGCTCCGAGCGCGTTGTTGGCGACGCTGGACCACAAGGCGCAGATCGTCAGCAGTCTGGGGGTGGATCTTTTCATTCCACTGCATTTTGACGCGGCATTTGCGGCCATGGAGGCCGGGGATTTCATCAAGCGGCTGACTGCGGCAGCGGTGCGGACGATCGCGGTGGGCGAGGACTGGCGCTTCGGGCACCATCGCAGTGGTGATGTGGAATTGCTCAAAGGCCAGGCGGCCTCACAGGGGTTCCGGCTCGTCGCAGTGCCCCCGCTGATGTTCGAGGGCGACCGCATCAGCAGCACCCGCATCCGCCAGGCGATCCGCGATGGCAATCTCAATGGCGCATCCCGCATGCTCGGCAGGCCCTACTCCGTGAGCGGCACGGTCGTGCCGGGCGACCAACTCGGCCGCACGCTCGGGTTTCCAACCGCCAACCTGCCGGTCGGCGATGTGCAACTCCCGCCGGGCGGCGTCTGGGCGGTGAGCATCAGTGACGACCGCGGCGGCTCATGGGGCGGCGTGGCCAACCTCGGCACACGCCCGACCGTCGGAGCCGGAGGGCCTGTTCGATTTGAGGTGCATCTATTCGGGTTTTCCGGCGATCTTTATGGCCAATCCCTGGAGGTGCGTTTTGAAAAGCACCTGCGCCCGGAAAGGAAATTTCCCTCGTTGGAGGACCTCAAAATCCAGATTCAAAAGGATGCGGATGCCGCCCGCGAGGTGTTAGAGCATTCCGCCGGGCGGGATGAATCTTCGACTTGACACGGGTATTGGTTCATGTGAACACTATTCACATGAACAACATCAAACGGCTTTTCCTGCGTATTCTCCCACTTCTGGAAGCAAGGGTCCCGGTAAAACTCCGGCGCGGGCAGCGTGCGCGGAGGGTGGAAATCCAATTGGAATTCCGGTGGTTCGTAAAAAGATGAAAATTTCGGATTTTGCGCTTACCCTCGCGGCCCGAGATCTCTATACATCCGCGCAGGCAGCCTTATGGAGACATCCAAACCCAATTTCCCGATCCAGAGCCGCATCGCAGCCATGCTCGCCACGGTCTGTCTGCTGCTGCCCGTTTCCGCAGGCGAACCCGTTGGAGGAGCCAATCTGGCGGAGCGCGAAACCGCCCGCCGCAGCGCCGCAGTCGATGAAGCCCAGGAATTGTTGCTCAAGGGTGACCAGGCCTACCAGGCCGGGCGCTACGCCGAGGCCGTGGAGGCCTTTGCGGGAGCGCGCGAATTGCTGCCAGCCGCCCCGCTGAGCGCTGAACTCCGCGCCGCCGCCACGGATCGTTATGCGCAGGCTTCCGTCGAATACGCCCGTTCGCTCGCTCGCAAGGGTGATATCGCCGGCGCCAAGGCGGCCGTGGACAAAGTCTTGTTAGACGACGTGGCACCCACCCATGCCGGAGCCCTCGCCTACCGCGCCCAACTTGACGATCCCATCCGCACCAACCCCGCGTTGACCGCCGCATATGGGAAAGACGTGGATCAGGTCAGACGCTTGCTCTACACCGCCGAGGGTGCCTTTGATCTCGGGAAATACGACGAGGCCATGGCCACTTATGAGAAGGTGTTGCGGATCGATGCCACCAACTCTGCAGCCCGTCGCGGAATGGAAAAAGTGGCAACCGCCAAGAGCGACTATCAGAAATCAGCCTACGATCATACCCGGGCCGAAATGCTCAGTCAAGTGGCCGCCGCCTGGGAAAGCTCCCTGCCCGCGCCCGATCTGACCGATAGCATGGGAAACCCGGGTGGCATGAACCCCGATGCAGGAACCATCAGCATTTCCGCCAAACTGGATCGCATCATCATTCCCAAGATCGCCATGGACCAAGCGACCATGGAGGAGGCGCTGGATTTCCTGCGGGTCAAGTCCGTGGAAGCTGACGTGCTGGAAAGTGATCCGGCCCGCAGGGGCGTGAACTTCACCCTCAACATCGGCCCGCCGGACTCCCCGTCCGCCAAACGCATTTTGGCCGAGCGGATCAATCTGAAACTCAACCAGATCCCGCTCTCCAAGGTCCTGAAGCATCTAACTGAAATCACCAACACCTCGTTCACGACCGATGAATACGCCGTCGTGATCTCTGCGCCCGGATCCACGAGCGCCGAACTGATTTCCCGCACCTACAAGGTTCCGCCGGATTTCATCACCAGCCTGAGCGGCGAGGGCGGCGAGGGGGAGGGCAAGGTGGATCCCTTCGCAGCGGCGTCCGATTCTAACAAAAGAAGCATTCTAACCACCCGGCTCACCGCCAAACAAGCCCTCGCCAAACAAGGGGTGACTTTCCCGGAAGGAGCCAGCGCCAGCTACGTGCCCTCCACCAACATCCTGAGGGTCGTCAACACCGCGGTCAATCAGGACATCATCAGCCAGTTGGTCGAGGCCATGACCCAGACCGAGCCGGTCATCGTTTCCGTGCGGGTCACCATGATCAGAACCCAACAGAACAATCTATCCGAACTCGGGTTTGATTGGCTGGTCAATCCCTTCGCCCTCAATGCGGGTGACACGGTCTTCGGCAGCGGAGGCACCGTGGGCAACGGCTCGCCGCGCACCGGAGCGGATTTCGTGAATCCGGTCAACGGGGTGAATGTGGACGGAATCCCGACCATTCCGGCCCAGCCGACCAACCCCGGGGTGGTCACCAACGGCCTTCGCTCCGGAGGTTATGGCATCGATTCCAACGCCTTGGACGGCATCGTCAATAACATCGAGCGCACGTCGCAGCGCAATTCCGTGGCACCCGGAATCATGGCCATCACCGGATTGTTCACCGACGGGCAGGTGCAACTGATCATGCGCGGGTTGAACCAGAAAAAAGGCGTGGACATCATGGCCCAGCCCTCGGTGACCACGCGTAGCGGCCAACAAACCAGCATCTCCGCCGTGCGAGAGTTCATCTATCCGACGGAGTATGAACCCCCGCAAATCCCGACCACCGTCGGCTCACAGGACTCTGGCGGCCAGGCCCCCGTCACGCCGGCCACCCCGACGGCGTTTCAAAAAAAGGATGTGGGAATCACCCTTGAGGTTCTACCGGTGGCGGCTACCGACAAGCGCTACATTGATGTGACGCTCAATCCTCAGTTCATTGATTTTGACGGCTTCGTCAACTACGGCAGTCCGATCAACACCCAAAGCAACGGGCAGGTGAGCGAGTTGACCAAGAATGCGATCCTGATGCCGGTGTTCAGTTCGCAGCGTCTCAACACCCAACTCACGGTGGCGGATGGTGCCACGATTGCCATTGGTGGATTGCTGAGTGATTCCATCCAGAATGTGGAAGACAAAGTTCCGGTATTGGGTGATCTTCCGATCATTGGTCGTCTTTTCGCCACCAAAGCAAGGCAACCGATATCCACTGCGGTCATTTTCCTCGTCCATGTCGAACTTCTGGATCCCACCGGACGGCCATACCGGGATCGCTGAGTTCTGTCAGTCCATCGTTTCCTAATTTTCTGATGTCCTCCTCCAGCGAGCCGGAAAAATACTCCATCGATGAAATGATGGAGCGGCTGAAAACCCCCCGCCCTGCCGAAGAAGTTCCCAAGGACGGTGAACTCGTCGTGCGGGAGGATGGCAGCCAGGCGATCCGGGTGCGCAAACGCAAGCGCCGCAGCAACCAACCGCACAAGGCCGAGCGCCAGCAGATGCGCCGCTCCCGGATGTTCCAGGTATCCGCATCCCTGATTGTGCTCCTATTTGTCGCCTTCGGAATTGGTCTGGCCATCATCCATGCCAACAGCGCTCCTTTCCGCGAGGGCCTCATCAAAAAAATCACCCAATGCACCGGTGCCAGCGTCGAACTCGAGCGGTTCCGCATGAATCCGGCCCGCGCCAATGCCGACCGCTTGTCCCTCACCTGGCCCGGCGGCAATGCGCTCGGAAATCTAACATTGATTAACATCAATGCCGATATCTCCCCTGCCTCGTTTATGGGCAAATCGATGTCTGGCGAGGAAGTGACGGCTCCCGAGGGGCGTTTGATCCTGCGCGTCCCTGAACCGGACCAACCTGTTAGAGAGTCCGTGGCGGTGGACGGCTCCCTGATCGACTTCAAGTGTTATTCGACGCCCAAGTTCGCCATTTTGTTAGGCAAGCCGGACGCACCGCTGGCGCGTGTGGACGGCACGGAAGCCACTTTCCAACCCTCCAATGCCAATGACAGGGCCCAACTGTTGCTCAACCGCGGTGACATCACCATTCCCGGTTGGCCCAAATTCCGCATGGACCGCTCCCACATCGAGTTCCGTGGCCAGACGGTGAAAATCGTCGGCCTGCGCCTATGGAGTGTGGAAGAGAGTGTGGGGTTTTTCGAGTTGGCAGGGACTGTTTCGCCGTATGCGGCGGACCGGACATCGACTCTGGACGTCGCGCTTGAATCATTCCCTCTGGCCGGCATCACGGGCGCGGATTTCGGTCGGCTGTTTTCCGGTAGAATCGATACGGTATCGGCTGCGAAATCCAACCTCCTGGTGGTGAAGTTTGGGGACATCCCCACGTCCTCGTTGGTGGTCTCGTTCACGGGTTCCCTAACATCCCCCATGGTTGTGGGCGGATTTCCGTTTTTGTTCGGCCTGAGCCAAACCTTGGGGGACGATTGGTTCAAACACCCGGAGTTTGAAAGCGTAGTGAGCGGGGTGCTCCGGCGCGCGGAGGGGCGCGTCTTGCTCAGTGATTTCACCTTCGAGAGCAAGGGACGCCTGACCTTGCGCGGGGTAGTGACGATGGCTGCGGATCAAAAATTGTCTGGCAGCCTCGAAGTGGGGGTCGCCACGGGAATGGTGGAGGCCGCAAGAAACCCGCGGCTGGATTCGATGTTCGGTCCGGTCAAGGGTGGCCTTCGTTGGGTCACCATCAAGATCGAAGGCACACCGACCGCTCCGCTTGATAATTTCAGGCAACTCTATGAGGCCGCGAGCGCCAAACGGCAGACTTCGTCCGATCCGGCAATCCCGTCATTCGAAGAATTGACCGCGCCCAAATAAGACGGCCCGGCGCACCCGTTCATGGTGAGAATCCGTGCGGGGTCGGGAATCCCTCCCTGACGCGGAATCTTTTGAAATAATTCAAGAAGAGTATAGCAATGACCCTGATTTTGGTTCAGAGTGTAGCACGGATAAGGCAGATGAAACTGCCAGCCGCATTCACCCAAACCAAACGATAAATACCATGCAAACCGCCAACGTCAATCTGCCGATCACCGTCACTGTGCGGCATGAACAAGTTACTGAAGCGCTCCGCGATTACGCCCACCGCAAGATCGAAAGTCTCCATCTGGACTACCCGCGGATCATCGAGGCCAAGGCCATTCTCGATGTGCAGAAAAACCGTCATGTTGCCGAAATTATTCTCTTTTGCGCCAACCATATCACCATTGAAGCCCACACCGAAGCCAAGGACATGTATGTTGCCCTTGACGAGACCATCGAAAAAATCGCCCGCCGCATGCGCAAACACAAGACGCGCTTGTTGAAGAAACACCGGCCACACCGCAACGAATCGATCCGGCATTTGGACGAACGCTATTTCAACGACACGGTTCTGGATCATCCGGAAGACTCCGACACCGATCCCGTCCCCTACATCATCCATCCCGACCACTACACGATCCGCACGATGTACAAGGAAGATGCCATCATGCAGCTTGAACTCTCGGACCGCCCGTTTGTCCTCTACAAGAGTGCGCGCCGGGATTGCCTGACGATTGTTTACCGTCGCAAGGATGGTGAATACTCCGCCATCGATATCAAGGAAGGCGATCTCTGAATCGTTCCCCAAATTTCAATCAAGCCGGGTGGGGAGTCCCCCCCGGCTTTTTTTGCGCCATTCGTGAAATGCCGGGCTGAAAAATTGGCGCAACTCCCCGCTTTACAACGGAGAAAGCGCCCCTCATAGTCCCGCGCCCATGAATTTCGCTGCAATAGACTGGCTCACCATCAGCATCAATCTCCTATTGATCGCCTTCGTTATCGTCTGCCTCCTGATGACGTTGCTCGTCCTGATGCAACGCCCGAAACAGGAAGGCCTGGGAGCGGCGTTCGGTGCCGGTGTGACCGATCAGGTCTTCGGTGCCCGCACGACCAATGTCCTGCAACGCGGCACGGTCTATCTTGCCTCCCTGTTTTTCCTTCTCAGTCTGGCACTCGCGGTCCTGATCGGACACCAGAATAAAAACATCAGCCTGCTCAAGGATCCCAATGCCCCTCCCAAGGTGGAAGAGAAAACCCCGGTCAAACCTGAAGAACCCGCGAAACCCAAATCGCTCAACGAAGAACTGCCTCCCGAGGAAAATGTTCCCCAACCTGCTCCGGAAACGCCCGCACCGAGCCCAGCGCCTGCTCCAGAGCCCCCGGCGCCGATGCCCTCACCCACCCCGCAACCGGCACCGACGCCTGCTCCAGCGGAAACTGCTCCAGCACCCAGCCCCGCCCCAGCGCCTCCGCTTGAGGCTCCAAAAACTTCGGAAGATAAATCCGGCAAACCTTGACGCTGATCAAGGGTGACGGATGACGCGCGGGAAATGAGCCAACTGCCGGTTTGGGCGCGCGATACCGCATTCCCGAAAGCGCCAGGCGCTTGGGGTTGGATGGATACTCGCGGACGCCTTCACCCCTGTGCCACTGGCGAGACCTTGGTTTCCGCAATCCGCGAGGATCGTGATGGAGGCGTCGCCCTGGCCTGGATGCCCGGGTGCCCGCACATGATCCTGCCCGAAGAAGTCGAGGGTGCCGAACAGGCCATCCTCGAAGCGCGCAAACGCCGCGTGTCGGATAATCTGCTAGATGCCTCGCACAAGCTCCGCTGGCTGGGGATTCTGTTAGCAGGTCTGGCGCTGTATGTTTTCTATCAGAAATGGACCCGTGTTCCGCACGATGCCCTCCCGGTCGAGCGTCTGCTCATGGCGTTGCAGGCGGTGGTCAACTCGCCATGGATGGGCATCACCCTGCTGCTGTTCCTGATTTTCGCCTTCATCCCCTGGTATCAGGCGCGTAAACGCCTGCGCGAGTTGGCAGGCTGGAGCGACGGGCACCTCGAGGCCATCATTCCGGTCCTGCGCTTTGAAACCTGGCTGGACCTCCAGAAAGCCCCCGTCACCCGTTGTTTGTTAGGCATGATCACTGTGGTCGGTCTTGCCCAGTTGCTGCCCACTGATGCGCTGGCCGCCGCCGGTCTGGTGAAGGCGAGATATCTGCACGGGGAATGGTGGCGCATTCTAACATCACCCTTCCTGCACGGCAATCCGATCCATTTCCTCATGAACACGTCGGCCTTGCTTTATCTGGGCAAACGTCTGGAAGTGTTCGCCCGCTGGCCGCACGTGACCATGGTGTTTCTTTTCTCCGCCTGTGTCGGGGGCGAGGCGTCGGCTCGTTTCGTGGCGGCCACATCGGTGGGCGCATCCGGCGGCCTGATGGGTTGGCTCGGTTTCCTGCTGGTGTTCGAGTCTTTGCACGGCTCGCTCGTCCCACGCAGCGCGAGACGCCGCCTGCTCGCCGGGGTCTTGCTCACCGGTCTGATCGGCCTGATCGGATACGAATTCATCGACAATGCCGCTCACGCCGGCGGTCTGCTCGCGGGCATGCTTTACGCCCTGATTGTTTTCCCGAAATCCTCGTCGCCCAAGCGCCCGAACTCCACACTGACCGACCGCATCACGGGCGGCGCGGCCTTGGCCGTTCTCATAGGCTCCGCAGGTTTCGCGGTGATGAAAATCCTGACCGCCTGAGGCCGCATGACCTCCGGCCCGGACCCCAAATCCGGGCCGTTTTGTCCGCAAGATCAAAAAGCAGAATACGCACAGTTCCCGGCAAATAATCAGTAGCCCGGAAACCCACATCCTCCCATTCTCCCGCCCTCTGCAAGGCCTTGCGCATGCAGCAATTGGTTTTCTCTGGAGTATTGGGTTGTTTCAAAGTCCGGGGCGGTTTTCCGCTCCGGACTTTCTCTTGGTTTGGAACGATGCTTTCCGCTCGACGCGCTGACAATTATCTGGCAGGGAAGCGGAGCGAAATGGCCGAACATCTGACCATCAGAGTATGATTCTATCAAAAAGGCAACACCCTGTGAATCCGCCGGGGCTGATCGTGTTGATTCTAACAACCGACACCCGTGGCAATGAATGATTATTCATCGCTCTCACTGGGAATTGTCTGCCCGATGGCCAACGAGATCGCGACGGCTGGCCGCTTTGTGTCGGCTGTTTTGACGGAAGCCGGGAAATTTCCTTTCAAACGCATCACTCTTTTCACGGTCTTTGACAAGGTCTGCAAGGATGGGACCGGATCCTTGCTGGAGTCGATCGCCGAAACCGAATCCCGGCTCAAGGTGATCCACTCACCTGAAAACCGCTGTGTGGTTGACGCCTACATGAAGGGATACCAAATCGCATTGCAGGATGGCTGTGATTGGATACTGGAAATGGATGCCGGTTTCAGCCATGATCCCGCCTCGATTCCGGATTTTCTCGCCAAAATCCGCGAGGACATCGACGTCGTGTATGCCACGCGCTTCACCCTTGGCGGAAAGATCGTCGATAGCCCGTTGAGACGCAGGTGCATCAGCCGGATCGGCGGGCTGTTGTCGAATGTTTTGTTAGGAAGCCGCCTCGGAGACATGACCAGCGGATTCATTCTTTACTCACGCCAGGCGCTTGAAATGGTGCTGGCCAAGGGGATTGAATCCAGAGGGCCATTCTTCCAGACGGAAATGAAATACCACGCGCGCGAATTGCGTTATGCCGAAGTGCCGATATCCTATCGGGGCGCATCCCACGTCGTGGGCAAAAAAGCCATGGCCGATGCCAGGTTCCACCTCAAACGACTGGTGAAACAGCGGTTTTTTCACCTTTGATCCCCGCTCTTTCCAGACAGCAAGCCCATGGAAAAAGTAAAATATCTCATCATTGGAGGAGGGCCCAGCGGGCTCACACTTGCGCACACGCTGATCCGCGGTGGCATCCCCCGGGCCGAAGTGGTGGTGTTGGAAAAAGAGCCGACCGCGGGCGGACTGTGCCGCTCCATGACGGTGGACGGTTCCCCGCTGGATATCGGCGGTGGTCATTTCCTTGATGTGAAACACCGTGATGTTCTGGATTTCATCTTTTCATTCATGCCCGAGTCCGAGTGGAACCGTCACCAGCGGATCTCAAAAATTCACCTCAACGGGCAGATGGTGGATCACCCACTCGAAGCCAATTTATGGCAATTCGAGACCTCCACACAAATCGATTATTTGGAATCCATCTCCAGGGCCGGGTGCAATCTTGGGATCCCGATGCCCGCCTCCTTCGCGGCATGGGTTCGTTGGAAGTTCGGTGATAAAATCGCCGATGATTACATGCTGCCATACAACCGCAAAATCTGGTCGATGGACCCTGATCTGTTAGGAACTTACTGGCTTTACAAGCTCCCGAATGTTTCCTTCCGGGAAACGCTGCACAGTTGCCTGGAAGCCAAGGCGTTTGGTGCCCTGCCCGCTCACGGTGAATTCCTCTATCCGAAGCACCATGGTTATGGAGATGTTTGGAACCGCATGGGCGTGGCCCTCGGGGACTCGCTGGTCACGGGGGTTTCGATCACTGAAATCAACATTGAAAACCGATCCGTGAACCAACGCTGGCAGGCAGAGCATATCTTTAACTCGGCCCCCTGGCATGCATGGCAACACTGCGCCGAACTTCCGGCGTCGATAGCCGCGGATGTCGACAACCTGCACCATGCGGGCATTGATGTGGACTACGTGCCGGAGACCCTCGCGAGCAAGGCCCACTGGATTTACGAACCCGACGAGTCAGTACCCCATCATCGAAAACTGCTTCGTGCCAATTTCTGTCCCGATTCACGCGGGTATTGGACTGAGACCCATTCCACACGCTCATCCGGCAGCCAAACATGGTGCCACACCAACTCCTATGCCTACCCGGTCAACACCTTGGACAAGCCGGCTTGCATGGCTAGAATCCTCGATTGGGCGGCGGCCAATCACATTACCGGCTTCGGACGCTGGGGAACATGGGAACACATGAATTCGGATATCGCCGTGAAAAACGCGCTGGAACTCGGGCATAAAATAGCTCTTCGTGGCATCCGGTGAAAATCACCTTAGGAAAGAGCCGTGGATCCTGAGATGAAGGATTCTAACATTATTACCCGGGGTGTCCATGAACGGAGCGCGGAGCAAGGTGGCGCGCTACCGCCGGGAGCGCAGACACTGTCAGGCGGAAGGATGACGCAAGGCCGGACGAAACGACTGCCACCTGGATTTCACCACCCACCTCATAGGCACGCGCTCCCGGCGGTAGCGCGCCACCATCGTTCCCGCCCTCTTCATTGCTTGATGGAAAAGGCCACCGGAATTCACGAAGAGCCCATCAATATTGGTGTGGATTGAGCCCCCCCCTAACCCTGCGCCAGCCTTGCGCTCAGCAGCTTCTCCACATGCTTCGCGAGCATGTCGGCTTCCAGGTTGACAGCCTGGCCGATGCGCACGGCGTGCAGGTTGGTGTGTTCCCAGGTGTGAGGGGTGATCCAGAACACCGCCTCGCTGTCCGTGAGTTCGGCGATGGTTAGAGAAATGCCGTCGATGGCCAGCGAACCCTTGTCCACGCAGAGCTTGTGGATTGCGGGCGGCAGTGAAACGGCGATGATGTGGTCCGCCCCGCTTTCCTCAATGCGGGTGAATTTCCCCGCGGCGTCCACGTGGCCCTGCACGAAGTGTCCGCCGAAGCGGTCGCCGACCATCATCGCGCGCTCGAGGTTGACGATGGAGCCGCTGCGCAGTTCACCCAGCGAGGTGACGCGCAGGGTTTGCGCGAGCAGGTCGAACGATGTTTTGTTAGATCCGATGGCGGCCACCGTCAGGCAACAGCCGTTAATGGCCACGGAGTCGCCGGTGGCGAGCTCTGAAACAAATGGTATTTCAAGAGTCAGGCGGGCCTGTTCACCCGTGAGTTCGAGTGAAACGACTTTTCCTACGGCTTCGACAAGTCCGGTGAACATGGGGGTCAGGGAGTGGATGTTTTTTCGATTGAGGGCGGTGCCGCGGGGGCCTTGGCTTGATCCGGTTTGTTAGGTATCACGATGAAACAAAGATAGACGACAAGGGTGGGAACGAGTGCGCCGAGCAGCAGGTAGAGCGGCGAGATTCCGTTTTCAAAAAACCTCGCGAGGATGTTCTGACCTGCGGGATTGGGTGCGTTGGCGATCACGGTGAGTCCCCCGCCGGTCACCGCTCCGGCAACCACGGCGTGTTTGGCTCCCAGCGGGAGGTCCTGCACCTGGGCGGCGAGATAGGTGATGGCGGCATTGTCGTTAAACGCTGTTAGAATCGTGGCGCCCGCCATGAGCAGGTGATCGTTGAGCGAGGAGATCACCGGGGCGATCCACCAGGCCTGGCAGCCGCCGTGGACGACGAGCCCCGCAAGGAAGAATCCCACCAGCATCGGCCCGCGCAGCAGGATCGGGTTCTGATGGTGCCGGGTGGCCGCCGTGAAGGCCGTGAAAAACAGGAAGCCCCCGACAAACAACACCGGGTAGTGCGCGCAATAGACCGTCCATGCGAGGAAACCCAGATGGACGAAGGTCACCCACGGCGGCACTTGGGTTTTCCGCTCCTGCCAGGTGGGGGTATCCATGACTCCATCCTCGCGGCCGTCCGCGCGGTCCGACAGTTGATAGAGATCCCTGCGGAAAACGAGGAAGTACAGCGCGCTGGAGATGCCGATGCCCACCAGCGCGTTCCAGCCGAAATGTTCGAGCATGAAGCGCGTGTTCCAACCCCATTTCCCTGCGACCATCAACACCGGCGGCGCGGCAAAGTTTGTTAGAGCCCCTCCCACCGAGATGTTGACAAACAACAGCCCCAGCGTGCCGTAGGCCAGACGCGCGGGCGGGCGGAAACGATAGAATTTCTTCGCCAGCAACAGCGCGGCGATGGTCATGGCGGCGGGCTCGGTGATAAACGATCCGAGCACGGGCGCGATGACCAGCACACTCAGCCACCAGGCGGCGGGCGTGCCTTTTCCCAGGGCGGCGGCTTTGGCGATCATCGCCTCCGCAAAACCCAGCACCGGGCGACTCGCGGCAATGGCCATGATGACCACTACAAACACCGGTTCGGTGAAAACCCGGTCTTTGCCGATGTAGAGCACGAAATCCGCCCACGAATGGTAATAGACGGCCACCGCCGCCAATGCGAGAACCCACAGGCCGAAGATCGCCTCCACCTCACCTAACAAGTGAAAGACCGCAACCTTGAAGCTGACTTCCGGCACGCCGTCGGGATGTTCCCGGTCCCGCACGCCACGGGCGCGGAGTTTTTGTTCGTGCTCATGCTCATAGCGATGAGCCCGCTTTGTGAACCATCCCGCCGCGAAGGTGTGCAGGATCGCTAACAGAAACACGGCGGAGGCGGCCAGGTTGAACGGCTCCGCCGTGGCGCGGGCTTTCAGGACATCAAGAATGCCGCCCTCGGATTTCGGATAGGTTTCGAGCGGTTTCGGAAACACCGCGTATTGCGGATCGCCATTTTCCAACTGCGGCCACGCGGGCGGATGCCTCTGGCTGACCGCCGCAAAGGACGCCGATGGAAGCATCAGCATCAGGGCGGCGAGCAGCAAGGGGAGAAGTTTCATGCTTGGGGACTGACGAGAACCCGTGTCAGCAGGTCGATCATGCCTGGGCGGCGCGTTGGCCGCTTGCCATGACCTCGTGGTGATCCAGCGGGCCGGGCGAGAATCCGGCAGCCTGGTGGGTATGGCAAGAGAAAGCGCGGTGCTGGACACATTGGGATGCCGCTCGATTTTCATGTAAAGAAAACACGTTTTTCTTTACATGTTCTCGTTGATATGCGAAGACAATGCCCATTCGGTTGCCATGTCCGCCCTGCCACCACTGCCCCTGAGCGATATCTCCTTCCTCGACCGCCGCGAGGTATGGGCTGCGTTGACCGAGGCACACCGGCATTTGGCAGAACTCAAGGGTCTGTGCGAATCACTACTGCCCAACCGGGCCATTTTAATCGACACGCTGGGCATCCAAGAGGCCAAGGACAGTTCGGAAATCGAGAACATCATCACGACTCACGACCAACTCTATGCCTCGGCTCCCGGTTCTCAGCAATCCCCTGCGGTCAAAGAGGTTCGGCACTATGTTTCCGCGCTGCGGGTGGGTTATGAGGCCGTTGAAGCCACGGGACTGATCCGCCTGGAGACAATATTGACTGTGCAAGCCGAGTTGGAGCAAAACCGGGCCGGCTTGCGCAAGCTTCCGGGAACCCTCTTGAAAAAAGAAGCAACCGGGCAGATGGTTTACGAACCCCCTCAGGACGCCGGTGAGGTAGCCGCACTCATGGGTAATTTGGTCGACTTCATCCACGCTGACGACGGGCTGGACCCGCTGTTGCGCATGGCCATTGTTCACCATCAGTTTGAAAGTATCCACCCTTTTTACGACGGCAACGGCCGCACCGGCCGCATCCTGAATCTGCTCATGCTCCAGCGCGAGGGACTGCTGGAGATGCCAGTGCTCTATCTCAGCCGCTACATCACCACCACCAAGCCGGACTATTACCGCCTGCTGCAAACCGTTAGAACCGGGAACCTTTGGGCAGAGTGGTGCATCTACCTGCTCCGCGGGATTGCTGTCACCTCACGCAGTGCCGTTACCCTGGTCAAAAACCTGAGTCATTTGATGCTTGAAACAAAGCATGAAATTCGTGAACGGCTGCCCAAGCTCTACAGCCAGGATTTGCTCAACAACCTTTTTCGTTATCCCTATACGAAGATTGAGTTTTTGGAAAAGGAATTGGACGTCTCCCGCGTCACTGCCGGCAAGTATCTGGCTCAACTGAGTGGTGCCGGATTTCTTCGAAAACAAAAGATGGGGAAAACGAATTTCTATATCAATGACCCGTTGTTCTCACTCTTGACGGCAGTTCGTCTGGACCCGGAGTAAGGGATTTCGCCGCCCGCTTCTAAGGAACGTAGATGAGTATCGCGCTGCTGCCGTACTCGCGGCGGTCTGTTAGTATTAGATCATCCGCGCCGGGGGAGGCTTGTTTGGCGGACAGCTCGGCGATGAAACATCCGCCGGGCGCGAGGCGCGGGGCGATCAGGCGGCTTTTCAACAGATCTCCGACGGAGTCCTTGTCGCCGTGGTGTTGCCAGTAGGGCGGGTCGGCGAAGATGAGATCGTAGGTGGCGGCGTCGCGTTTGAGATAAGATGTCACCTCCGCCCGGGTCACGCGCCCGCCTTCGAGCTTGGAATGTGTTAGATTTTCGTTGATGACGGCGCAGGCCTGGCGGTGTTCATCCACAAAGGTGCAGGTGGCGGCGCCACGGCTGAGGGCTTCCAGGCCGATGGCTCCCGAGCCGGCGTAGAGATCCAACACACGAGCTCTTTCCACACGCTCCCCCAGAATCGAATAGATCGCCTGGCGGACGAAATCCGTGGTGGGACGCGCGACCGCCGTGGGCACCTTGATGGCAAGGCGTCCGGCTGTTCCCGCGATGATTCTCATACACTCCCTAACAATCAGGGATTGTCGGTGGTCTTGGCCTTCTTCGGTCCGGACTTGGTGGACTTGCTTTTTCCGGAATCCGGTTTGGCCGGATCCGTTTTAGGCGTGGCGGGTTTGCCCGTGGTGGTGGGAGGCGCTTTGGCCTGGCCGGCCTTGCCGAGGGCGAAGCGGACCACCACGTTGGCGTCCTGGAGCCGGGAGCCCGCAGAGGAAACACTCTGAACCCGATAGACAAGCAGTCCGAACTTGTTGTCGCTGAAGCGACCTATGGCGAAATTTTCCTTGGTCTTGTCATATTCGGTTTCCTGCTCGAACTTCCATTCCTGGCCCGTCCACTCGCCGAAAATGCTGCCAGGGTCCGCCTTGATGTCATCGATGCGTTTCAGGTCTCCGTCGGGCGAATGAAACACATCATCCTTTTCCGAATAACGCAGCGTGGAGATGGCGCTGGCCCCTCCGGTGGCGATGATCGACCAAATGCCGCCCGATCTTTTGCGCAGCAGGAGCATGACATCCTCGCTCGGTTTGAACTCACGCTTGTTCCAGAGCACGAGGTATTGATCGTATTCCTCCTTGGTGAGGCCAAGCCGCTCGTCATAGGGAAGCGGAACTCCGGGTTTCGACTTGTCGGAGAAATCCTTGAACCACTTCGGGTCCTTGCGCGCCGCCGTCTCCACCTTGCCCACGTATTTGTTGATCTCCCGGGGTGGGGCGATCATGCCGATCTGGCCGCGGACGGGGGTGTCCTGCTCGAATAAGCCGGCGAATGCTTTGGGCACCTCCGCCTTGGCGACGGAGGCAATCAGGGAAATGGCGAGGAGGGCGGTGTGGAGTTTCATGGGCGACGCCGGACAACTTGACCGGGTCCGGGCCGGAACTCAAGCGGCGATTCATCGACCGAGCCCTCCTGCGATAATTGATCAAAGTTGGACTCGCATCATGGCGGCATTTCCCCTAATGTGACCGCAATCCCGGCCGAAAGAAGGCCGGACGAACCATCCCACCCGCTCATGCAAGCCCCTCCACTCGACAAGGCAATCACCTTCGCCCGCCCGAAGTTGAACTTTTCCCCGCGATTGTTGCTCGCCGTTCCGCTGGCCATCTTCGTCCTGATCGGAGTGTTTTCGTGCTTCTTCACGGTGGCACCCGAAGCCGTCGCCGTGATCCAGCGCTTCGGCAAATTCCAATACTCCGCCGACCCCGGCCTGCACTTCAAACTCCCCTACGGCATCGACACCGCCACCATCGTGCCGATCCGCCGACAACTCAAACTGGAGTTTGGCTTTGGCACACCCAACGCCACCAACCCGGACCAGGTCGGCGACGAACCCAGCAAGGAACGCGACATGGTCACCGGTGACCTCAACGCCGCCAACGTCGAGTGGATCCTGCAATACAGCATCACCGACCCGAAACAATACCTCTTCTGCGTCCGCAGCCCCGGCTCCACCCTGCGCGATCTAACAGAAGGTGTGATGTGCCAGACCATCGGTGACCGCACCGTGGACGAGGTCCTGACCATCGGCCGCACCGAGATCGAGGTGGAATCGTTGAAACAATTGAAGGACGTTCTAACGCGCCTCAACATGGGGTTATCCGCGGAGCAGATCCAACTCATGAACGTGCATCCACCCGGGCCGGTGCAGAGTTCGTTCGACGAGGTGAACCGTGCGCAGCAGGACCGCGCGACCGCGGTCAATGAGGCCAACGGCGAGTACAACCGCGTCATTCCCAAGGCCAAGGGTCTGGCCGCGCAACGCATCTCCGGAGCCGAAGGGTTCGCCGTGCAACGCATCAACGAGGCCGAGGGCGACGTCACGCGCTTCAAGCAATTGCTCGCCCAATACGACAAGGCGCCGGCCATCACCAAGCAGCGCCTCTATCTGGAAACCATGAACGAGGTGCTGCCGAAACTCGGCCCCAAGATCATCCTCGATGAGGACGCCAAACAGTTCCTGCCGCTCATGAATCTGAACAAGTGATATTAACATCATTCTCCCATGAAATCCCTGATCACCCTCTTCATCCTGCTGGCCGCTGTCATCATCATTTCTAGCAGCGCCTACACCGTGGACCAGACGGAACAAGTCTTCATCACCGAATTCGGCAAACCCGTGGGCCGTCCGATCAATGCCGACCCGGAGAACAACGAGGCCGGCCTGCATTTCAAAACGCCCTTCATCCAACAGGTCAACCGCATCGAAAAACGCATCCTCCAGTGGAACGGCCCGGCCACCGAGATGCCCACGCGCGACAAACTCTACATCACCGTGGACAACTTCGCCCGCTGGCGCATCTCCGACCCGAAAACGTATTACGAAAAACTCCGCGATGAACGCAGCGCGCTCTCGCGGCTCGACAACATCATCGGCGGCGAAACCCGCAACATCATCGCCGCACACGACCTCATCGAGGTGATCCGCAGCGAAAAAGGCCGCAAACCGGAACGGGATGAAGCCCTCGTCGCCGCAAACTCCAACCTCGGCGATCTGCCACCCATCCAATACGGACGCAGCATGCTCAACGACCAAATCCTCAAGGCCGCGCAACCGAAAGTCCGCGCGTGGGGCATCGAGTTGCTCGACGTGCGCTTCAAACGCATCAACTACAAGTCCGGCGTCATCAGCAAAATCTACGCCCGCATGGCCTCCGAGCGCATGCAGATCGCCGACCGCTTCCGCTCCGAAGGCGCGGGCGAGGCCGCCAAGATCATTGGCAACAAGGAGCGCGACCTGCTCGCCATCGAATCCGGCGCCTACCGCAGGGAACAGGAAATCAAGGGCAAGGCCGACGCCGAGGCCACCGCCATCTATGCCAACGCCTACAACTCCAGCCCCGCCGCCGCGGATTTCTATCAATTCACCAAGACCCTCGAGACCTATCAGAAAACCCTAGGCAAGGACGGCACCGTGATCCTGACCACGGACAGCGACCTGTTCCGGTTGTTCAAACACATCGACAGGGCGCATGGAAGCGGCCAGTGATTCATTCATTCGTTACCTGGCGACCGAGCGCGGCCTGTCCCGGGCCTATCAGCTATCCGTACGCCAGACGCTCGACGCGCTCGCCCGATGGCTGGCAGCATCTAACAAACATCTGGCCGACGTCGGCACCGAGGAACTCGCCGCGTTTCTGGGGCAGCGCAGGAAGGATGGGCTCAACGCCGCCTCGCTGCGCATCACCACGGTGCATCTCAAGGTGTTTTTCCGCTGGCTGGCGTCCACGGGAAAACTCGAAATGGACCCGGCGGAACCCCTGCTGGCCCCGCGCCCGGACCAGACGCTGCCCGAAACCCTCCACGCCCGCGAGATTGATAGATTGTTAGATTCGGTCGATCCCGCCGTCCGTCTCGGTCGCCGCGACCGCGCGATCCTCGAATTGTTCTATTCCTCCGGCCTGCGGCTCTCGGAGTTGTGCGCCCTGCGGCTGGAGCGGCTCGATGCCGACGAAGGATTCCTGCGGGTGACCGGCAAGGGCAACAAGACGCGCGTCGTGCGCGTCGGCTCGAAGGCGCTGGCGGCCATCGCCGACTATCTAACCAACGAACGCCCGGGACTGGTGGGCAGGCGCACATCATCGCATTTGTTCCTGAGCGTGCGCGGCAGCGCGCTCTCGCCGGACCGGGTGCGCCAGATCGTCAAGCGCCGGGCCAAACTTGCCGGCATCGACCAGAACATCTATCCGCACCTGCTGCGCCACTCGTTCGCCACCCACCTGCTGGAAGGCGGCGCGGACCTGCGCGTGATCCAGGAGTTGTTAGGCCACGCCGACATCTCCACCACCCAGATCTACACCCACGTGGACCGCCAGCGCCTCAAGTCCATCCACCAACAATTCCACCCGCGCGGGTGAGGGGCGCGGAAGACAGCCGTCCCGGCCAATCCCGTTCAATTTAGCAGGAAGAGAAGAGGTTTTAACCGCAGATGAACGCAGATCGACGCAGATGAAGAGAGATTTTGATTTTATCTGTGTACATCTGCGGTTCGAATTTCTTAATTGTCCAAGATTGGCCGTCCCGGTTGTCAATGTGTGGCAGTGCGGCCGCGTCGATCAGTCCTTGGTGAAGGGTTTGACTTCCAGAGGAGTGCCGTCGTGAGGGGGTGCGCCGGGGGCGGGTTTGGCTTTTTCGGGCGTGACGGGTGGTGGCAGCGTGGGGGTGGCCTTGTCGGGAACGGGAGCGGTCGGGGGTGACGGGGATTCGGGGTTGCCGTCGGCGGCGTCGTGGCGGATGGCCTGGAAGAGCAGGTTGTAATTGTGGCGCAGGACGGCGGGGAAGGATACGCGTCCGGGTTCCACCACATTTTCGCGCAGCAGTTTGGCGGAGAGATTGGCCACCAGATCGGAGCCGACTTTCACCGCAGCGTGGTCGGTGCCGAGGATTTCCTTACCCGCCTCGTTGCCGCTCAGGATCATGTCGCTGGCAATCGAGCGCCCTTGGAAGGCAATGGTCGAGCGGGCGGAAACAATCGCGCCTTTGGGACCCACGGTGATCTCCAACACCGCATGGTCATCGGAGGCCATCCACCCGCGGACGTGATCGATGCGCAGCGAAACAAAAATCCCACCCTCGGGCGTGGGGGAGATCTCGGGCTTGTAGGTCCGGTAAACGGCACCTGAAAGCGGGTATTCCGCCACTTTGTTGTCGCGTTTGGTCCATCCGCCGAGGCTTTTTCCAAATGCCTCATCATCCACCCGCACCGATCCGGCGGCCATACCCACCATGGAAGCCGCTAACAAAACCCAACCATAAATCCGTTTCATAATCCTAATGACGCTTGTCCGCCCAATGATACTTCCTTTTGTGGGCGTTTATTCATCTCATTCGCGGCATGGCCCTCCCCAAATAGCCTGCTGCGGGTGGCAACCTACCCCGCCGGGTGCCTCCCATCAACGAAAAACCCGAAAACCTAAAACCATGGCCCAGGCTTCCGGGGCGGTCGCCACTGCGGAAAACAAAGCATTTCCTTAGGACTAGCGTCCGGAACTCAGGTCGCCGACAGCCGTAATTTGATCCCCTGCGACCTCGTTTTTAGAAGGCTTTGGAAAATTTTCCTTTTCACCGAGTTTTTTTTTGACAGAGTGGTGGGCTTTGCTAAGGTCCGCCCGCTCTTCCCCAAAACCAGTCAGGGGTGCCGCGTCCAGTCCCGTATTTGGGACGGGTCGCGGTGTTTTTGTCGGGTCGAAGGAGGGGTGACATACATCGCTCGCGTAGCTCAGGGGTAGAGCGCATCCTTGGTAAGGATGAGGTCGGGGGTTC
>CAYWLC010000017.1:13835-29550 GCA_964458895.1 uncultured Luteolibacter sp. | reverse complement strand
GATAACCGGGGTCTGGGGCCAGCAGGCCCCAGCGGGGGGACGGGGGCGGAGCCCCCAGTGCCTTGTCGTCCTGGGTCTCACTTCAGCCCGCTGACCACGATCCCCTTCACGAAGTACCGCTGGCCGACCAGGAAGACGATCACGACCGGGGCCATGACCATCAGGCTGGCGGCCATCAGCAGCGCCCATTCGGTGTTGTACTGGCTCATGAAGGCGTACAGGCCGAGCATCAGCGGGCGCTTTTCGGGGGAGTTGATGACGATCAGCGGCCACATGAACGAGTTCCACGTGCCCAGGAAGATGAATGTGGTCAGCGTGGCGAGCGCCGGGCCGGAGAGCGGCAGAATCACATGGCGATAGATGCCCCACAGCCCGCAGCCGTCGATCCGCGCGGCGTCCTCCAGTTCGGTGGGGATGCTCACGAAGAACTGCCGCAGGAGGAACGTCCCGTAGGCGGTGAACATCGGAGGGAGGATCATCGCGGCGTAGGTGTCGATCCAGCCGAGCATCTTGAGCAGTACGAAGACCGGAATCATCGTGACCACCTGCGGGACCATCATGGTGCCGAGGTAGCTCAGAAAGAGCTTGTCGCGGCCGGGGAAGATCAGGCGCGAGAAGGCGAAGGCGGCGAGGCTGGAGGTGAAGACTCCGCCGAGGGTGACCAGGATGGTCACGATCAGGGAGTTGAGGTAGTAGGCGACGAAGGCGTTGCGCATGGGTACGCCGCCAAAGTGCAGCGGCCCGAGCTTCGCGAAGCCGAGATTGAGTTGATAGGGGAAGTCCCAGGACAGCCAGTTGCGCTGGAGTTTGAGCGCGTTCCAGGCGTCGGGGTAGTTCTGCCAGCGGGGCTGGATGTGCTTGACCGGGACGAGTGCGGGCGCGCCGGGGCCGGTGGGGAGGCTCACGCGTTGACCGGCCTGCCCGGCGCCCCCATATCATACTGACTCCCCATTCCCCCCGTCACCGCGCCAGGTTCTGGTTCTAACAAGCCAACAATGGCGAAACTGGAACACGAGATGCAAACCACGATGCATCCGGTTGGGGAGGCCTGGAGGTGACGCCGTGGTTCTCGCACGCGAAGCCCCTGCACATCCAGGGCGTTTGGCTGGCTAGGGCAGTGCGCCATCCAAGCCGTGGCGGACATCGGATTTCCGATTGATGATTGTTGATTTTGGATTTTTGAGGGGATCGATGAGCCAAACATGGACTTGGAATGGCGTCTGGCTTGCGTCCATGCAGAGCCTCCAAGTCACTTCAACCCGAAATCCGAAATTGAACTGAATTAGGAAAGGAGGAAGGCAGGAAAATGGGCCGGGTCCAACGATACTTCAATATCCAACAGCCAACACTCAATATCCAATTTCCAGGGTAAGAGGAGCTAACGCTCGTTGTTCATCTCGGTCGTTCCGGCACTGTTGAACAGGAGGGCGATCCGTTCATCTGATTTCTTCATTTGTCCATTGGATATTGAGTGTTGGTTGTTGGATATTCGTTTCTTCAAAAAATCACACAACCCGTCGGTGTGGGCGAGGCGGCGGGGAAAGACCGGGTTACAGAATGTGTGCATTGTTTGGTGAAAGGGTGTGGTTAGTCAACACAACCCTTCTACCACTATGCCTGACGCCAAACGATGCCTTTTTCCACTTCGGTTTTCGGGTTAAGAGCGTCGCCGCAGCTTTGCCAGCCAATCGCCCGATCAGGCGCTCCGGGCTAACAGTCGGTTTTTCGGCCGGTGCTTGCGGCCCAGCGGCACGCTGAGTTCGAGCCGGGTGCCGGCCTGCTCCGGTCGGGTTGCGATTTGCAGGGTGGCGCCCAGCGCCTCGGCGCGCTGGCGCAGCGCGCGCAGGGTGGCCGGGTGTGCGAGGCGTTCGGGCTCGATGCCCACGCCGTCATCCGTGATGGCTAACACAAATTCGCGGTCGCTGGAATCCACGCGGACGTCCACGTTCTGCGCTTTGGCATGACGCAGGATGTTGTGCAGGGCCTCGCGGAAAAACAGGAACAGGTGACGGTTGGCCTCCTCGGGAAACTCCACCTGCCAAGACGGCTCGTTGGCGTGGAACTGCCACTTCAGCGTTTCTAACATAATTGAGCTGGTTTCGCGCAGATGTTCGATGGCACCGATGCGGTGGTCGCCTTCCGGTCGGAGCAACCAAACGATGTCGCGCACGGCGCTCACCGTTTCCGAGGCGATGCGCTGGATGCGTTTCAAATCCTCCGACGGGCCGGACCTGCCTTCCGCGAGGTCGGCGAACATCTGGATGCTGCCGAGGTTGCTGCCCACTTCGTCGTGCAGGTCGCCGGCGATGCGCTCGCGCACTTTCATCAACTCCTGTCGCGAGTGGACGCGGTAGCGGATTGGCAGGGCGATGATGGCGAAGGCTCCGGCCAGTCCCAGGACCACGAAGACGGAGAGCGCCGTGTTGCGCCATTCTCTAACAATAATTCCGGCCATGGTCTGCAATTCGTGGCGGCGGGTTTCCAGCAGCAATCGCTTGTCCAATTCGATCAGCCAGGTGCGGGTGGAAACCAGTCGCCCGTCCGGCCCGTAGCCATCATTGAGTGCGGTGGTGCTCCAGTAGCGTCCGTCGGGGCCGATGATGTTAGGCATGCCGTCCGGTGAGCGGGAGGCCTTTCCCAGAGCCAGGTTTTTTCCTGCTGATAGAACCTCCACCTCACTCAGGGCGAAAAACGCCGGGTAGTCGTCGAAGGCTTTCCATAACTCCAGGGCATCGAATCTAACATAACGTCCGGTAACCGCCTCGATGGGCAGCAGCACCGGATTGTGCCCGGGATTCTGCATTTCACGCTTGCAGACCACCCGCCACTGTCCCGCCTCGCCGGCATCCCCGGTGTCGGATACCGCAATGGTCAGCTTTTTGGGGAAGCCGAAGCCACTCGGCAGATCCGACGTGGGTTTCCTGGCGGGCAGCAAGCGCACGGCATCCATGGGGACGGGTGCGCCGAGATCCACGACCAGGGAAACGGCATCGTTGGCATTGGTGCGGCCATTCGACAGCCAGCCGACATTGCGGTGTTCGTCCTCGGGAAGTTCCGGCAAGCCCAGCGGCGTCTGGCCATCGACGAGGAATTCGGGTTTCCAATGCCACGGCGAGGCCGGGGCCGTGCCGCCGAGACTGCGCGTCGCAGCCCCGTGGGAAATGACGCGTTCCCCCTCGAACACAAAAGCCTCGGCCCATGCGTGCACATAGTTCCCCTCACCCTCGGAATCCAAGCGCAATTTGCCTGCCGCAATCCTCAAGCCGGCCGCGGCGAGCGGGGGTTCTATCTGATAGACAAACGGATGCCCTTTGCGGACCGGATTCGGGCCGGCATTGCGTTCATGAGCTAACAGCCCGACCACCGCGCCATCTGCGTTGATGAGTTCCACCGTGAAATCATCCGGCATGCCGTATTGGGCATCCAAGCCGCGGGCGTCATAGCGCCGGGCGGGCACCAGCGCCACCATGTCCACCTGTGCGATCTTTTGCCAGCGGACTTCCACGGCATAACGGACTCCCTTATCGGGCATCGCGCTGGGATGAATGCTGGCAAACCCGCCCGTGCCCCCTTGGTCATCAATTGGAATGCCCGGCAAGTGGTCCAACTGGGGTGCCAGATTCGCCAGCTCCTTGTCGATCACCTTGAGGCGACCGGAATACTCGCGCGCCAGGCGTTCGTCCCACCCGGCCTCGGCAGCCCGACCCATCCCGCCTAGCAGAATGCACATGCTAAAAAACCGCAGAAATCCCGGTAAGCCGCTCATGTGGCGGACTCCTTAGCACACCGAGGGCGCGGGAGGAATGAATTTCATGATTGCTGCACACGAATCCGAAAGCCCCCTCGTTCAATCCAAAGGGAAGATCTCGTCCGCGCCCGACCAGATTTCCTTTTTGGCGGCGGCATCCGGGAGCAGATGTTGGCATGCAGCGCGCGGGAACCTGTCTCAGAATTTTCCGTAGTTCCATGCCTCGTCATACATGGCGACGATGTTTTCGATGGGCGTGATGGATTGCAGGTTGTGGCAGGGGGCCAGAATGTAGCCGGGCCGGTGTGATCGCTGGCTAGGGCATCGATGCAGCTCCTGACTTCCTGGCGCACTTCCTCCGGTGTCCCGAATGGCAGGATGCGCTGGTTCTCGATGCCGCCGTGGAAACAAACATCGCGGCCGAAATCCTTCTTCAATCCGTGCAGTTCCATGCCCGGGCACGACCACTGCACGGGATTGAGGATGTCGATCCCTGATTCGATCAGATCCGGCAGGAACTCGCGCATGCTGCCGTCGTCGTGATGGAAGACCTTGATCCCGAACTCCCGGCACAAGCCGATGAAACGCTTGTGATGCGGTGCGTAAAACTCGCGGTACATCCCAAGGCTCATGATCGGGCCGCTCTGGCTGCCCAGGTCGTCGGTCACCTGCGAGATGTCGATCAGTCCCTCACAGGCTTCGAAGATCCTGCGGTGGTATTCATAGGTGTAATTGCAGACTTTTTCTAACATCAAATGAGTGAACTCAGGCTCCAACATGGGATCCATGAGCGACTCCTCCATGCCGCGCAACAGGTTGTGTATGTAAATCGGGGCCATGTAGCCGCTCATGATTACATGGTCCGGATGCAGCCGCTCGGCCACTTTCCGCATGCCGGTATAATCAAACCAATCAAGATCCGGCATCCGGGCCTTGTGGAGATCATCGATGGATTCCATCCACGCGAACGGACAGTTGGTCTGCTCCAGATAACGACCGGTCCCGTGCCCCATCCACTTCAAGCCCGCACCCCAGATGCCGTAAAACACCTTGAAATCCACTCCCGCATCCGCCGGACAATCCGTCAGCGGCGGGCCGATGTAATTGGGACGGATGTCCTTGATGCCGTCAATGTGCAGTTCCGCCACGGCGCGTTCTTCGGAACCATACCTGCCCTTGAGCATGTCCCACACCTCCGGCGTCGCCCAGATGTCCGTGGGCACGCGGTCCACGGGTTGGTGCTTGATCGCCGCCCATATACGTTCTCTTGATGTCATAATTTGTTAGATCGGATTATTTCTCCGCCCCGGGTTTCACGTCGCACAAGGCCACCGGCTTCTCGCCGGGGAAAGAGCGCCATCGGATGGGACTCCCGGCCTGGCCGGATTCCTCGTCCTCGAAAACCAGCGGCTTGTCGTTCTGATAGATCCCGCCGTGCACCCAGACTTTGATCCCGTCCTTGGGCAGGCCGGACTCGGCCTTGCGTTTCAGCACTTCCGCCTTGGCCCTCTCCATGGTCAGGAATGGCTGGCGTGCGGTTCCGGGGTTGCTGTCATTGCCGCGCGGGATATTGATCTTATTGTTGGGTGATAGATAGCCTGCGGAGACATAGATCTCCGCGCTTTGCATCCTGGTCGACAGGCATTGGAAACCGACATACAGGCCCAACATCACCACCGCGAGGCCAATCCAGAGCATCCGCCCCAGTTTGCCCGCCCCGCGCTTGTCGAACTCGGACGCGCCCCCTGAGTTGGCTTCTTCCAGCGATAGCTCATAGCTGGAATGCTGCGTGAGGAGCGAGACGGTCACCAGCACCGCCATGCAGAAGATAAACAGGTAGAAAGTCAGCATCATGTAATGCGTCCACGGGGATTCCGGCAGTTTGTTGAATAGATTCAAAATGCCAACAGTTAGACAAAGCGGCGTGCCCACATAAAGGGTGCTCTTGACTGCGGTAGTGGTGACCCGTTTCCAGATTAGACTCATCAGGAAGACCGAGGCCATGGGCGGCGCGAAATAACAGATTAATGACTGCAGCGTGTCGAAGATGTTCTTGTCCGTGTAGAGCAGCAGCAGCGCGGCACCGATGGACAACACGGTCACAACCACGATGCTCACCTGGCTGACCACCTTGAGATGGGTGTCACTGGCCTTGGGAAACAGCTTGGGCTTGTAGATGTCCATCGCGAAGATGGAACTGCCGATGTTGAACCAACTGTAATGCCGGTTGAGCATGAAGTCCGAGGCCTGCTTGCGGTGGCGGTAGGAAACCCAAAGTCCGATGCCCCATAACAGGCCGAGGTAAACGATGAGAACTCCCCAGTCGATAGATTCGAGGTTGGTGTTTAGAGGCACGGTATCAGGGGTGGGTTTTGAAAGGGAGCGCTGCAAACGGGTGGCCACCGTATGGGTGGGGCATACCGTTGACCATTCGTTTTGCCAAAAAAAGGGTAAATTGTGTTTGCTTTTGAGATGATTGTATCGATTTTGCGCAGCACCCCTTGGACGGGACGCCCACCCATGCCCAAGCCGTCTGACAAACCCGCGATCCATCCTGCCACCTATCGCCATCGCAGCGTGTTGCTGGCATTTTCATGGTACCATCACCGGGTGCACCTCGGCGCGGCTCGTTACGCCCGCGAACATGGCTGGATCCTGCACTCGGAAATGTGCCACACTGGCATCATCCCCCGGGATTGGCGCGGTGACGGCGTGCTCAGCATGATGGGCTTCAAACACGCCGCTCTCGCGGATTTTGTCAGCGCCCTGAAATGCCCGGTGGTCAACATGAGCTCCGATCTTCCCAGCATCCCTGTGCCCCGCGTGTTGCCCGATACCGCCGCCGCCGGACGCCTCGCCGCGGATCACTTCCTCCAGCGCGGCTTCCGTCACTTCGTGTGTTATGCGGAAAACCGCGACAGCACCAACCTCGGTTACTCGTCGGCCTTCCGTGACTCCCTTCGCGAGGCCGGCCATGCTTGCGAGATCCGATGGTGGTGGCGCCGCGGCGGATCGGAATGGCTGCCCCAGCGCAAACGCCACATGGCCTTGCTCGCCACATCACCGCATCCGCTCGCCGTCTTCGCCACCTCGGATCTGTTAGCCTCGCGCGTCGTCACCGCCGCCATGGAAGTCGGCCTGCGCCTGCCCGAGGACGTGGCCGTGCTCGGCTGCCACAACGACCCCTTGGAGTGCGAGTTCGCACCCATCTCCCTCTCCAGCGTGGAAACCAACGAGGAACGGCTCGGTTATGAGGCTGCCGGTTGGTTAGACCGCCTGATGTCCGGCGGGCACCCGCCCGAAACGCCGATTCTGATCCCGCCGGTGGAAGTGGTCACACGACAGAGCACCGACATTCTGGCCACCTCGCACCACGCGGTCCGGCGCGTGCTCAACTATTTCAAAGTGAACCATCCCAAGCACATCACGGCCGAGGAGATTCACACGCTCGCGGGGATGTCGCGCCGCGGCTTGGAAAAAGCGTTCAAGACCCACATCGGCCAGCTCCCGATGCAGGAATTGCGCCGCCTGCGCTTCGAGGCCGCCCAACGCATGCTCCGCGATACCGATAAAAAAATCGCCTCCATCGCCGTGGAATGCGGGTTCCGCGACAGCACCGGCCTGGGCAACATCTTCCGCCGCAATTGCGGCATCTCCCCCAAGGCATGGCGCCTGCGCGCCAGATCTAACAGCAACGCGCAGTCCGCCCAGGTCGCGCGGCGGGGGATCTAACCTACTTAGGAAAATTGAAACCACGAAACCCACGAAAAAGCACGAAAGTGCAATGGATTTGCGGCTTGGTTCCTCTCACCTTCAGGATGAGGGGATGCAATGTCGCAACCCTCTGATTTTTTGTGAAGTTTCGTGCCTTTCGTGGTTGTCATCCCGGAATTCAGGTCTAACAATCCGTGGTTCGGGTTCCCCCGGCCCGGATTTTCAGCAAAAAAAGGGGGGTCACGCACTCGCGTGACCCCCTTTGAAGTTGTGTCATGAACTCGTTGAAACCGGGGACCTCTCCCCTCGACGTGCGTAAATTGCCCCCAATCTCGGATTCTGTCATGTCCCTAAATATGGGGACACGCGCGGCACGCCGTGACGGAGGGCACATTGCGCTCAGGAAAGGTCCAAAAATCCCCGGCGGATCGCCTCGCTGACAGCAGCCGGAAGATTGCGGACGTGAAGTTTGTCGAAGCTGCGCTTGATGTATTCGGTCACTGAATGCTCGCTGAGTTTCAAGTCATCGGCAATTTCCTTACGGGTCAGACCTTTGGCGGAGAGTTGCAAAACCTCGCATTCCCGAGTCGATAGCGACGAGTCCTCGCCCGAAATCGGGCTGAGTTGGCGGAAGGTTTGCAGGATCATGCCCGCGATCTTGGGGTCCAGCGGCGTGCCCCCGGCCAAGACTTCCTCAAGGGTTTCCATCAGCCGCGCGGCACTTCCCGCCTTGACGAGATAGCCGTGCGCCCCGGCCTCCAGCGCCGCAAAGACCTTGGCCTTGTCAGTGAAGGCCGTGAGCACCAGCACCCGCGCCTCCGGCAGGAGTTCCCGGATCTTGCGGATGCCCGCAATGCCGCTCATCCCCGGAAGCCCCAAATCCGAAAGCACCAGGTCCGCCTTGAGCCCACCGCGAAATGCCTCCAACGCGTCCTCCATGGTGGAATACCCGCCCACACATTGGTAACCGCCGCGCTCGGTCAACACCATCGTCACCGATTCACGGAAATCCGCGTGGTCTTCGATCAATACCAGACGGACCGGTTTCTCCTGCGCTGTGCGTGCGGCGACCATGTGCGCAGATGCATACACGATTCCCCAGCCCGCGCAACGCCTGTCTTTGGAACCGGTCTTTGGAACCTCTCTGGGGTCGCTTTCTGGGGCGTCGCCTGCGAAGTGGCTGGGGATCTGCCTGTTTGCTCGCCATGCCACAATCAGCGCAAGGAGGAGTTATTAGGGCGCATTCAAAAGCGCACCGGCGAATCCCGTGAGGCTGTTGAAAAGGCCATCAAGGAATACGGCTCGTCCTGCGGCTGCAAATAACAAAACACTCGCCAGGGAAGGCGCGTCCGCACGCGCCTTCCCTGGCGTTTTTGCGCGGTTTTCCCATCCTGATTTTCCATGGTCGGGTTTCACCCCATAGCGGCGGGATACATGCACGACTAAGTTCACACGCATGGAAAAACTCCATCAACAAACATTATGAAAAAATCAACAAAACAAATCATATTACTCGTCGTTGCATCCGCATTGACCGCCGTGTTCAGCTCGAGCTGTGGGACTGTCAATGGTATTGGGAAGGATGTGAATACCGCCGGTAAGACCATTCAACACGCATCAAGATAGGAGGAATCAGCCATGTTAACAACCATTGCAATTATTCTCTTGGTGTTATGGGTGCTCGGTCTGGTGACCAGCTACACAATGGGAGGCCTCATCCATGTTCTGCTCGTGGTGGCGGTCATCGTCGTCCTCGTCCGGATCATCCAAGGCCGCCGGGTGCTGTAGGCGCGCGGTTCCGCCCCGCGCCCCCATGGCGCGGGGCCGACATCCCGATGCCGGAGTTATTTAGCATCACCTAGCAGATCCGTCCGCGCTTGCCGGCCAGCGAGTGGCCGGGAGGGTTGGCTCCAATCCAGCGTTCGTCGGCGGGATGACTGGCGGGTTGATAGCGGGTGTCGGTGGAGAAGCGCACGCGGTTGCTCTGGTTGTCGAGCGAGCCGTGGATCAGATCCATGCGGAAGGTGATGAAGTCGCCCGCTTTCCACTCGGGTGTGGTCAGCCAGCGGGTGTGGAATTTTTCCGGCAGCGTGTCGGCATGTTTGGAGAGCCAGCCCGGGAACGACCACTTTCCATCCTTGGCCACCGCCTGCACCTGGGCGGGATTGTTCTCACAGAAGGCATCCACGTCCTTGGACATGTACTTGGCGATGCGGTCCGCCTGGTGGTGGGATTCTTCTAACAATATTAGTCCTCCGACCTCCAGTGGGATGTCCACGTAGGGAATCCAGCAGGTCAACAATTGGTTAGAACCTCGGCCCATGTAAACCCAGTCGCAGTGGGCCGCGGTGCCGTGGCCGGGGCCCATCAGGCGGCACCAGATGTAGTCGAGGTGCCGGATGGGTTCGTCAAACAGCGCGGCATAGAATGCGCAGATTTCCGGACCAAAAACCACCCGCCGGATTTCCGGGCTGGCGGACGCCAGATCCGGGCGGAACGATGCGTGCGCGGAAACATCCATCATGTCCGGATGCACGACACCCTCCATCAGATCGTGGGCGGCGTCCAGGCGTCCTTCCCGGGCGATGCGCTCAAAGATCGAGCGCCGCCCGGCGCGGATGAGATCCAGATCGAAAAAATCCCGCACAAAGAGGTAACCGTCTTCTTCCAGACGGCGGCGCAGGGCATCGGGCTGGCTGAGAATGTCGTTGGACTCGGTTAGGTGGCCGAAGGCCTCCGGGCTTGTGTCGAGTTCCCGGCCGAGCGAACGGAGGGTGGGTAAGGTGGAGAATGCACTCATAAGGTGCCGATCTATGCCATCCCGCGTGATTGGCGAATAATCATTCCGGGATTCCGCGCTTTGCATCGGGCTGATTCGCGCTAGAATCTCCTCCTTCCCATGAGCACTTCCGACCAATTCCAGCAATTCGTTCTTCCGACCTACGGGCGTTTTCCGCTGGTCCCGGTGCGAGGTGAAGGATGCCGCCTGTGGGCTGACACGGGGAAAAGTTATCTGGATTTCTGCTCGGGCATCGCGGTGTGCTCGCTGGGCCACTGCCACCCACGTGTGGTCGCGGCGCTGCGTGAACAGGCGGGAAAACTACTGCATTGCTCCAACCTTTACCAGATCCCCCAGCAGGCGGAGTTGGCGGAGGAGATTGTCACCCACCATGTCCGCATCCCCGGCAAGGTGTTCTTCTCCAACTCCGGCGCGGAAGCCAATGACGGCCTGATCAAATCCGCACGCCGCTTCGGCCACAAGTGCCCGCAGGCCGACGGATCACCGCGCTT
The DNA here is from genome assembly GCA_964458895.1 of uncultured Luteolibacter sp. Classification (GTDB taxonomy): domain Bacteria; phylum Verrucomicrobiota; class Verrucomicrobiia; order Verrucomicrobiales; family Akkermansiaceae; genus Luteolibacter. The sequence continues at coordinate 18,797 of CAYWLC010000017.1, read as the reverse complement.
CGAGGTCATCACCTTTTCGCTCTCGTTCCATGGCCGCACGCTGGGCTCCATGTCCGCCACCGGCCAAACCAAAATCCAGGAAGGCTTCGATCCTCTGCTCCCTGGTTTCCGCTACCTTCCCTTCAACGACATCGCCGCGCTCGAAGCGGGCATCCGTCCGGAAACTGCCGCCATTTTGTTAGAGCCGATCCAGGGCGAGGGCGGGGTGAACGCCGCCACACCGGAGTTCCTGCGCGCCATCGCCTCGGTTTGCAAAAAACACAAACTGCTGCTGCTGTTTGATGAAATCCAGACCGGCTTCGGCCGCTGCGGAGATGCCATGGCATGGCGCATGATCGCCCCGGGAATCATTCCCGACGGCATCTCATGGGCCAAGGGCATGGGCGGCGGACTGCCCATCGGCGCGTTCTGGCTCAATGACCGCAGCATCGATGACGACGGCACCACGCTGCCCTCGTTGATGGGTCCCGGGTCCCACGGTTCCACCTACGGCGGAAACCCCCTGGTCTGCGCCGCCTCGCTCGCCGTGCTGCGCGAAATCCGCGAAAAAGACCTCGCCACCCACGCCATCCTCATGGAAGTGCGCATCCGCGAAACCATCCGCTCGTGGAAACTCCCGGTCATCACCGAGGTCCGTGGGCAGGGGCTTTTGTTAGGCGTCGCCCTCGATCCCGCTCTGGTTCCCGTGGAGGATGGGCGGACCCCCGCCCTAACCGTGGTCACCCGGCTCATGAATAACGGCTTGCTCGTGCCCGCAGCCGGCCCTAACACCTTCCGCCTGCTCCCGCCACTCAATGTCACCGTGGAGGAAATCGACGAGGCGCTCGCCATCTTGAAGGACACGCTTGAGGGGCTGGCACCCAGGCGTTGATTCCCGGGCATCAATTCCGGAACCGGGACAAGATCCGATAGATCCGATGATGTGTTTCCTTATCACTCATAACATTTAACTAATAACTTATAACTTCCCCCATGCACCACCTCCTCTCCATTGAACAACTCACCGGTCAACAAATTGAAAACCTGCTGGACTCCGCCGCGCATTTGAAACTCCAGCGCGGGCGGGACGGCACACAACTCACCGGCCAGACATGGGCGCTCATCTTCACCAAGTCCTCGACGCGCACGCGGGTCTCCTTCGAGGTCGGCATCCGTGAACTCGGCGGATTCCCGATGTTTCTATCCAAAAACGACATCCAACTCGGCCGCGGCGAACCGATCAAGGACACCGCCCGCGTGCTCGGCCGCATGGTCCACGGCGCGATCATCCGCACCTTCGCCCAACAGGATGTGGTGGATTTCGCGGAATACTCGGGCATCCCCACCATCAACGCCCTCACCGACGAGGAACATCCCTGCCAGATCCTCGCCGACCTGCTCACCATCCGCGAAAAACTCGGCGGCTGGGAGAATAAGAAAATCGCCTTCATCGGCGACGGATTTTCCAACATGACACGCTCGTGGATGTGGGCCGCCAAACACCTCGGCTTCGAACTCGCCATCGCCTCGCCGCCATCCAGCCAACCACCCCAGGAGTTTCTAACAGAACTCGGCGCGCCGAACGTCTCCCTCAGCGCCGACCCCGCCACCGCCGCCGCCAACGCCCACGTCATCAACACCGACGTCTGGCTCTCGATGGGCCAGGAGGACCAGAAGGACAAGGAACTCGAGTTCGCTGGCTTCGAGGTGAACGCCGGATTGTTAGAAAACTCCGCGCCGGACCACATCGTCCTCCACTGCCTGCCCGCATACCGCGGCAAGGAAATCAGCGAGGAAATCCTCGAACTCCACGCCGCCACCATCTTCCAAGAAGCCGAAAACCGCCTCCACGCCCAAAAAGCCATCCTCGTCGCCCTGGCCAGGTGAGGAACTACTACCAAAATCCGCAGATTTATCTGGGGATTTTGGGATCATGGGGCGGCATGCCGCTGGCGGGTTCTGGCTTTGCAAAGATTCCCGATACAATGTCTTGCATCTTGTGTGCCCCCATGGCACACATTCCCGTGTGAGCACGTCCTTGAAAACCCCGAAAACCGAACGCCTGGTGGCGCGTCTCAGCCCTACTGACAAGGCGCTGCTGGAACGTGCGGCGGATTTGGAGGGTCGCAGTTTGGCCTCATTTGTGGTCAACCATCTGCTGGATGTTTCGCGCGAGGTCATTGAACAACATGCCGTCATTCGTCTCAATGAATCCGAATCGCTGCGCTTCATCCAAGCACTTCAGGCCACCCCGAAAAAGCCCACCGCCAGACTGCGGCGCGCCGTCCATGCCTATCGCCAAACCGTCACCGAGGCTTGAGCAGCAACTCGATGTCGTGCATCCGCAAGAATAGCCTCGATGCGTCAAGTTCCTGAAATCCGAAACCACGATAGAATGCACCCGCATTCTCATCCTTCGGATCGGTCACAAGGGCCAGCGACGCCACTTCAGCAGCGGCATTCAAGCTTCGCTCCATCGCACTGACCAAGAGTCTGCCACCGATTCCACAACCCTGCACGTGTTGGGCAACTGCCAGGCGTCCCAATAAGGTCGCAGGCATTTCCCCATAACCCGGCAGTTTCTTCCGCCACTTTTCCGGCAGTCGCGTCACGGCAATCACCGCTGAGGAGAGCGTGTAATACCCCAGCACCACGGATGGAGATGACGCTTCGCAGGCAACAAAACACGCGGCCACGCCCGCTTGCACTTCCTTGCGTGCTCGTTTCGCCAGATACTCATTCAACACCCGTTCTCCGCAATCAAAAGCCCCCCGATCATGAACGGCTGGATCAAGCGGCTGGATGAGTAATGGACGTTCTTGATTCATCAGATCGCGCCTGCACATCGACAGACCTGAGACTAACAAGCCGCCCTGCGGGTAAAAGCAAAAAGTATCCGGTAATTTCCCCCCAACCGGGGATGGATTCCGCGCCACAAGCGTGTATGATCCCGCCCGTGACGGATCTTTCCCTGACATTCCTTGGCACGGGCACCTCGGTGGGTGTGCCGGTCATCGGCTGCAGATGCGCGGTCTGCACCTCGCCGGACCCGCGCAACCGCCGGCTGCGCTCGTCGGTGTGGCTGCGCGCGAGCGGAGTTTCGGTGCTCGTGGATTCCGGTCCCGACCTGCGGGCGCAGGCACTGCGCGAGGACATGCGCGACCTCGATGCGGTGCTATACACGCACTCCCATCTCGACCACGTGGCGGGCTTCGATGAGTTGCGCGCCTTCTGTTGGCATAAGGACGGCCCGCTCCCGCTGCACGCCACTCCCCAATGCATGGCCACGCTCAAGACCATGTTCGGCTGGGCTTTCTCCGATGAGAACCTCTATTCGGGTTATGTGAAACCGGATCCCCGGCTGATAGACGGACCGATTTCCTACGGCAAATTGATGATCACCCCGCTGCCCGTGGAACATGCCGGCACCGAAACCACCGGCTTTCTGTTTGAATACCCGCGCGCACGCCGCATCGCCTATCTGCCGGATGTGAAATTCATCCCCAATGACACTCTAACGCTTCTTCGCGGGGTGGACGTGCTCATACTCGACGCGCTGCGCCCCACACCCCACCCCACCCATTTCTCGCTCGGCGAGGCCCTCGATGTCATTCGTCTAACAGGCGCGGGCGAGGCATGGCTGACCCACCTCGGCCATGAAAACGACCACGGCACTCTGGATGCGGACCTGCCCGCAGGCGTGCGGGTGGCATGGGACGGCCTGCGCCTCGAGCTTTGACGTTTCCCGCTCTTGCATCCCAGCCATCCCGTGGCCATGCTCCGCCCGAATGCGCGCGATTGCATGGATTTTGTTGCTGATTTCCGGGTTGCGGCCTGACGCCGCGGCGGTGCCGGCCCCGGAATCGGTGGCGGTGCTTTACAACTCCGCCGTGCCGGAATCACGCCAACTCGCGGAAGTCTACCGCGCGGCGCGCGGCATCCCCGCCGCCAACCTGATCGCTCTGGATCTGCCCATCACGCGCGATATTTCCCGCGACGCCTATGACAAAACGCTTGCCGAACCGCTGCGCGCGGAATTCGACCGGCGAGCTTGGTGGAAACGCGAACTAGGGCCCGGCGGCATCACCCAGCCCGTGAGCAACCGCATCCGCGTGCTGGTGACCCTGCGCGGTGTGCCCCTCAGAATCCTACCCACCCCGAAACCTCCCCCCGATCCTAAAAAACCGGCAGCCCCGCCCGCCTCCGTGCGGGACAACCCCTTCGGCGGACACGACGAAGCTTCGGTGGATTCGGAACTGGCGACTTTCGGCTTGGAAGGCGTCCCTTTGGACGGGGTCATTCCTAACAAATTCTATCAGTCCGAAAAAACGATCAACTCCGCAAACCTGCCCCATCTGATTCTAACAGCAAGAATCGACGCACCCACCCGGGCCACCTGCGAACGCATGATCCGCGATGCGGTGGAAACGGAAAAAACCGGCCTCTGGGGCATGGCCTACGTGGATGTCGCCAACAAGTTCCCGCAGGGCGACCAATGGCTGGATGCCGCGGCCAAAGCCTGCATGAAAGCCGGCATCCCCACCGTGGTGGACCGCTTCAACGACACGCTGCCCAAAAACTATCCGATGAACGACGCGGCGGTTTATTACGGTTGGTATGACTGGAACGTGAGCGGTCCCTTCCTCAATCCGGCCTTCAGGTTCCGCAGGGGCGCGGTGGCCGCTCACCTGCATTCGTTCAGCGCGGAACAACTCACGGACTCCTCTAAAAACTGGAGTGGTGCCCTGCTGGAAAAAGGAGCCGCAGTGACCATCGGCAATGTCTATGAACCCTACCTCCACCTGACCCATGACTACGGCATCCTCCAGCAACGTTTGTTAGATGGATTCTCGTGGGTGGAGGCCTGCTGGATGGCCATGCCGGTGACGTCCTGGCAGGGCATCGTGCTCGGGGATCCTCTCTATCAACCATTCAACCACCTCGATGGCGGCGGCGAGCGCAGGAAAGAGGACCTGGATTTCC
>CAYWLC010000017.1:0-13825 GCA_964458895.1 uncultured Luteolibacter sp. | reverse complement strand
ATGGCCATGCCGGTGACCTCGTGGCAGGGCGTGGTGCTGGGCGACCCCCTCTATCAGCCGTTCAAACATCTGGATGGAACCGGCACCGTGGATAATACGGACCGCAGCTTTCGCGCGCTGCGGGCCGCCATGCTGCAATGGCCGGCCGATGCCTTCGAACGATACCGCCAACTCGAAAAGGCGGGCGAACGCACCCACAACGGCGTGTTCCCCGAAACGGTTGGCTTGGAACTCCTCCAACAGGGCCTGACCGCCAATGCCATCGGCCATTTCCGCACGGCAAGGGCGCTCTACGTCAACGCCGGTGACAAACTCCGCCAGGACCTCCACGTGATCGCCATCGACCGCGCGGCGAACCGCAAGGATAGCGCCATCCAGGCCCTGCACGAGGCCTTGACACGCTACGGCCCCATCCCCGAAACCGAGGCGCTCAAGGCATGGCTCGACATCCTCAACCCGCCGCCACCACCACCACCCGCAGGTCCTAACAAAAATCCGCCGCCCAATGGGCCGAAAAAACCATGACCCCCCCGAATTCCTGACATGACTTATGATTATTTGTTAGAATCAGTCTGGCATCCACCGCTCGCATTCGCGGATAACGCGGCGGGCGCGCTGCCCTCGGAGCTGGAACTCCAGGCACTGTGGTTTGCCGGTGCCTTCGGCAGGGACTTCCGCACGACCTCCGGTAATTCTGTTAGAATCGTGCAGTTCGGCGAGTGGAACCGCGGAGCGGGTCCGGACTTCATCCAGGCTGCGGTGGAGATCGACGGCACGCTCCATACCGGCCCGTTGGAACTTGATCCCGTCCCCTCCGCGTGGGAGGCCCACGGCCACGCCGTCAACCCGGCCTTCAACAACGTGGTGTTGCATGTGGTGTTCCAAACCGACGCCCGGCGGAATTTCATCCGCACCGGCGAGCATCGCGAGGTCCCGCAGGTCACCATCAGCGCCATGCAACTCTCCGACGCGTTGAACCGTCCCCAGCGCGAAGTCGCCATCGCCCATCCCGGCCGCTGCATCCATCCGCTCAAATATCTATCAAATTCCTCGCTCGAAAAACTGCTAGACGAGGCGGCGGTCCACCGCGCGAATTTCAAGGCCGCCCGCTGGATCAAAACCGCCGACGCCCACGGCCGCGACGCCGCGCTGTTCCAAACCACCGCCGAAACCCTCGGCTACCACGGCAACTCGCTCTCCATGCGGCTCTTAGCCCAGCGCGCGCCGCTCGCCCTGCTCAAGGCCGAGGGCGATGCCGCCGAGGCGGTCTTGTTCGGCACGGCCGGATTTCTAGCACCGGATCTGCACCAACAAGCACCGCCCGACACACGCGACTACCTGCGCGCGTTGTGGGACGCGTGGTGGAAAAGCCGCTCCCGTTTCGAAGCCACGGGAAACCGCGGCATCCCATGGAAAACCCACGGCCAACGGCCTGCCAACCATCCCCACCGGCGGGTCGGCGCGCTGGCCGCACTCGTCAAGGCATGGCCGCAATACCGACGGCTTGCGCTTGCCAGACCCTTTGCCGTCAAACCCGTGCTCGATTTCCTGCAATCGCTCCAACATGATTTCTGGGGCACCCGCCATACCCTCACCTCCGCCGCCTCGCCCCGCAAAGTGGCGGTTTTCGGACGATCCCATGCGCTCGAACTCATCGCCAACCACCTCGCCCCCCTCGCGATGCTCGAAGACGGCATGACCTTCCGCTCCTATCGGAAATTGCGCAACTCCTCTCCTAACGAAAAAGTGAAACGCTGCTCGCTGCGCCTCTTCGGGTCGATCAAGGCCGCCCAACCGTGGACGCGCCGCATCTGCCACCACCAGGCCATGCTTCAGATCTATCAGGATTTCTGCCTCGAGGATTTCTCCGATTGCAACGATTGCCCGTTCCCCGAACAACTCCTCCAATGGAAATGAGCTCCCCAGCCACCATCACCCTCAACGGCGCACCCCACCCGATCGAGGCCCCCATCCCGCTCGACCGACTGCTCGAATCCCTCGGCCTCGCCGGCAAACCCGTCGTCGCCGAACTCAATGAACAAGCGGTTTTCCCCCGCGATTACCCCCATACCCTCGTCGAGCCGGGGGCCCGCTTGGAAATCGTCACCCTCGCCGCCGGCGGCTGATCCCCACGCGCTCCCACGTTTTTGGCCCCGTCCGATTTTTTCCCTTGCCACGGCACCGCCGCGAATCCCATCGTCCCCCCCGCGACCTCAAGGAAGCAAATCCGGCGTAGCTCAGCGGCAGAGCGGGTGACTGTTAATCACTAGGTCGTTGGTTCGATCCCAACCGCCGGAGCCATTTGCCACTTCGTGCCCTAACGTGGCAGACTGTGTCAGGGAGTAGCTAAAACCTTGCATTTCAGGGCTTTCGGTTGGCATCCAACGAATCTCCACTGTGTCAGCTTGTGGCAGCGTATGTGGCGCAAGCGCACCTCATTCGCTCCGCGCTCCCTCTGCGACCTCTGCTGTTGATCCCGCCCGCCGCCGGTCCCCCTTGCGGGGCTTTCGCTACGCTCAAGTCTATCTCGCTCCGCTCGGTTCCGCGTTTTGATCCATCACAAGGATAGACCGCGTGCACGCGGAACTCCCAATGCACACAGCCATGAGGAAATGTTCTCATCGCAGACTTGGACATTTCCCGCGCCGTGCGCTAGAAGGGGCCGTGAATTCGTGGCAACTGGCAATCGAAACGGTGCGGCGCTGCCTGCGGGCCGGGGTGGTGGAATTCGTGGTGTGTGCCGGGGCGCGCAATGCCGCGCTGGTCGAGGCGCTGGCCCGCGCGGAGGCCGCCGGCACCTTGCGCCTGTGGCGTCACTTCGAGGAACGCAGCGCCGGGTTCTTCGCGCTGGGCCGTATGATGGAGACCGGCCTGCCCTGCGCCGTGGTGACCACCAGCGGCACGGCTGCCGCCGAGTTGCTGCCGGCGGTGATCGAGGCCCACTATCAGGCGCGGCCGCTGGTGGCGATCACCGCGGACCGGCCCGCGGCCTTCCGTGGATCGGGCGCACCGCAGGCGATCGAACAAGCGGGACTCTTCGGCATGTATGCATGGCAGGGCGATCTAACAGAATGGGAGGGCAAGGGACCTCTCCATCTGAATGTGGAATTCGAGGAGGACTTCGAGCCGGACGGCGCGGATTTCGCGCGCGCGGTTGTCGGCGAATATAGCCCCGTGAAAGACCGCTTGGATGTGGCCGCGCTCGCCCGTTGGCTGCGCGAGAATCTCTATCAGGGAATCGTGGTGATGGTCGGCGGACTCGAGCCGGACGAACAGGAGGAGGTGTTCCATTTCTGCCGGGACTTCGGCGCACCGATCGTGGCGGAAGCGACCAGCGGCCTGCGCGAGGCGCTCCAAGGCCTCGCGCTCCATGATGCGGACCGCCTGCTCAAGGACCGTCCGCCGGGAAAAATCCTGCGTCTCGGCGAGGTGCCCAGCGGCAGGTTCTGGCGGGATCTGGAGGTTCTAACAAACGTTTCGGTGTGGTCGGTCTGCCGCAACGGTCTGCCCGGCCTGGCGCGCGCGAGCGAGGTGACGCGCGGTCCGCTGGACCGGGTGCTTCCGGCGCTGGGGGTGGTTGAGGCCGCCGGGGATGCGCGCGATCTGTTAGCGGGGGCTTCGGCGCGGGCCGCGCGCACCGATGAGTTGTTAGAAACATATCCTGACAGCGAACCCGCGCTGGTGCGCGTGGTTTCCCAGTATGCCTGCATCGGGGGCGGGGTATTCCTCGGCAACAGCCTGCCCATCCGCGAGTGGAATCTGTTCGCCCAGCGGGCGCGACCGCTGCGTTCTGTTAGAGCGAACCGCGGCGCCAACGGCATCGACGGCCAGATCAGCACCTGGCTGGGCTGGACCGCCGAGGTCAGCGGGACATGGGCGCTGCTTGGCGATCTAACAACACTCTATGACCTTGCCGCGCCCTTCGTGCTGGGACAGATCAACTGCGACGACCGCGTGCTGGCCGTGATCCACAACGGCGGCGGCGGGATTTTCCGCAGGCTGCCGCGGCTCGACGGGATGACCCCTCGCGCCGCCGAGTGTCTCGGCAACCCGCACGCCGCGCATCTATCAGGATTTGCCGCGCTTTGGGGCATGGACCACCTGCGGGTCCGCCGCGTCGATGATTTCGACGCGCTCACTCCCGGCGCGCGGCCCGTATTGTTAGAAATCATCCCGGATGCGGAGCAAAGCGCGCGCTTCTGGGCGGACTGGGAGCGGCTGGGCTGACGATGTTGGTCAGACCTCGCCGTCGGGGTAAAGCTGGTGGAACTTGATGGCTTCCACGGCGACGGCGGCGGCGGTGCCGAAGATGGTTTCCACCGATGACGTGCGCGGGATCTGGGCGGCGGGACGTGCGAGTCCGAGGATCAACTGGCCGTAAGCCTGGGCACCGGCGACATGGCGCAGGAGTTTGAGAGCAATGTGGGCGGCGTCGAGGTTGGGGAAAACGAGGACATCGGCCGCAGGGCGGGCGGCGGCGGGCAGCTTGATTTCGGCGGCGGTGGGGTCGAGGGCGACATCCGCCTGCATTTCGCCTTCGATGTCGATTTCGAGGTATAGTTTGGCGGCCTCGGCTTGGGCGAGGGCGGCGGCGGCGGCCATGCGTTGGGCGTCCGGGGTTCCGGCGCTGCCCATGGTCGAGTGGCTGAGCATGGCGACCAGCGGTTTGCGACCGAGAAAGTGATAGGCCAGCTTGCCGGTTTCCAAGGCAATGGCTGCGAGTTCGTTGACATCGGGGTTGGGGATCAAGCCGCAATCGGCAAGCAACAAGATGCCCGAACTGCCGAGGTTGTTGAGGTGCGGTCCGGTCAGGATCGAAACACCGAACATTTTAGGCACCTTCGGCAAGGGTTTGATGGTATGGATCAGGGCGCGGAAATATGCGGTCGGCGTGGCCTGATTGCCTGCCACGATGGCATCCGCCTGACCGTATTGCACCATCAAGGCACCGAAATAATGCGGGCGGGCGACGATCTCCTCCGGTTTTCCCATGTGCATCGTCCGGTAACGATCCATGTTTTCCACGCGCTGGCAGAACAAGCCGAAGTCCGAGGCAAGTGGTGGGTCGATGAGGTGGATGAATTTCAATGGCACGCCGTGGTGTGCGGCGAGGGCGCGGATACGCTCGCGGTTGCCTAACAGAATTGGGGCGACCACCTCCTCATTCACCAGCCGGGCGGCCGCTTCGATGACACGAATGTCTTCTCCTTCGGTGAAAACGACGCGCTTCGGGTGCCTGCGGAGTTGGTCGAGGAGGTGGCGGATGACGTTGTGGCCGGACTTGGGCTCTGGGAAAAAATCGGTCATGGAAACACGGGTGCTTGCACCGCGCGTGGATTCTAGGCTGTATCTGGGGCGCGGTTCAACCCGATTCACTCCGAAGTTTCATGCCCGCCGACTATCACACGCACACCCCGCTCTGCCGCCATGCGTCGGGCGAGCCCGACGCCTTCGTGGAGGCCGCGCTGGCGGCGGGACTGACCGAATACGGGATTTCCGACCACGCCCCGCAAGTGCCCGAGCCCTTTGACGACTGGCGCATGGAGGTCGGGCAGTTGCCGGAATATTTCGCATGGATCGAGCGTGCCCGTGCCCATGCCGCAGGCCGCATCCCCGTCCGTGCCGGAATGGAATGCGACTGGCTGGATGGCTGCGAACCGTGGATTGCCGATCTCGCGTCCCGTTACCCATGGGACTATCTGATCGGTTCGGTGCATTACCTGGGTGATTGGGATTTCGACAACCCGAAATGGCTCGGCCGCTGGGCGCAGAGTGATGTGGACGCGGTGTGGTCGCATTATTGGCGAAGCTATGCCCGCATGGCCGACAGCGGGCTGTTCGACATCCTCGGCCACCCGGACCTCGTGAAAAAATTCGCCCACATGCCGGCGGGTGACCTCAACCGCTATTATGCGCCAGCCGTGGATGCCATCGCCGCCGCGGGCTGTGCCATCGAACTCAACACCGCCGGATGGCATAAACCCTGTGCCGAGGCCTATCCCGCACCTGGTTTTCTCGAACTCGCGTGTTCCGCAGGTGTGCCTCTCGTCATCTCATCGGATGCCCATGCCCCGGAGGAAATTGCCCGGGATTTCGCCCGGGCCTCCCGGCTTGCCATGGCCGCCGGCTATCGCGAAACCCAGTTGTTCGAAAAACGCAAACGCCGCCCCGAAGTGTTGGCAGATTGATGATTTCTTAAATTTTCTTTGATATTCCGAGTTCGTATAGATATACGCGGGCCATGCTCAAGTGCGTCTATTGCGTCCGTCGGCTTCCATCCCTCACCGTGGAGGAGTTCTATGATTACTGGCTCAACCAACACGGCCCTTTGGTCCGCAAGCACGCGCCGGTGCTTGGAATGAAACGCTACGTCCAGAGCCACACCATCCAGAACCCCATGCTCAACGCCGCCGCCCAACAACCGCGCGGCATCACCGATATGTACGACGGCCTCACCGAAGTCTGGTGGGACAGCCCGGAGTCCCTCGCCGCCGCACTGCAAACGCCGGAGGGCCAGGAGTCCAACAGAATACTGTCGGAAGACGAGGCGCGCTTCGTGGATTGCGCCAATTCCGCGATCTTCTTCAGCACCGAGCACACGATTTTCGAATTCTAACATCCGTACACATGATGAAAACCCATCTAACCTATTTCATGCCGCTATGGTTGGCCACGGCACTGCCGTTGTGCGCCAACGGCTTCTATGTGCCCGTTCAGGCACCGGAGGCCACCGGGCGTGGCAACGCGTGGCTGGCGACTGCGGACAGCGCGTCGGCCGTGTATTACAATGCGGCCGGGCTGACCCAGTTGGCATCGCCGGATCTGGTGGTGGGATTTTATACCATCCGTCTTGGCATTGAGGCGGATACCGCACGCGGCAATTACGAAAACAACGCTTCATGGTCCTTGTTGCCGCAGATTTACGGCGCGTTTCCGCTCAACGACAAACTGGTCGCCGGATTCGGAATCAACACTCCCTTCGGCCTATCCACCGATTGGGGAAGCAACACCCCGTTTCGCCAGTTGGCGATGCAGACGGATCTGAAATACGCCACCGGCTGGGCGGTGCTTGGATATAAACTAACCGATACCTTGTCTGTGGGTGGCGGCTTTGGCGTGCATCATGCGGACATGATGCTCAAGCAGGGGATTTCCTACGGGGGGACCGACACCTTTGAATTCAATGGCAATGGCGAGGCCCTGAGCTGGACGGTGTCCGCGTTGTGGAAGCCGACACAAGAACACTCGTTCGGGCTGGTCTATCGCAGCAAGGCGGATTTCATGTTAGAGGGTGACGCGCAAAACTCCTATGTGCCGGGCAGCAAGAATGCCTCGTTGGATTTGGTGACACCCGCGACGCTGGCCGCCGGATATGCTTTCCGACCGTGCAAGGAATGGTCGTTGGAGGCGAACATCGAATGGGTCAATTGGGACGAACTCAACAGCCTGAACTTGTGGCAATCCCCAGGTAGCAATACCTCCCTCCAGTTCGACTGGCGCTCCAACTTCATCTACTCCGTGGGCGGCACGCGGTATTACGACAATGGGTGGAGCGTGAGTGCCGGCTACAACTTCATTGAGAACAGCCAGCCGGACTCCACTTTCAATCCCGGGGTTTCGGATGCCAACCGCCACTGGCTCAGCGTGGGCGTGGGCCGGGAAACCGCCTGCTTCAAGATCAACTTCGCCTATCAGTATGCGTTTTCCGACCGCGACGTGAGCGGTTCGCCCTACGGCCTCGCGGACGGAACCTACAAATCCCGCTTCAACGGCCTCATGCTCAACTGCAACTGGCGCTTCTAACCGATATCGACGGACGACCGCGTCACACCACCGCCCGCTGGATGAGTTCGGTCTCCTTGCGCTGGAAATCCGTCGGGCGCATGCCGTAGAAGGCGAGAAATTCCCGCGAGAACATCCTCGTGGTGGTGAAACCCAGATCGCTGGAGACCTCCTTGATCGGCGACCCACGGCGCAACAAGGTGCGGGCTGCGACCATGCGTTCCTGGCGCAGCCATTCCTTCGGACTGATGCCCAGGCCTTCCCCAAACAACCGGCGCAAATGCCGCTCGGAGACCCCGATGCGCAAGTTGAGGTTCGACATCCGGTATTGTCCCTCCTGAGCGATTTGGCTCAGAGATAAGGGCAAGGGCTCCTTGGCCAGAATGACCAGAATCCTACCGTCCTTTTGCTGGATCTCAACGTCGCGACGCTTCATGTGTTCTGGGTTAAACCGGATTGGCCGGGAAACAACCAATGGCAGACGGGTTCCCTTGTCAATCGTTAAGAAATCAAAAGTAATTTGGAGGCCGTGCCGCCCCCCCTGAAAATTTCGCACAAACCCGCATCCGGCTTTGACCTGTGGCGCGGATGGTTCATGCTCTTCCGTGCCATGCGCTTCTCCGGCACCTACACCGCTCTCATCACTCCGTTTCGCGACGGAGCCATCGACGCTGCCGCGTTCCAAGCACTCATTGAACGCCAAATTGCCGGTGGCGTGGACGGCATTATTCCCTGCGGCACCACCGGCGAATCTCCGACCCTTGACACGGAGGAACACATTGAGGTCATCCGCCTGGCCGTGGAATACGCCGCAGGCCGTTGTGAGGTGGTCGCCGGCACCGGAGCCAATGCCACGGCCGAGGCCATCGAGCTAACAGAAATTGCCGAGCAGCTCGGAGCCACCGGCTCACTCCAGGTTTGCCCGTATTACAACAAGCCGTCCCAGGAGGGACTCTATCGGCATTTCAAGGCCATCGCGGAATCCACCCAACTGCCCATCATCCTCTACAGCGTGCCCGGCCGCTCGGTGATCGAGATTGCCCCGGAAACCACCGCCCGGCTGGCCGCGGATTTTTCTAACATCATTGCCATCAAGGAAGCCGGCGGCTCGGTGGACCGTGTGAACCAGCTCGTTCAGGTCCTGCCGGACGACTTCGGCATCCTCTGCGGCGATGACCCGCTCACCCTGCCCTTCATTTCGTGCGGTGCCACGGGCCTGGTCTCGGTGGCCTCCAACCTGATTCCTGACGTCATCGCCCGGTTGGTGCGCGCCTGCCTCAACGGCTCGTTCGACGAGGCCTTGATCATCCAAAAACAATACTATCCGCTCATGCGCGGCCTGATGTCGCTGGACGTGAACCCCGTGCCGATCAAAACCGCGGTCGCACTCCAGGGCCATTGCTCTCCGGAATTGCGCCTGCCGCTCGTGCCCATGGATGCCGACCATACCGCAAGGCTCTCCGCATTGCTAGAAACCCACAGTCTTCTCTAACTTATAACCCCACCCCACAATGGCCAAACTTTTCATTCCCGGACCAATCGACGTCTCGCCGGAAACCTACGCCGCCATGAGCGTGCCGATGATCGGCCACCGCGGCGCCGAGTTCGAGGCGCTCTACGCCTCCACCCAGCCGGTGCTCAAGGAACTCGGCGGCACCACCCGCCCGTTCTTTCTATCAACCTCGTCGGCCTGGGGCGTGATGGAGGCCTCGCTGCGCAACCTGTGCGCGAAAAAGGTCCTCACCCTCTGCTGCGGTGCGTTTTCTGACAAATGGTTCGATGTCGCCAAAAACAACGGCCTCGCCGCCGAGAAAATCCAGGTCGAATGGGGCCAGGCGGTGGATCCCGAAACCGTGCGCGCAAAACTTGCGGAAGGCGGCTTTGACCTGGTCACGCTCATCCACAACGAGACTTCGACCGGCGTGATGAACGACCTCGCGGGCATCGCCCAAGTGGTCAAATCTTTCCCGGGAGTTCTGTTAGTTGTGGACAGCGTCTCGTCATTCTCCGCGGTGCCCATCCAGATGGACGCTCTGGGCATCGACGTGTTGCTGGCCGGCGTGCAGAAGGCGCTGGCCCTGCCGCCCGGACTTGCGATCTTCGCGTGTTCGGAGGCCGCCATGGAACGCGCCAAGAGCATGCCCAACCGCGGGTATTATTTCGATTTCATCGAGTTCGCCAAAAACGCGGAAAAGAACAACACGCCGTCCACCCCGGCCATCTCGCTGATCTTCGGCCTGCGGCACATGCTCGGCACCATCGCCGCGGAGGGACTGCCGGCGCGTTTCGCCCGGCACCTTTCTAACAACAAGCTCATCCACGAGTGGGGCGCGCGCCACGGCTTCAAGAACTTCGCGCCGGATGGCAACCCATCGGTTTCCCTCACCTGTTTCCACACGCCCGAGGGCTTCGACCAGTCCGCTTTCATCAAGACCCTCAAGTCCAAACACGGCTTCGTCATCAACGGCGGCTACGGCAAGATCAAGGGCCTCACCTTCCGCATCTCCAACATGGGCAACGAAACCACCGCCACCATGAACGAACTCATCGCCGCCATGGATGACGTGCTGGCCGCCGGATGAACCATCTGGCCCCCACCAACCTCTCCAGTCACTCCCTTACGCACCGTCGGCCGGTTTCCTGGCGGTGATGCCAAGGAGCTTGGCCAGGTCTTGATCAAAAGAAACCAGAGAACGCCCTTCACGGATGGAAGCCGCGGCCAGATCGCTCTTGCTCAAGGCAGGGTGGTGCCATCGGGGATCTCAAAGGATTTGAAGCGCGAGGAACTGCCCTTTTCGAGGGTGACGCTGGATTTAGAGAGGTTCAGGGTTTTGGCGAGGAAATCCCTCAATTCGGCATTGGCCTTGCCATCCACTGGAGTTGCGGCGATGCGCACGTGAAGGATGCGCCCGACCTGGGGGTCGGCGTCCCATCCGAGCACTTCATTGCGGCGGGCGTTGGGCGTGGCACGGACTCGCAGTTTCATGGAGCGAACCTCAGGCATGGCCGCTGCGGCGGCAAGCATACAATCCGACAGTTTACAAGCGGACGCCATGGACCACCCGCGTTGTCGCTTAGTGAATTGTACGCAGGTTTAACGTGATCGCGTCGTTACTTATGGCCGAAAATGGGTTATCTATAGGGAGTCACCAGCAGCTAAGCCCCCCGATATGCTGTGGATGACGACAATCCCCCCAAAAAGCACCGGCGGGTGTTGGAGGTCCTCCTCCGGCATCCGTCGGTTGTTTTACTGGCGTTGCCCTCCCTGATAGGTATCCTCCGCCTGTTTCACCGTGATATCATAGAGATCCCCATCAATGGGAACCTGCACCGGGATTCTGCCGGTGTTGTGGTCGAGAGGATACAGCTCCTTGAGCTTGGGTGCCCGTTCGAAGGCATCCGGAGGAATGGTGACGAGGAAGGAACCCTCATAGCGAAGCATCCGGGACATGCGTACGGACTCCTGCTCTTGCAGGCGGCGGGCCTCAACACCGGATGTTAGACGATCAAACAGGGAGCCGGTGTCGGCAAGCTCGGTCTTGTCTTTGAGCGTCCTTTCCGCTTGGGCGGCCTTCTTGAGGGTGATGAAGGACCCGGATTTGGCATGCTCCATGATCATGGCCTCATCTTCCGCAGAGAACAACGGCGAGTTTTCCAAACCTGTGCCTTTGGCCAAGGCCATCTGAATTTCTTCATGAGTCGGCAGCCGCACCTTGAGCTTCCCATCAAGGGTAAACAATTCATCCGCTTTCAACTTCACCTCGGTGAGTTCCAAACCACCGTGCGACGATTTGAGTTGGAATGAGCCCTCGCGGAAATCCACCCGATGGTAGTTTCGTGAAAAGTCCACCACCGAGAGCGCTCGCAACAGGGGGATTCTCTCACGCAGCGCAATGGAATCCTTGCCGTCCAACACCACCTGGCCTTCAAAGCCAACCCCGTCGGAGGAGTTGGTTGAACCAAACACCTTGAAATCCCCGGAAATCGAACCCTCCAGGAAAGTCTGCAGAGCCGCAGGAAGGACCTCATCCAAATCCAAATTGCGGATTTTGGCAATTCCCGTCACTTCCGGGCGCTCGCCACTTTTCAAGCGGAGGCCGGAAATATCGACGGTGCCCGCGCCCTGTTTGAATTCTGCCTTTTCAAAGAACATGCCATCCGGTTGGCAGTCCACCACCAGACTGATGATGTCCAATTGATGCAACCAATTCTGGGTGAAGGTCCCGCCTTTGAAGCTCATGCGCCAGCCCTCGCCCATGCGCTGCATTTTCATGGAACTGGAATCGATCCTGCCGCTCGTGGACTTGGAGTAACCCCAACGCAGCGTGGTGTCCCCGACTTCTAAGAAGTTCACCTCGACTTTGTTGGATTTGTGGAACAAGGCCGCCGCCATTTTATTGGCGGAATTCGCGTCGTCAGCGCCGGCGCGGAGATCGAGATCCAACCTTGCGATGGAGATGATGCCAGGTTTCCAGACGCCGATCAGACCATCTAATAATCCCATGTTGCAACGGATGTTTTTGGCCTCAAACGAGGTGAAAAAAGTGTCGCCGCCGCCCTCCGCAGCCAAGCGGCTGATTTCCAGAACGCCTTGGGTCCGTCTGAAGTTTCTCATTTCCAAATCGGAAGCGGAGAGGCTTTCCTGAAGAGCAACGCGCTGTGAGGTGACGTAACGTCTTGATTCCGTGCGTTTGACCAGATAAACCCAGAAACAGATTGTGAGCGCCAGCAGGAAATACAACAAGCGGGAAACCATCTGCAACAAATGAAGCATGGCCTTTCCCTTCAGGCCGGTTCCGGACATGGAATAACGCACCTGGAACCAAAACCCCTGATTGGCCACCCATTGGCTCAAGCGTTCATTGAAATTTTGCAGTTGCTCGGGTTCCATGGTTCGGGTCGTATCGCAGCAGCGGGAGTAAAGCCCACCTCCCTCGCGTAGGCGAGGGAAAATTGCCTCGCCGCGCATCGACTTTTCTCTTACCACCCTGCCCGTGGAAGCCAACGACTACAAAGTCCGCCTCGAAATCTTCGAAGGTCCTCTCGATCTCCTGCTCTACCTCATCAAAAAGGACGAGGTGGACATCCATTCGATATCCATCGAGCGCATCACCCGCCAATACCTCGATTACATCAACACCTTCAAACTGCTCAACATCGATCTGGCCTCGGAGTTCATCGTGATGGCCGCCAATCTGATGTATTTGAAAAGCCGCACCCTGTTGCCGCGTGTGGATCAACCTCCCGAGGAGGATGCCGAGGAGGACGATCCGCGCTGGGATCTTATCCGCCAACTCATCGAATACAAAAAATTCAAGGATGCCGCCGGATTTCTCTCCCTGCGTGAACTCGAACAGGAGGGGCGCTTCGCGCATCAACCGGACGTGGCCGACCTGCCTGTGGAAGAAACCCCACCTCTCGCCGAGGTCTCGATTTTCGACCTTATCCGCGCGTTCCAGAATGTTCTGAAACGTTTTGAGGAATCCCATGATTTCGGTGACATCATCGATGACCGCTTCACCGTTTCTGACAAAATCGAGTGGCTCATGCGGCACTTCCAAGCGGGGGAAGCGCGGCGCTTCGAAGAACTTTTCCAATCCGCCACCACCCAAGGGGAAGTGATTGTCACCTTCCTCGCCTTGCTTGAACTCATGAAACTCAACCAATTCGTCGTGCGTCAGAGTGATCTGTTAGGCGAGATCGTCATCGAGCGCCGCCCGCTCCACGCTGTGGCCGCGCTCGAATCAGCGGATGCCGGGGCCTGAAAATTCCGGATTGGCCTTGCCCTATTTCTTCTTTTTCGCGTCGAGGCCTTCCTTGACCTTGGCTTCGAGGTCTTCGTAGAGCGCGGCATCGGCTTTGATCAATTCCTTGGCGGCGTCGCGACCTTGGGCGAGTTGGGTGCCGTTGTATGAGAACCACGACCCGCGTTTCTGGATGATTTCCATCTCGAGGGCGAGGTCTAACAACGAGCCGGTGGACGAGATGCCCTCGTTGTACATGATGTCGAACTCGGCCTCGGTGAAGGGCGGGGCGACTTTGT
>CAYWLC010000016.1:15211-29624 GCA_964458895.1 uncultured Luteolibacter sp. | reverse complement strand
CCTTTATGGTGGTTGCGGGAGTAGGAGTTGAACCCACCTCGCATTTTTCGCAATCGATTGAGAATCAAGGGCAGCCACCTTGGCCCGTCGAGGGGTATACACAAATAGGCGCACAGATTTCTGACGAGGATCGTCATTCACTGTCTCGGGTGGTCGAAATTTGGCCTCGTTTGAGTAGCGGGCTCAAGCTGGCAATCCTCGCCATTGTGGACGCGGAGCGCGGGGAAGGAGGCGGTAAGTGAGGCAATCTGTCCTTCGCCCGCAAACCGCTACCAACCCAACCAAAGAAGACCGGACGCCGGACGATGCCGGATCGCGCGCCAGCGCGACCGGCACGGACGGCTGCGGTCACCTGTCGCGGGGTGAGCGCGTTTATCTGAAGATTGTCCAGGACGAGAGTCGTCGGGAAATCCCGGTAGAGGCATTCGAAAAAAAGAAAGCCGAGCGGGACCTGCTGATGGCGCAATCCATCCACATTGCCGACATGCTCGAAAGCGTTGGGGTGAAGGCTTACGGCGAATCCAAGCTGACCATGGTGGGTCTTCTAACGGGAATCGAGGAGCCGATGATCGATTTCCGAAACATTGTGTTCATTCCCGCCGTGGCGAAACGGAAGCGGAACCGGATACTCGGGGATTTGGAGTATTTCATTCAGAACAACCCGTTTTCCCGAATGTGGGTTTTCACCTCCGGGGCTCGTTGTCCCATCGAAGTCGTTGCCGATAGGATCAAGGAGGTTCATCGGCGCATTTCCAAACTCAACGCCAAGCCATTCATGAAGGCTGCCGGGATTTCGATTGTATTCCGTGCGACCGAGCTTGGATCATTGCAGAGGGTGGAAGGAAAGCCGACGTTTCACATTCATTGTCATGCAATCATTCACCTGGGCCGGAAGCTCGGGAAAGATGCTTGGTCCCTGCTGCTAGGAAAGGTCCGCGAGTGGTGGCAATTTCACTTTGCCGACGCTCGCAAGGTCGAGATGGCGCGGGAGGCGTGCAAATACGTCGTCAAACCGGGTGACCTTCTGGATCTGTCAGGGCCGGAACTCAAGTCGCTTCATGACCAGCTTTTCAAGCTGCACCTGGTTCAAACCCTCGGCCCGCTTCGTGACCAGCGCCGAGACCGGGAGGATACCGATCAACGGTTTCACCGGATTTGCACCCCGCTTGGAACAAAATTGGAAACCGTTCCTAACTGGAACTCCCGGCCACCCGCTGCCAATTCAGACGGCGCGGCACCTCGGGCTGATACCGTCTTGGCGACTCTCGTCCCTGCTCCCTATTTCTCCCGCATTACTGAGCCGGCCGTAATCGTGATGAATCGAAGCAAAGAGGCTTTGCGAGAGAAAAGTGCTCGTCTGCGCATGATCTGGGAGGCAGCACAGGGGGGCGCGGGTGCCATCGCTAATGCAGAGTGACGCTCCCCGGCATCGCGTGATGCCAGTCATCCTTGGACCGTCTGGAAAAAGAGCTTGAGTCATAGTGTTAAATGACAGATAGGTCTGACATGAATTCAGCGCCTGAATCGGTTCCCCATTCGCCACTTTTGCCCAAATGGCTAATTTATTTACTGGCTGCTGCCGCCATTGCCGCAATAGCAGGCGTAGCGGCATATGGATTCCAGACTATATACGAGCACAAGCTGCACAAAAAAATAGAGCAGGAGACCATAAAGAAGGCACACGAAGATTCCAAAAATGCAGATTTATCAGCCAAGTTAATTTCTAATGAGTTTATTTTAATTTCCAAAAGTGCAGACGGTTGTTTGTTTTTAGCACAAAAACTTACCACAATGTATGATCAAAAAAGCAACATCTCAATAGATGCTTTTGATGCTTCCATTGATTATTTTCAAAAAACATCTAATTCCACAAAGGATCTCTTCATTAAAAATGATGATATTCGGGATGCCAAAAATTACCTTGATCAAATGTTCGTCGATCTCGACAAAATGTTAGGCTGTCTTGAAAAAAAGTCTTACGGTTCGAGCGCTTGGTATGCTCTATCCGACGATAAAAGATTCTCATTTGTCCGAGCGGCCAATTCCTTCATGGAAAACTACAAGCTTCTCAAATTAAAGATTCCAGGTTAGCGGCTCAGAGTTGTCAAGCAACCGGACAAGCATGGACTAGACTTGTCGATTGAGAACAAAAGATGTCCCCCCGCTCCCCTTGAGGGGCGGGGGGGAGAAGCCCCCTTGAGGGGGTTGGGGGGTGACGGCGGCAGTCCCCGCAGGGTGGGAGCCGCCGGAAGCGCATTGGAAAGCCAATGCTGGCAAGGGCGAGGATCTGGTTCGGGATGGGTGAGGCACGAACCCTCGAACCAGACCGGAGCCGTTGCGCCCTCTGGTGGGGGATTTCCCGGTGTCGGTATTCCCGACTCGGGGAAATGGGGTGGTTGGGCGAGAGCTATCGCGACCATCTGACCAGCTTCACAATTGAATGGCCACGAAAAGGCCCGACCCCCTGTCTAAAGGGTCGGGCCAATCGAGGGGCAATCGACGGCGCTTAACCTTCGGGAGGGTGTGGATCCTTCCCATACGTGTTACGCTCCCTGATTCGTCCATCTCTGCCGTGGATGAACATTTCAGTTCCCTGATTGATCGCTTGTTGCCGTGCAATCTCGATTGCTTCGCGCTGAGTTTCTACCACTCGACTAGGTTTCTCACCTCCGGCGGGCTTTACAGCCCATCCGTCAGGATGTTTTACGACATGCTTGTTTGTGTCTGACATTTGGTTTGTTTGGTTGGGTCACGTCTGCTGCATAAGGTAGCTTCCGCGACGTTGGAAACACCACATACAGTGCTGCGCCGGATGCGTCAACATTTTAGTTGTTCATCTGAGTATCAAGATTCGTTGATACGTCTAGGGGGCAAAATCCACGCAGAACGGGTAAGTCAAGTGGTAACCCCATTTAGGTTCACACTACTGCCGTAACTGTCCCGGCTTCCCCATCAACATTAGGGGTAACGTAATCGCCAGGAGTTCAACTTTATTTGCCTTTTTGCTTTTTGTGGGGATAGGCTGTCACTAGGCGGTATTGACCATCTTTTTGGTGAATCCAGACCGTTCTGATGCATCGCTCCTTACCATCGGGAAAATTCAAATTGCACTCGATTCCAATTTTGGTCTCCTGGCTGCAAACTGATTTATTTGCAACCGGACGCGTGCGGGCATGTTCTTTTAGCGCCTCAATGAAAATTTTGGGGTGTTTATCTGAAAATCCCTTACCCAAAAAGTAGTCTGCCTTGGTCTGTCCGACTGGATGATTCCGGTTGAAGAGGTAGTCCTTAATCTTGGCGGGTTCGACTAGAAGCTTGGCATCGGCAGGAAGACGCTTCATACGGCTTTGGAGGGAAGGAGGAACTTTGCTTCGAGAGTGAGCACTTCATAGCCGGGCTTGGCGTCTGGAAACTCCACTTCGAATGTGATTCCGTCCGGGTAAGCGTGGACAATGGCTCCCAGCGCTCCCTTGGCCAACCCTGCATCCTTGCGCGCAACCGCGAGACGTACACATTCGTGTTCACCGAACGGACGCGCCTTCGAATAACTTTCTGCAAGTGCCGTGGTCATAGTGACGACGAAATCTGTCACATCGCCAGCCATAAAGCGAGCGAGAAGTTCACCAGCCGCCGCTGCCATTTGGCGTTCGAGTTCGTCAGCTTCTCCTCGGGCATCGGAAGCGGTCTCTGCCAAGTCCGCGATTTTTTTTTCTAACTTGGGATCAAGCCTTACGACAGGGACCATGCTCAAATCCGTTGGGTCCATTTCCGGAACGCTCGATCCGAAAGGCAAGGCCTTGAGCAAGGGCCTTCCTAATTTTGGGTGGGATAGTGCCGTCAAAAGATACCCGGGACGGACGAGGCTTTTGGATGTGGGTGAAATCCTGAGGATGTGATTTGAAACAACTCCGTTATCGAATTGCTTCCCGGCCAAGCATGGAGTCCCGATGATTACATAGACCTGGCCAGAGCATGGAATTAAGAGCCAGCCTCGCTTGACACGGCCTCGATATTTATCTCCAAAGGCACAATCGGCAAAAAACTTTGAAGGCGTTGGGTTGAATTCAAGAAGGTCGGAGCTGTCGTAATAAACTACTCCATCTTGTGCTGGTATTCTCTTGTAACGGCCAGGAACCCAATGCTTGAACCCGAGCTTGCCAAAAGGAACGGTGCGATTTGATCCTGTGGTTAGGTGACGAATAAGGTTTTGCGTCGCCGGGTTGTGAAACAGAGCTTCTAAACGGCGGCGTCTCTCAAAGATGTTTGATGCAGTTGCCGTAAATCCATTCTCGCCTAAGTCTGAAAATTCTACAGGCCCAACGGCTTCTTCAAAGATCTTTTCAGCCTCCAATGTTTTGGCATGGGCTTCATTTCGCAGACTCAGAATCTTCTTGCTGCAATCATTGAAGTCAGCCGCGATGGCTGGCTTAACTATTGGAACTGGCAAGGCTTCGAGGTGGGCCGGTTCCAAATGTTTGATGATTTGCCCATAGTGGGAAGATGTCATCATCAGTCTGGCTTGCGGAGATTGAAGGAATGCATATATCCAGCCCTCAAGCTCCCGTGTATTGGGGACAACTCTGAGTAAATCGTGGGTGATAAGCGAGCCAGTCAACGCTTCAGGCGCAGTGATCGCCCGGCCGACAGTTCCAGAGCAAGTCACTAGTATTGTGCCTTCTTCTAAGAAACGTTCAGAAGATCCGGGGGTCTTTGCTATGGCTAACCATTTACGGGGAGTTGGCCGGATACCAAAGACCTGAGTGGCGGCGAGGAAAGGTATTCCCGCCTTTTCTTCGACTTGTATACCCTTCAATCGGTTTGGTTGCCAAATACGCGCAATCTTTCCGAGTCGATTCCATCCGGCTGCACGCTCCTCAATGCCTAGACGTAATTGATAGCCCTCGGCCAAATAGGTCTCACCCTCCATTCGACGGTCTTGCCGCCAAAGAAGATGAGCAGGCAGGGATTTCCATTCAGCCTTATGATGCGGCCACTCCTGTTCCGCTGGGCGTGGAATCGGGATCAGTCTTGCTCGGAGAGCCATTGGCGGAAATTTTGGGCAATTTGTTGGGTGTTGTCGTCAGCTATTTTCTCACTGACCTTCACTTTACGAACGATGCGGCGGCCATCCTCCCACTCGAAGTAGTCGCGCTCGATCTCACGGACGATTTCATTGCCGTCGCGGTCACGGACGTAGGTTTTACTGCCGCGCTTGTCGTGGCCAATGTGGTTTGCGACAGCCATGAAGATGCGGTAGTCATTGAGACGACCAGCCGCAGTTTCCAGGGCGATCAATTCGTCAGTTTTCCGCTCAAGGACAAGCAGACTGGTTTGGACGCTGACGTGAGGTTGGAAGGTGTCCGGGTGGAGATCAATGCTGGCAAGGATGCGAGTGTTCTTGAGCATCCAATCTCGCACATAGCCGAGGCCCGGTGAGCCAAGAATGCCATCAGGAAGCACCAACGCGCAGCGGCCGCCCGGACGGAGGAATTTGACGCAACGTTCGATGAAGAGAATTTCAGGCGGCTGGGATTTTTGCAGGCGATTCGTGCGACTCCATGTGTCTTCGTCGTCATTGTATGTCCATGAATAGCCAAGATCGAACTGCTCCAAGATGCTGGGGTCGCTGATGGGGATTTTTGATCCAAATGGTGGATTGGTGAAGAGCATATCTATCTTTCCGATCAATTTGCGTGCGCGGAGCTCATTAGACCATGAACCGGGATTTTCAAGCGAGTTTGCCTGATACAATCCGCCAGAGCCGTCATTGTTCATGACCATGTTCATCTTGGTAGCCTTCACCAGCTCCGGGTTGAAATCGATCCCCACGATGAATTTGCTCGCGTATCGTTTGATTCGCTCACGGGTGGGAGAGGCAGCCCGTTCCGCATCGCCCTTCCATTTTTTGAGTTCCTCAGCTTGGATCTTAGCGATGACATGATTCATCGCGGTGATCAAAAAGCCGCCTGTGCCGCAGGCTTGATCTAGCAACAGGTCTTTCTCAGTTGGGTCGAGCATGGCGACCGCCAACTGGCATATGTTACGTGGTGTGAAGAATTCTCCGCGGTCACCTCGAAGGTTGGAACCAACAATTTCCTCATAAGCGCGGCCTTTTACATCGACGTCGCTTTCCAGCAGGGAATACATCTGAAGCTGGGAGACAAGGTAGGATAGAACTTTGGGTTCGAGTTTAAGCGTGTCGGTGGGATCGAAAATGGCCTTGTATTCTTCTTTCACGTGATCGAAGAGCATGCTAATTCGATCACGTACTTTCAACGGCCCGTTAATTCCGTGGCGCTCGGTCGCAGCCGCATAGAATTCGATCTCGGGATTATTTCGCTCATCCCAGATTTTGCAGAAGATGAGCTTCAATAGTTCCCAAAAAGCTTGGGGCTTCTGCATGCCTTGGTTGCCAGCGATATGGTTGTGGCAACGACGGAAGGCAAAAAGCAATGCATCGCTGGTTGCTGGCTTTAGTTGATCGAAAGTAGGTCGGTCTATCTCCGCTTCTTCTCTGCCGAAACTGGGGATGTCTGGAATCTCCTCCGCGATACGTTTGCCTTTGGTCGTGACACAATGAAGGCAGATCCGCTCGACACCGTTGGTCCACATGCCAAAGCGGGCATTCGGGCAGGCGGCGATGTAGCTCTTGAGTTGTTCAACCCCTTCACTCTTATCAGAAGGCTTCACGTCCTTTTTTTTGCATTCAACTATGATCCATACTTCCTCCTGCTTATGGTCTGCGCCATCAGGAAAGATTACCAGGTCAGCCCGCTTGGAGCTGCTGCCGAGCTTGATCTTGAATTCCACCTCAACGGTTCGCTTTGGATATTCGTATTCGCGCACGAGAGATTTCGCGATCTCCTGGCGAACGTATTCTTCCGGGGATTCCTTACGTTGCGTTTTGCCATCAATAAAATCGAGAATTTTACCCTGCTGAACAATTACGGCGACAACGGATTTGTCGGGAGCTGAAATGGGCATGGCGGTAGGTGGTCAGGACTAAGGTCTGAGGTCAATTCCAGAATGCGTCTAGTCGAAACTTGGCAGATTAAACTCTTGGGCTTGTTATTTTTCTTAAAATTTCCTTTGACTGGCCGCGAACCTATAGGTAGAACCTATTGGCATGACCGACCGACACAATTTCTCTCCTGATGACCGGATACGATCTGGGCGACGTCTCGCCGTCGATATTGATTCCCCAAGGGACCAAACGGTTTGTTTCACGGTTTCCAAGGATGAAAGGCAGGCGGTCGATGCATTGGCGGGTTGCTTGAGTAGAACCCGCTCTTCGGTCCTCACGAAGATTGTCACCGCTTTCGTGGCTGACTGGAGCGACGGAGACGAACCCGAGCGCATTCTTGAATTATTCCGCGAATACCGGGCACCGATTACGAAAACCCAAATCCCCCCACATAGAAAATGAAACGTAAAGCAATGACTGTGAAACAGTTGGCTCGGTGGATCGCCGCCGAGATCGTGCCAGACGAAGAAGGATCTTTCTGCCTTCGTATGGATCGTGAATGGACGTTGGACTCGTCGAGAGGACTCCATCGAAGGACAGCGGATGAGCTCGCAACTCTCCATGATCGTCTTAGCCGGGCGATACCTAACGATTTCGATTTTTCTCTGGAATTCGAAGACGGCGAGGTAGTCGCGGGTCTTGAATTTTGTGATGGTCCTAACGCGGGTTTTCATATGGGTCTGCCTGTGGCTCTGGATCGTCATCTGATTAACGCGCTGCGGGAATATGAGTGGGACGAACTACGTGCCGTAGTGATTCCTGGAACGCAATTCCATGACAACCTTACGGATGAGGCTGCTGATTTTCCGGTGACTCTTGAAGGCACAGCAGATATTCAAAGCAGGCACGGTTACGGAATTGAAAGGTTCTGTAAAGACATGGCCATTAGAAACCCGCTTTTTGCTGTGTTGTCGGCGGACGAAGAGGCGGACGAACTCGAATATGAAGTAACGGGCTTCCATGATCGCTTTAATCTGATCGGTGAAATGGGCGACATGTTGGCATGCAATCGTGCCATCATCGCGATTTGGGCCGAGGGAGCGTCTTTGACTCCTGATGCAGTGGACGCGCTGAGGCAAGAAGCTCTTGAAGGGTTGGGGCCGATTTCGAGGGCAAAGGCGGAAGGGCGTTTTTGGGCTGCTGCTGAGGCAATGGGATAAAATCAATATAGAAAAAATGAAAAGGAATCAGGAATCAGGAATTGAGGGTGAGGCGCTTCGGCTTATAGATAAGAAGGAAGCCGCCGCACTCTGGGGTACTTCAATCCGGACGGTTGAACGGGAAGTCAGTGCGGGGCGATTGACTAAACGAAAAATCAGGGGCTGCGTCCGCTTTCTTATGGCTGACGTTCTTCGGTTAGGAAGGATGGTCACGCCATGATTTTTTCAGTAGAAAAGCGCAAAAAGCGGGTCAATGGGATTCTCAAACTATCCCGCTGCTTTTACCTGCGATATCGGTTCGGTGACATGCCAAGCGACAAGTGGGTTTCGCTTGGTGTGACGGACAAGAGCGTTGCCCATTCCGAAGCCAAGAAATTCATTCTGGAGAAAGAGCGGGAATACGCCGGTCTTGCTCTCCCTCGCAAGCAAGTCGAAGCACGAAGCATTCCCGTGACTAAGCTGCTTGCCGAGTTCATCGAAGAAATGAAGGCGCGTCGTCGTGATTCGAAATATATAGCCGTCACCGAAGCGCGGGTTTCAAAAGTGGTGAAGGATGCCCGTTGGCGGAAACTTAGCGATGTGTCGGCGGATTCGTTCCTTGCATGGCGTCGTGCCAATGGTCATTTGGTCGCCAAAACGCGTAACGATTACCTGGCTTCGGTCAACGGATTCATTGATTGGTTGGTGAAATTGGATCGCCTTGGATCAAATCCGTTAGCCAAGATAGGCAAGGTGCAGGAAAAGGGCGATGAGAAACGTAAGCGCCGCGCATTCACGCCTGACGAGTTCAAGAGGCTTTGCGCTGTTAGTGGAAGGCACAAGCTGGTGTATCTCACGGCGGCTTACACGGGTCTTCGTCGTAACGAGCTTGCCGAACTTCAATGGGGCGACATTCAAAAGACTGAAGAAGGAATGCAGTTGACGCTACGCGCTGCCGTTACCAAGAACCGATTGGCTTCAAACATGCCGGTCCATCATTGCTTGGCCGCAGAAATCGATTCCATTCGTCCAAGCGCTTACAGGCCCACCGATAAGGTCTTTCCTCACATGCCACGCATTGAGCGCTTCAGACTCGATCTGAAGGCCGCCAAAGTCGATTATAAGGACGATAGGGGTCGCTTCGCGGACTTCCACGCGCTTCGCTACACGTTCGCCACGTTTCTCACCGTGTCGGAGACCGGACAGCGGGTGACTCAGGAGTTGATGCGCCACAGCGCCCCGGAAATGACTTCCAACCTTTACACCGACGCGGCCCAGCTTCCGCTTCGGGCTGCCATCGAGAATCTTCCGTGGATAGGTGATACACAAATAGGCGCACAGATTTCTGCCAAATCGGGTCATTCTGTGTCGCAGGCTGGCGAAAGGAAACCCGGTTTTAAAAAGACGAAACCCGCTCATAATAAGCGGGTTAGTCGTGTTCTGTCGCATGCTGGCGACAAGGGTCAAATGGTTGCGGGAGTAGGATTTGAACCTACGACCTTTCGGATCTAAATTGCTAAGTATCAAAGGCTTAGGCGTCTCTTGGACACTTTTTGCTTGCTTTTGCCTGATTAGTGTCCAATATTTCCGCATGGCATCGATCTACAAACACACCACCGGGACCTATTACGCGAAATATTTCAACGCGGACGGGAAACGCGTGAGCAAGAACACCGGTGCGTCATCCAAGCGGGAGGCTGAACGAATCGCCGCCGGGTTTGAGGCAGAGGAAAGGGATGAGCGTAAGAAACAGTCTCAACTTCCCAAGGCTTTCGCGGCCGTCCTCGAAACCGTGACACGTGAGGCAGCGGCCGGGGAACTCACCCTTGCCCGAGCGGAAGAATTCGTGCATAGGCTCCACAAGCTGGCCAACCCGGATTTCACCGAGACCAGCCTGAATAAATTTTGGTTAGAATGGATCACGGAGCAAAAGCGGCATGTCGGGATTTCCACCGCCACCGGATACGAGCAAGACCTCGCGCTCTTCACCGCCGCATTCGGCAAGCGGATCATGGAGGCCCCGGTGAAGTCCCTCACCTCCGCCCAGGTCAATTCCGCCATCGACAAAGCCAAGAAGGCCGGCGACCGGCGCGCTTCCACCATCAACAAGGCCTTGGCCAGCCTCCGCCGGGTCATGGAGGCCGCCGTGGACAAGAAGCTGGCAACACACAACCCGGCCAAGCAATCCAGGGCCCTGCGCCAAGAGGACAGCATAGAACGGGCACCCTTCACGGTGAAGGAAATCCGCGCCATGCTCACCCACAAGGAAACATCCAAGGAATGGCGTGGAGCGATCACCATTGCCGCGCATACCGGACTGCGCCTGGGGGACGTTCTCAGCCTCACCCGGAAGCACATCGACGGCACACATCTTGTCATCATGCCATCCAAGACGGCCCGGCAAAAAAAGGTAATCACCGTGCCATTGACGCCGCCTTGCATCGCATGGATCGGGAAGAAAAAGGGGGATTTTTTCCCGACGCTGAAAAAACAGGGGACCGCCACCACATCCATGCAGTTCTCCGCCATCATGAAGAAAGCAAAGGTCCCGAAGGAAATTGAGCAACCGGGCGGAATGAAGGCTTCCCGCAGCTTCCACGCCCTGCGCCACACCTTCGCGTCATGGCTGGCCGAGGCCGACATTCACGCCGACGTTCGCCAGAAGCTCACCGGGCACTCTTCATCCAAGATCCACGCCCGATACACGCATCATGACGAGACGCTAGACCGCGCTGTAGGCACTCTCCCGCGCCTATAAGGGCTTATCACAGCCTCAATCTGGGACAGGTCTTCATCCAACGCCGCAATGTTGGCTTGTGACATGTTAGGCAGAGTAACGCGGAGCGCCGTCACCAGACATGTTAGGGGCGGGATATAGTTTTGATGCCCACGCCTTTTCTTTACTGCGGAAAGCCTCCGCGACCGCTTGACCGCCTGGCACCACTGGCGCACCATCGGCGAATCTGGGATTCTCCAGTGTCCGCCATCCGTTCGGGCCGCGCCGGGAATCTGACCCATGGCAGCAAGCCTTTGAAC
Source organism: uncultured Luteolibacter sp. (assembly GCA_964458895.1). Classification (GTDB taxonomy): domain Bacteria; phylum Verrucomicrobiota; class Verrucomicrobiia; order Verrucomicrobiales; family Akkermansiaceae; genus Luteolibacter. The sequence goes on along the minus strand of CAYWLC010000016.1, from coordinate 18,425 downwards.
GTGCCTTTTCTCGTAGCCGGTGAGGCGCGCTAATTCTGAAGTTGGAATATGTGACATGTGACAAACAGAGTTGACACTCATTCGTGTCTTACATGCAAGCAAAAACACGCAAGAACAAACCCCCAACCATCGCCCCGCGCTGGCTCACGTTCCAGACCGCCACACCCTACGCGGGGGTATCGGAACAAACTCTGCGGAACTGGGGAAAAGCCGGTCACATCAAGCTCCACAACGTCACCCCCATGGGAGGGCGCGGGCGCGTCCTGATCGACCGGAACGAACTCGATGCCTTCATCGAAGGTTTCGTTGGGGCTCCGCCGTCGGAGATCGTCATGAACACCTCCGGCCAGCGCCACACCAAGGTGCGGAAAGGGGTGGTGGCATGAACCTTTCCACCTGCTACCCCGTCGCCCAGGACGCGGCCCCCGTCGTGCCTATGCCCAGCGACACCCGCCAACCACTCCAAACAGCCTTGGACTCGCAGCGTCCAATTCCTGCCGGGGAGGTGGAAGAACTCGTTGCAGACCTCCGCCGGCTGGAACGGGAAAACTCTAACAATCCTCGCCTGTGAAAGCTACACCCTCAAACGAGCGAAGCGGCCCCCCGGAAAAGGAAAAGGCCGCCTCGAAACTCACAGAACTAGACGCAAAGAATGCCACCGTTTTCTGGCGATACAAGCGCATTCTCACTATCCTTTTCATTTTGATGTTCATCGCCGCGAAGGCCTTGTGGATCACCTTGAAGCACCTCCTAGGCATTGCTTGGACGTTTGCTAGGCAACCGCGGGCGCTCCTCGCCCTCTGGAAGGTGATCCGCGCACAGCGGGCCGTGCAGCGTGCGGACGAACAACGCCGGCTTGATCGGAGGTGGCGGCCGTGAGTCGATTCATTGCACTGCATTGTGGTGACGAGACAAATGCCCTTCTGTCTCAACACCCGAACGCGTTCCTGCTTCTAACCCAAATTGCCACCCGCGCGAAATGGAAGGATTGCGCCATTACCAGGATGAAAGCTGGGCAAGCATTCATCGGGGACTGGCGCGAGGCCGGCTTGAAGTCAGAGAAAGCCTATCGACATGCAAAAGAGGTTCTATCAAATTGTAAGCTTGCGACGTTCCAAGGGGCGAACAAAGGAACCGTTGCAACACTTGCAGACACAAGGGTTTTCAGCCTATCGGCAGACAGCAGGGGCGAACAAACGGGCGGACCAAGGGACAGTCAGGGGGCGGACAAGGGGCGGACAAGGGGCGAGCAAGGGGCGAGTAACAATACAGAGAATACAGAGACACGGTTCACCATGGACACACCACCACCGCCGCCCTGCGATGTGGACGTTCCAGGAATTGTAGCACTCTGGCCGAAGAGGGGGAAGGTTCACGCTGCCTGCCTTCATGTTCTGGCGGCATTGAATGAAGGGGTTGATCCTGAGGTAATCAGAAACGGGACCCGCGCAATGGCGTTGGCGGCCCAGCAAGCGCCAGGAGGATGCCTGAATATCTATGTGCCAGGAGCAGAGGCTTTCTTTGAGAAAAGGCGGTGGATGGATGATCCTCAAACGTTGCTACGAACAGCAGCAAATCATCAGACAGGGGCACCGCCGGAGACGCCGAGGGCGGGCGGGCGCTCAGGCACTATCATTAGGATTACACCCGATCTTGGGGGAAGACGCCCTGGCGAGGTAATTGATATGGAGGAGCCAACGCCATGAACAAAATAGCAGATGCCGTTGCAACGATCCGCCAGTGGACGGACGAGGCAGGAACAAAACACAAGGCCACCTTGATAGTGGGGGCACTATTCGAATCATCCCGTGGCAATCAAGTTCTGAAGCTCGACGCGCTACCAGTGGCCCGTGATTGGTCTGGATGGATTGCGCTTAGACCTTGCGCCCCCACCCTGCCACCAGGCCGCAGAGCAAGCCCTGGAATGCCCGCGGCACCACCACCAGACACCGATGACGAGACCGCCGATCATGACCCCCCTTTCTAACGGGTCCTTCCCAGCCGAGCCTTCATGCAGTCATTTGTCGCGCGGCAAACCCCTAGCGACAGATTTTTTTAAGGGGGGGTGGTGGTGGTTGTGTTCTGCTAGATTCCCCCTTAACGGATTCAAAATCCGTCCCATCTTAGATTCCGAATCCAACAGTTGACACATATCAACGTGATTATATGGCCACCGATCTTCCAGAACTTTACAGCGAATCCGAAAGCCTGCGGAAGTGCAACCTCCCCGCGACCCCACACTGGAGGAACTGGTTGCGCTCGAAGCTGCCGGCACAATCCGCCGGCGGTGGACTGGTCTATCCGAAGTATGCGGTGGACGGGCTTGCGGCGCAAATCGGGGATTTTGCCCGAGCGACCAATCCGCCCGAAGAAGCCGCCCCGCCCCGCACGGCAACAAGCGCCCCCATCGACGGGAATCCCCGTCCGCTGGCTAACCGCCTAGCCTCGCCCCTCACCACCCGCTAACAATCTCACCACCATAAATCATGAACACCATGACACCGCACAACAAAATCGGCCCGTCCGATTCTCACCGCCGCCAACGCCTGCTCGACCTGGCTGAACTACTCAGCCGCACCGATGGCGGTGCCGTGCAACTACGCTGGCCCGATCATCAGGACGTCCTGAACGCCGACGCCCGCCGAGACCTCCCGCTGGCACCGTTTGGAAATGAAAGCCCGGGAATGCTCACCCTTGGGCAGCAAATCCGGACCCACAGCGCCATCGCCCGCGCCGGTGCATCGTTCATCACCGTGCCGCTCCTCGCGGAAACCGGACTGCCGAGCATTGACCGCTCGAAAAAAGCCGCTTGGGAATCCACATCCGCCGATGTTGCCCCGACGCTGAACTTGACCAGCACCACCCCGAAGCGGCTTTCCGCGTTCGTCACCAGCTCGAAGCGACTTTTGAAAACCTCCCCAATCCTCGCCGCGGGCTTTCTGGAAGCGCAACTTCTCTCCGCCATCGGCGCGGCGCTCGACGATGCGGCCCTCAACGGGACCGGCACCGCGCAACCGTATGGACTGCTGCTTGATCCGGCCCTGCTCGAAGAGGAATTCGCTGGCACCATCGCCGTTGCCGATTTGCTGGCCATGGAAAAGGCGATAGCTGCAAACCACGGAGAATCCGGCGATCCTCTTTGCTGGTTGGCCGATCCTGCCACGCGTGAGACTCTGCGCACGCTTCCACGCATCGCCGGGGGCACGGCTCCCGT
>CAYWLC010000016.1:0-15111 GCA_964458895.1 uncultured Luteolibacter sp. | reverse complement strand
CCACGCGTGAGACTCTGCGCACGCTTCCACGCATCGCCGGGGGCACGGCTCCCGTCTGGCCAGACATCGCGAACACGGGCCCGCTGGGCCACCGTGGAGTGGCATCACCATTTGCCGCCGCGTCCACCCTGATCTTCGGCAATTTTGCCGACCTGGTTGTTATCCAATCCGGCGCCATCGAAATCCTCAGCGACCCCTACGCCGCCGAAATCAGCGGAAACGTCCGCCTGATCGTCACCGGGTATTTCGACATTTGCGCGTTGAACCCGGCATCCTCGTTCGTCCGCGCCATCGCCGCCGAGTAATTCCTAACGGAAACCATCACCATGAGACCGTCAATTAAAGACGCTGACTTCAGCTTCGCAGATGCCGCAAAACGCAGTGGATATGGAAGCGACCCTCGCCGCCACTCGCTGATTTCTCCGGACCCACGCCGCAAGAAAACTCCGCCATGGCCCGGATTCCCGTCACCCGGTTCCAAGGATAGCGAACCCGCCCCGCCGACATGGGAGGCGACCTTCGACGAGAAATCCGGCAAGGTGGTTGCGCTCAAGCAACTGCGACCGCTGCCACGCACGGAAGACTTGAAATTTGAGAACCTGAACCGCCGGTTCAACGTCATCGTTGAAGGGGAAGCAATTTCGATTGGCGGTTACCACATCGAACACGGATGCAAGATCGAATGTTTCTACAGCATTGCGATCGGCATCCATGGCACCCGCGGGCGAATCCTCGAAGAATCCAAGGCGTAAGCACCCAATCACCATGGCTGGAATCTCCATCACCCTTGCGGGCAACTTTGGGAAGCTCGACGAACTCAAAGCGAAGTCGCAAAAGGCTGCCGCCGCCATCAAATCGTCATTCAGCGGAACCGTGGGCAGCGCCATGTTCAAAGGTGTTGGTGCGGCGGCGCTGGCCACGTTTGCGGCCGTAGTCGCCAGTATCAAGTCCGCCATCGATGCCGGTGGCGAATTGACGGACATGATGGCCCGCACCGGAGCCTCTGGTGCCGGCCTGGTGGTCATGAAGCAGGCATTTAAAAACGTCGGGCTGGAGGCCGCCCAGGTGCCGCAGGCCATCAATCGCATGCAAAAGGCCCTATCCGGGGCCAATGAGGACGGGGAAGAGACGAGCAACGCATTCGGCAAGCTCGGCCTTTCAATCAGCGAACTTCGCGACTTAGACCCGGTGGCCGCGTTCCAACAGATAGCCGCATCCATTGCTTCCATCAAAGACCCTTCGGATAGAACGGCGGCCGCAATGGAGATATTCGGCAAATCGGGAGCCTCCATGCTCGCGATCATGAACGATCCAAACGCTTTCCAAGTGGCCAGGGATCAAGTCGGGAGCCTCGCGGAAACCCTCACTGGCGTTGCTGGCGAATTCGATACCATCGGTGATGCCGCGGGCACCTTTCAAGTGAAGGTGCAGCAACTTGGCACCCGCATCGGAGTCGCCTTGCTGCCAGTGCTAAACAAGATGGTGGAGGTGATGGATGCCATTGACCTTGGATCTTTCGATTGGAAGAACCCATTCAGCACTGAATTGACGCCGGAAGATCGGAAGCGCGCCGTAAAAATGGCCGAGGATTCCGCCAAGAACGATCCAATGTTCGGGAAGAGCCGGACGGAAGTCGCCGCGCAGAAGAAAGCCGCACAGGCCGCCGATGCCGCCGCCAAGGATTCCAAGGAAGTGCAAAAGGCCGCCGATCTCGCGGCGAAAAAGGCGGAGTCTGAACGGGAAGCCGAAGAGGCCAAGGAACGCTCCCGCGCCGCCGCCGTGTCGGAATACGCGCTGGAAGCCGATATCCTACGCGCGCGCCTCGCCGGGCAAAAGTATTGGCTCGAGGCCCTGGAGCGCGAAAAGAAGGTCCGTGCCGAAATGCAAAAGCTGGAAGGGGCCGGATTCACCGCTGAGGAAGTCCGCCAGCCCGCAGAGGCCAAGGTCGATGCTGAACAGCGCGCGGCCGACAAGGACGAGGCCCGCAAAAAGTTGGAGGACGAACGCAAAAAAACCGCAGAGGATCTAACGGCAAAACGCGAGGAAGTAGCGAAGCGCCTCGACCATCTTCAATATCAGACCACCGTGGGGCGCACGGGGTCCATGCAGCGCATCGGCGGCGGCGGCGGGGCGGTGGGCACCGGGTTGGACTACCAGCGCCAGCTTGCCGACCTACAGCGCGAATCAAACGAGCTTTTACGGCAAATCGCCGACCAGACCCGCCCCATCCCTGATTGATCCAATGACCCCCCCCGTCTATCAGTTTTATCGAAAGAGCAAGAGTGGCACTTACACGGTGATTCAGCTCCGCGATCACGTTTCCAAGGAGACAGTAAACGTGTTGGACCTTGCCTGTTATGAGGTGAAGTCGCCCCTTAAAACCCCCTACTGGGGGATCACCGTCGGCAAGGGCTCGCGCATGTTTTTGATCCCGTCCGCTGTGGCCGAAATGCTGGCCGCCGGCACGGTCGTTCCCTTCGAATCTGTTGTTTGCATGCCGTGGCGTCTTGGATACGAGGCCAATGCCGCCGCCATGAGGGGAAAAAGAAATTCTCGCGGCCAATTACCGCACGAATGATGGTTGAGACTCCCCGCTCGGCATTTCCACCGCAGCAATGCAGGCCGGGCGGGGTTTTCCCCTTGACGCCACCTGGGCAATCATGCTTCATGCCCCTGCCGTTTGTTGAAGATTCGGCCCGCACTCGAAAACCGGACGTAATGACCCGGCGGCGGTGATTTATCAAAAACGAGACCTCGGGTCTCATGCGGGAGCCGGGGGCGTCATTTCCTCCGGTGGGCTTCAACCCCATCCGCATGAGACCCGATTTCTGTTATGACCAAAACCACAAAACCACAAAAACGAGACAGAATTTCAGTCAGAATGCCGACCTCCCTTCACAGGCGACTGATGGCGTGTTGCCAGGCGGCGGGAACTACCCCGGAAAAGCTACTTGAGCGGGCCGTGCATTGCTTTGAGACCAAGGTGGTGCCGTTCCCTGGCTGTGAAGAATACGTTTAACCCCCACCCACACCACAATGACCGCAACCATGAAAACACCGTCACAATATGCGGGGATTACCGTATCATTGTTGAAAAATGACGTTGAACAAATTCCGACCGACAGGCTAACAGAATTGATCCACCGCGGGCTCTTTGAAATGGATTTTCGCATCATGAAATCAAAGGGAGACCTTGGTCATGATCCTGCAGAGGTGGAACCGCTATTTCGGCTTTTGGACAGACTCAGAAATCAAATTCAAATCTTCGGCGACCTCCGGGGGCATCGCACACACACCGCAAAGATTCCGCTCAGCTGGATTTCCCGCGCATATCTCCGGCGCATCGCTGAGGCCACCGGGGAAAAGCCATTGCTCATCCTGCGGAACGCCCTACATCAGGAAAAACACACGGACGGAACATTTCGCGCAAGTTTCAAACAAGAAGACCCCGAGCCGCCGTCCGTCGAAGATGGGAAGATCCTTCCGTTTTTCAGCGGGTGGATCGTCTGACTTGGAACCCGTGCAAGAAAGTGTCCAAGATTTTGTCCAATCTCACGCTCGCCCCTAAAATCAAAAACCCTTAAACCGTTGTGGTCTAAGGGTTTGAGAGTGGTTGCGGGAGAAGGATTTGAACCTTCGACCTTCAGGTTATGAGCCTGACGAGCTACCTGGCTGCTCCATCCCGCGATTGGAACCATGCGCCTTGCGGCGCGGGGCGGGATTCAAATGATCCTTGCGGTCGCACACAAGAACAAAATGTGAGATTTCATGCATTTCGTGGTTTAGGCATCCCCTATTTGGCTTACGGCTTGCCTCGCGCTGGGACTTGGTCAGACTGGCGGGGTGAACATCCTCGTGACCGCCGGGCCGACCCGTGAGCCGATCGATCCCGTTCGTTTTCTCAGCAACCGGTCATCTGGCAAAATGGGATACGAACTGGCGGCGGCCTTTGCGCATGCGGGCCACACGGTGCTGCTGGTGTCTGGGCCGACCGCGCTCGATGTGCCCGATCACGTGGATTTCCTGCCAGTGGAGACAGCTGCCGAAATGAATGAAGCGGTTGCCAATCATCTCGGGGGGATGGATGTCGCCGTGTTTGCCGCAGCTGTGGCCGACTACACACCGGTCAGGGTGGCTGGCGAAAAACTCAAAAAATCCGCAGGCACCCTGGTGCTCGAGCTGGTCCGCACGCCCGACATCCTTGGCTCCGCCCGATCGGTTCTTGGATTCACTGGCACCTTGATCGGCTTCGCGGCGGAAACCGAACAGGTCGAAAGCCATGCCCGCGCAAAACTCATCCGCAAGGGTTGCGACCTCATCGTCGCCAACGATGTCTCCAAACCCGGGATCGGCTTTGATTCCGATCTCAACGAAGTCATCCTCGTCCACCCGGATCATACTGAAGTCCTGCCTCGCGCCACCAAACACGACCTCGCCCACCAACTCGTGCGAGCCATCCTTGAAATCACACATAACTCATGACCGACCTCGAACTCGCCACCCACGCCGCGCTCGCCGCGGGCAAGCTCCTCCGTGATCATTTCGGCAGCGATGCCACGGTGGATGAAGCCACCCATCACGACATCAAGCTCGCCCTCGACAAGGAGTCCCAGGAACTCATCACCGGGATATTGTTAGGTGCCCACCCGGGCGACGCGCTCTACGGCGAGGAAGGCATTGCCGGCAACCCACAGTCCGCCCGCCAATGGATTGTCGATCCCATCGACGGCACGGTGAATTATTTCTACGGCATCCCGCATTTTTGCGTGTCCATCGCCCTGCGCGTGGAGGGTGAAATCGTGGTCGGGGTGATCCATGATCCGATGGTCGGGGAAACATGGACCGTCGCGAAAGGCGGGCCGGCCCTGCTCAACGGGGTGCCCATTCATGCCAGCAAACGTGACACCTTCGAGCAATCGATCCTGTTTGTCGGATGTGGCAAGGATGAGGAGGCGCTGCGCACCGGCATCGAGCGGTTCCACAAGGCCTCGCTGCGCGCGCGCAAGATGCGCATGATGGGGTCCGCCGCGCTCGGCATGGCCTACATCGCCTGCGGCCGGCTGGATGCCTACATCGAATCACGCATCTCGCTCTGGGACATCGCCGCCGGCCAGTTGCTCGTCGAGACCGCCGGTGGCAAGGTGGATCTAACACCCGTGGCCGGCCATGCCGACGCCTGGTCCATCGTCGCCAGCAACGGCAGGATTCCTGTTGAGGAGATTCTGTGAGCGAGTCACTTGAGTTGAAGAATTGATCGAAGATCGGAGATGGTAGATTGTAGATAGAAGAAAGATCACTTCATTAACCATCTCCCATCCATTATCCACTATCCATTATCCGCTAACCACTATCCCCACCTATGACCGGCATCGGCTATGACGTCCACCGCTTCGCGGAACACCGCCCGTTGATTCTTGGCGGGGTCCACATACCGCACACCCACGGCCTTGAAGGGCATTCCGATGCGGATGTGCTCTGCCATGCCATCGCGGATGCTTTGTTAGGAGCGATGGGTTTGGCGGACATCGGCCATTATTTCCCGCCCGGTGACCCCGCCTGCAAGGACATCAGTTCGTTGAAGATATTGGAAAGATGCCGGGATCTCGCTGCGGAAAACCATTGCCGCATCATCAATGTGGATTCCACCTTGATTGCGGAAGCGCCCAAGGTGCTGCCACACCGCGCGGCCATGCGGGAGAATATCGGCAGGTCGCTCGGCATTCCGCCCGAACGTGTCGGGATCAAGGCCACCACCAATGAAATGATGGGATTTATCGGCCGCAAGGAAGGCATCGCCGCGATGGCCGTGGCCCAGGTGGAGGTCTAGCGGACTCGTGAAAAAAACAGTTAGGGTTCACAAAGACTTTGCTTGCTTCTTCAGGACTGTGTCTGAGAATCTCGCTCATGAAGACCACGGCCTATTACCGGGAAATGCGGCAGCGCCCCGACCGCGCCGTGATACGGGAAGAGTGGATTCTGAGGACTATGCTGGCCCCGGATGCCGAGAAAGTTCAGGATGATGGCCGCATCAGGAGGTGGAAACGCATTTTGGAGGTGGACAACCGGGCCTTGCGGGTTATTCTTCTGGAGGATGGTGAGACGGTCCATAACGCATTTTTCGACCGAGGGTTTCAAGACAATGAAGGCTAAGTATTTCCAAGACACCGACACTCTTTACTTAGAGTTGCGGGACTCCCGGATTGTGGAGACTCGCGACCTGGATCAGGACACACTGCTCGATTACGACGACGACGGACGGTTAGTTGGGATCACGATCGAGCATGCAAAGACAAGGTTGGACGGACCGCGGATCGAATTGGAGACTGTGACCGCCTAGTGCAAACCTTCCTAGTGCTGGCGGGTTTCTGGCATTTTTTGGGCCGGGTCTTTCCCGGATCGCGCATGATTTCGGAAATCCCACGCAGGATTTCGCATCTTTTGGCCTTGCGAGTTGACCATGCGGGCCAAGGCCCCTAGTTTCCCGCCTCTTCTTACCAAACCAACCATGAAAGCACCCATTACTGTTTCCGTCACAGGCGCGGCTGGCCAGATCGGCTATGCCCTGCTATTCCGCATCGCATCCGGCTTTGTCTTCGGCCCCGACCAACCGGTCAACCTCCGCCTGATCGAAATCGAACCCGGCATGGCCGCCCTCGAAGGCGTGATGATGGAACTCGATGACTGCGCGTTTCCGCTGCTCAACGAAGTCGTCGGCACGTCCGATCTCAACGAAGGATTCAAGGGCGCTAACTGGGCGCTGCTCGTGGGTTCCGTGCCGCGCAAGGCCGGGATGGAACGCGGCGATCTGTTAGGGATCAACGGCAAGATCTTCACCGGCCAGGGCAAGGCCATCGCCCGCAACGCCGCCAACGATGTGCGCGTGCTCGTGGTCGGCAATCCCTGCAACACCAACGCCCTCATCGCCATGAATAATGCCGACGGAGTACCGAAGGATCGTTTCTTCGCCATGACCCGCCTTGATGAAAACCGTGCGAAAAGCCAGCTTGCCAAGAAGGCCAGCGTGCATGTTTCCAAGGTCACCAACCTGTGCATCTGGGGCAACCACTCGGCCACCCAATACCCGGATTTCACCAACGCAAAAATCCAGGGACGCCCGGTCACTGATGTGATCTCCCACGTCGAATGGCTCAAGGGGGACTTCATCTCCACCGTGCAACAACGCGGTGCCGCCATCATCAAGGCCCGTGGTGCATCGTCCGCCGCCTCCGCCGCCAATGCCGCGATGGACACGGTGAGAAGCCTCATCACCCCGACGCCCGCCGGCGATTGGCATTCGGTTGCCGTTTGTTCGGATGGTTCTTATGGCATTGAAAAAGGCCTCATGGCCTCCATGCCCATCCGCACCGTCGCCGACGGCAAGTGGGAAGTCGTGCAAGGCCTGCCCATCGACGCCTTCAGCCAAGGCAAGATCGACCTCTCCATCAACGAACTCAAGGAAGAGCGCGATGCAGTGAAAGACCTGCTCCCCGGCTGAGAGTCGGTCATGGGTCATGGGTCATTCCTGAGACAGATCCCCTTCGTGTCTTCGTGCCTTCGTGTGAAAAAATCGGGAAGGGCTTTCCGCTCGCGTTCATGTCTCACTCCATCAGTCGGCTCTGGAAAACCTCGTAGATCCATTTGCGTGGGCCGGAGAACACACAGGTGATCATCCGCTGTCCGTCGATCACCTCGTAGGCGAAAATCACCCGGTGGGAACCCACACGCAGGCGATAGAAGCCCTCTAACTCATCGGTGAGCGGTTTGATGTCTCCGGTTTCATGGGTCAGTTCCTTGATTGCCACGCGCAACGCATGACGGGGTTCGGGCGCAAGCCGCAGCAGATAGTCCAACACCTCATCCTGTATCCGGACTGCGATCATATCTCATCGATCGCGGAAACGTCATGATAAACGGCCCGACCCTCGCGGTGTTTGCGGATGGCAGCCATCGCCTTGGGGTCGGCCAGCAGTTCCATCGTTTCGGCGATGGCTTCCATGCGCTCGATGGATACCAGAACCGCGACCGCACGGCCTTGCTTGGTGATCGTCACGGGGTGTAAAGCGGACTCCTGCACAAGGGCCGAGAGCTTTTGCTGCGCGGTTTTGATGGTATAGCTGTCTGCCATGGCTAAATGTATTCCTTTTTTCAGAAAAAAGGAAGCGATTTTTATGATGATTGGATCCTTACTTTTGCTACACGGTCGGTTATCACCGCCCCGGATGAAGATCGTGAAAAGGTTCTGAAGGCCTGTAGAATGGAACAATTCAAGGACCTTGAAGCCATGTTTTTCTCATATTCCGCGATTGAAGAGTTGTATTCGCTTTGTGAGCGCAGGAAAATCACTGGAGTAAATGACAATTTTCTCGACTGTTTCATGGTTTCTTCGAACTAAGCGCGCGCAATGAATTCCCTCGAATCCACCCTTGCCTCCGCTGTTGCCGACGGCGGTCTTCTGGAATCCTCCCGATCTAACATTCTAGCGTTGCTGGCGGGCACCACCAGCGCGGTGGCCCCCATGGCCGTGGAGGAATTGGTGAGTGCTGGAGCATGGGCCGAACTCAACGACCGGTTTTTCAAAACGCTCGCCTTTGGCACCGGCGGATTGCGCGGGCGCACCATCGGGCGCATCGTCACCCGGGCGGAGCAGGGGAGCGGCGGCCCGAACGGGCGACCGGAACATCCCTGCGTCGGCACCGCCACGATGAACTTCTACAACCTCAGCCGTGCGGTGCGTGGATTGATCACTTATACGAAACAAGCCACCGGTGGCGGGCGGAAAGTGAAACTGGTGTTCGCGCACGACACCCGCCATTTCTCCCGGGACTTCGCCGAGTTCTGTGCCAGGGCCGCCGCGGACCTCGGCTGTGATGCCTTCCTCTTCGACGGCCCGCGATCGACTCCCGAACTTTCCTTCGCGATCCGCGAACTGCGCGCCGACGCCGGGGTGGTTCTAACAGCAAGCCACAACCCGCCGCACGACAACGGCTTCAAGGCCTACTTCAACGATGGCGCGCAGATCGTCGATCCCCACGCGTCCGGCATCATCCGGGAGGTCAACGCGATCACCCGCGAGGACTATGAAGCGCTGCCGCCGGACCAGCAGGGAACCATCACCACTCTCGGGGCGGAGATGGACGAGAGTTATATCAAACGTCTCAAATCGCTCCTGCTCCGGCCGAGCCTGTTAGATAAAGCGTCCACCAGGGTCGTGTTCACCAACCTGCACGGCACCGGCGGCCACATCAATGTCCCGATGCTGCGCGGCTTCGGCTTCGACGTTCTCACGGTTCCCGAGCAGGACGTGCAGGACGGACGCTTCCCGACCGTGGAATCGCCGAACCCGGAAAACGCCGCGGCCTTGAAAATGGCCATCGACCTCGCCGTGCGGTCGGGCGCGGAAATCGTCATCGGCACCGATCCGGACGCCGACCGCATGGCCGTGGCGGTTCGCGACGCGGGTGGAGAGATGCAACTTCTAACGGGAAATCAGATCGGCTCGCTCATGGCATGGTACCGCCTCAAGACCTGCTTTGATCTCGGCTGGCTCACCCATGCCAACCGCAGCCGTGCGGTGATCGTGAAAACCTTCGTCACCACCGAACTCCAGCGCGCCATCGCCGATGGCTTCGGCGTCGGCCTCGTGGACACCCTGACAGGCTTCAAATACATCGCCGGAAAACTGCGCAAATACGAGGACGCCATTCCCGCGGACAAGAAGGGCGATTATCGCGCGCTCACTGAGGAGCAAACCCGCCTGCTGCGCCTCGAATACTCGCGGTTCTTCGTCTTCGGTGGCGAGGAGAGTTATGGCTACCTCGGTTCCGACGCCGTGCGCGACAAGGACGCCAACGGCTCCACCCTCATGTTCGCGGAAGTCGCCGCTTACGCCAAATCCGTCGGCAAATCCATCCCGGCCCTGCTCGATGACATCTATGCCGAGTTCGGATTCTATCAGGAAAGCGGGAAATCCATGGCCATGGAAGGGGCCGACGGCGCCGCGAAAATCCAGGCGCTCGCCGCATCCTATGCCGACAAGCCGCCGACCGTGGTCGATGGCTCCGCCGTCACCCGCGTCCGCGATTTCGCCAAACAGGACATCTTCGACCAGGAGGGCGATCTCGTTCCCAAGGAGAAAATGCTTTTCGTGGATCTAGCCGACGGGCGCTCGTTCGCGGTCCGCCCGTCGGGCACCGAACCGAAAATCAAGTTCTATCTGTTCGGGAAATCCTCACCCGGCGGCGACCTTGTGTCTAACAAAAATCGCGTTTGCGAGGGCGTCGCCGCGCTATGGTCATGGATTGCGGACGATGCCGCCAGACGTTGACGACTCAAACGAGTATCCCTGCCACCAAGAGTCCCACGGTTTCGCGCAGCCATCCCTCGCGGTCCAAATCTGATAGACCCGAGGTGCGCCGCAACATGCCGCCAATCAAGGCGGAGGTGAACACCTCGGCGAAGGCCATCGGGTTCAGATCCTTCCTGACCAATCCTGTTTCCTGACACTGTTCCAGATAGCTTGCGATGCTCCGGTGAAACGGTTCGATCACATCACTGATCAACTCCTTCGCCAATGTCGGCCGCCGCCGCCCTTCGCCGATCATCGCTCGCGCCATGCCTTCACAGTTTTCCAGCGATTCATTGTAAACCCGTGCAAAGTTCCCCAGATCTTCCACGGGATCTCCACTTAGTTCGCCACGGTTTTCACACAAAGCCCGGAATTCTGCCGAGGTCTCCTGCACCACGGCGGCCAGCAGCTTCTGCTTCGACTCGAAATGCCGGAACAACGACACCTCGTTGCAGCCCGCGCGTTCCGCAATCTTGCGCGTGGTGGCCGCGTCGATGCCCATTTCACTGAACACCGACCGCGCCGCATCCAGCAAGCGCTGCCGCATACTCGGCGCTTCCGGGGTCTTGTGTTTCAAACGGTGGTCACTCACGTTGTGGATTTTTTGCAAGTAATCGCTTGCATGCAAGCAAAATTCGGCTTGAATTTGCGCTGCCCATGTCAAGTTATGTCATTCTGCCTCCGATGATGAGATTTATCCCGTTTGTGGTCATGGTGGCGTGCGCACCGGTAGGGCCAAACCACGAGGTACCGGGGATGAATTTGCCTGCGGCGTTTTCGCAGGGAGGCATGCAGTGGAAGCGGCAGAGTCCGGCCACGTTGCCGGCATCGCGGGCGTGGTGGAAATTGTATCATGATGCGGCGTTGACGGCACTTGTGGAGCGTGCATTGGAAAAGAACCAGGAAATTGCGGCAGCGGCGGCGCGCCTGCGGCAAGCCAGGGAGTTGAGCAATGCGACGCGCTCGTTGTATTTTCCAGACGTCAATTTGGGCACCAACGTGAACCGGGCCAAGTCGCGTTTTCTAGGAGCGGCGGGGTCATCCTCCATCCTGCAGGACAATTTCATCATACCCGTGGATTTCAGTTATGAGGTGGATGTGTGGGGCAAGGTGCGGCGGCAGGTGGAATCCGCCAGTGCGAGCGCGCAGGCCGTCGGGGAAGTCCTCAACGCGATGAGGCTGAGTGTTGCGGGGGAGGTGGCGCAAACGTATTGGGCCTTGCGCGCGGTGGATTCGGACCGTGCGGTGCTAAGCCATACCTTGGAAATCCGCCGCAAGGCGCTCGATCTTCTAACCAAACGCCGCGATGTGGGAAGTCTCAGCGGTCTTGACCTGTCGCGTGCCGAGACGGAAGTGGCCACCGCCGAGGCGCAGCGAATTCAGTTAGACCAGCAGCGCGTCACACTGGTCAACGCGCTTGCGGTGTTGGCGGGTGCGGTGGCCACCGGTTCCAGCGTTGCCGAACAATCCGAGCTGTCGAAACCGCCGTCGGTCCCGGTTTCGGTGCCGTCCGAAATGCTGCGTCAGCGGCCGGACATCCGCGCGGCGGAGCGCCGTGTGGCGGCTGCCAACGCGGACATCGGCGTGGCGACTGCGGCGTTTTACCCATCGTTTGCCATCAAAGCCAGCGGCGGTTTGAGTAGTGGCACATGGAGTGATTTGTTCCAGGCGTCCTCGGTGGTGTGGTCGTTAGGTGCCAACATATCGGCGCCTGTCTTTCGGGGGAATCTTCTTAAATCCCAGCACAAGGCCGCCATCGCCGCGCACGAGGCCGCCAGTGCCGACTACCGCCAGACGGTGCTCGATTCAATCCGCGAGGTCGAAAACGCGCTGCAGGGAGGTGCCATCCTCGAACGACGCCAGGTCGCCCAGGACCGGGCGCTGGAGGCGGCCCGCAAGACCTTCGATCTATCCGTCAAACGTTATCAATCCGGCCTGGTGAGTTTTCTCGACGTCGTGGACGCGGAGCGCACCCGCCTCGACGCCGAGCGCGCCGCCAACGCCGTGCGCGCCGAACGCCTCGCGGTTTCCGTTTCACTCATCAAGGCCCTCGGCGGGGAGTGGTAGGGAAGGTAAAAGCTGAAAAACTGAAAAGCTGAAAAGCTGAAATGCTGAAATGCTGAAATGAAAGAAGAAAAGAACAAGACCGCCAATCACTTTCCAATGAACAAGCCAAAGTCAGAGCCAAGTCTTCTCTTGAGTCTTGAAGCCTTGCGTCTTGTGTCTCCACCCAATAACCTATAATTCATAACTTTCCTCCCATGCGTTACATTTATCTATCAGTATTACTGTTATCTTCCTGCGGGAAACCGTCCGGTCCGATGGGGCCGCCGCCGGGCGGTCCGCCCGAAGTTTCGGTGTGGACCGTGCAAACGCAGCGCGTCGAGCTGACCATGGAGTTGTCCGGCAGGGTGGCGGCCTCGCTGACAGCCGAGGTGCGCCCGCAGGTGGGCGGGATCATCCAGAACCGCCTGTTCACGGAGGGTTCGGACGTCAAGGAGGGCGATGTTCTCTATCAGATCGATCCCGCGGGTTACCAGGCCGCGCAGGATGGTGCCAAGGCGGCCCTGGCCAAGGCGGTGGCCAATCTTGAGCCTCTCCGGCTCAAGGCGGAACGCTACATGGAGTTGGTGAAGAGCGAGGCGGTGAGCCAACAGGATGTCAACGATGCCACCGCCGCGCAAAAACTCGCCGAGGCCGAGATTGAAGCCGCAAAAGCCGCTCTGGAGACCGCTCGCATCAACCTGGCCTATACCAAAGTCACCGCCCCGATCTCCGGACGCATCGGGCGCTCCGCCGTGACCAATGGTGCCTTGGTCACGGCGGGCCAGCCCGCGCCGCTGTCGACCATTCAACAACTCGATCCGGTCTATGTCGATGTCACCCAGTCCAGCTCCGATATGCTGCGGCTGAGGAAATCCCTCGAAAGCGGACTGCTCCGCGCCGACGACGGTCAGGCAAAAGCCAGGATTCTGTTAGACGACGGCTCGGAGTACCCGCTGCCCGGCACCCTGAAATTCACCGAGGCGTTTGTCGATCCCGGCACCGGGTCGGTCACGTTGCGCACGCTTTTCCCCAATCCAAAACTGATGTTGCTGCCCGGGTTGTTTGTTAGAGCGTTGCTGGCGGAAGGCGTCAAGGAAGAGGGCATGCTCGTGCCCCAGCGCGGGGTCACTCGCAATGCCGCAGGCAAGCCCATGGTCATGGTCGTGGGAGCCGGCGAAAAAGTGGAACCACGCGTCATTCTAACCGATCGCGCCGTGGGTGAGAACTGGTTGGTCAACGACGGCCTGAAGCCGGGCGACCGCGTGATTTTGGAAGGAATCCAGCGCGCGCGTCCGGGCACCGTGGTCAAGGCGGTTCCATTCATTGCCGCGTCGGCCACGGCCCGGCAGCCCGCCGCTGAAAAGAAATAAAGGAAACTCCCCCGATGCCTCGTTTTTTCATCAATCGTCCGATCTTCGCCTGGGTGATCGCCATCATGATCATGCTGGCGGGTTTGCTATCGATCAAATCCCTGCCGGTCTCACAGTATCCACCGATCGCGCCGCCGGTGATCACCATCAACGCCGCCTATCCGGGGGCATCCGCCCAGACGGTGCAGGACACCGTCACCCAGGTGGTGGAGCAAAAGCTCAACGGCCTCGACAACCTGATCTATATGTCGTCCACCAGCGATTCTTCAGGTGCGGTGGGCATCAATCTGACATTCAAGGCGGGCACCGATCCCAACATCGCCCAGGTGCAGGTGCAGAACAAATTGCAATTGGCCACGCCGCTGCTGCCCCAGATCGTGCAACGGCAGGGGATCTCGGTGGTCAAGTCCACAAGAAACTTTCTGATTGTGGTCGGGCTCGTCTCCGAGGACGGCGGCATGGACCGCAACTCGCTGTGCGATTATCTGGTGTCCAATGTGCAGGAGATCGTGAGTCGTCTCGAAGGGGTGGGGGAAATGACGGTCTTCGGGACCCAGAACGCCATGCGGATCTGGCTCGATCCTAACAAACTCAAAAACCATCATGTCACCACCAGCGAGGTGGCGGCCGCGCTGCAGTCGCAGAATGTCCAGATATCGGCCGGCCAGTTCGGTGGCTCGCCCGCGGTGGCAGGGCAGCAGTTGAATGCGACCATCACCGCGCGGACCTTGTTGCGGTCCGCCGCACAATTCAATGAGGTCATCCTGAGAACCAATAGCGACGGGTCGGTGGTCCGCCTGAAGGATGTGGCCGAATGCAAGATCGGCACCGAGAGTTATGACATCCAGTCGTTCTATCGGGGGAAACCCGTGGGAGCCATGGCCATCCGCCTGGCCGCCGGCTCCAACGCGCTGGAGACCGCCGACCGCATCAAGGCCAAGATGGTTGAACTGTCCCAGTATTTTCCCGCCGGCATGAAGGTGGTGTACCCCTACGACACCACTCCCTTTGTCAAAATCTCCATCGAGGAGGTGGTCAAGACTCTGATAGAGGCCATCTGTCTGGTCTTTGTCATCATGTTCCTGTTTCTGCAGAATTTCCGCGCCACCCTGATCCCCACCATCGCGGTGCCGGTGGTTTTGTTAGGAACTTTCGGTGTGCTTTCGCTCTGCGGATACTCCATCAACACGCTGACCATGTTCGCGCTGGTCATCGTCATCGGCCTGCTGGTGGACGACGCCATCGTGGTGGTTGAAAATGTGGAGCGCATCATGAGCGAGGAGGGTCTGCCGCCCAAGGAGGCCACCATCAAGTCGATGGGGCAGATCACCAGCGCGCTGTGGGGCATTG
>CAYWLC010000015.1:0-29913 GCA_964458895.1 uncultured Luteolibacter sp. | reverse complement strand
ACGTGGCGCGGGCATTCTGCCCGCCGCCTGTAACAGTCAAGTTAGTCGGGAGGATAATCCTAAAAACACGAATGGAATGGCCGCAAAAGAACGCAAAGACAGAAACTCGTGAATTTTTCTAGCCGATCTGGAACTAACCTTGACGGTGGGTCGAGTTGTTTTCATCAATCATTCTCTTTGCGCTCCTTGCGTTCTTTTGCGGCTAGTCATTTTCCTTTCTCGGGTAAATTTTTGACCCGCATCACCCGCACACCAGGATCTTCCTCGCCTCTTCCAGCGACACTTCCTCCAGCACCCCGCATCACCGCGCGGTGTCGCATACGGCACCGCGCGGCTCACCGCATCACTCACTCACCAACTCGAGTTTGCGACGTGTGGTCTGTGCCTCGGGTTTCTTAGGAATGGCGATCTGCAAGACACCCTTCTTGAACTTCGCCGTGGCCTTGTCGGGATCCACATCATTGGGAAGCCGCACGGCACGTTCGAAGTATCCGTAGTTGCGTTCGCAGTGGTAATGATCGCCTTTTTCCTCTTCGACCTCTTCCTTCTTCTCGCCTTTGAGCGTAAGCAGGTTGTCAGCCAGCGTCACCTCCACGTCCTTTTCATCGAGGCCAGGGAGTTCCGCAGTGATGTGCAATTCGTCGCCGGTATCGCTCAAGTCGATCTGCGGCGCGAAGCCGTCTCCGGCTTTTCCCCAGACATCAGGAAACCGATTGCCGAAGAAATCTCCAAAGAGAGAATTCATCCGGCGATCCAGCAGGGCGAATGGATCGCTGTCCATGCGGCTGCGGGCGAGTTGTCGGTCCTCGTTGATCCAAGGGATGATTCGATTAAGTTTCATAGCTTGTCTCCTTTCTTTGTTGGGGTTTTGGAGGAATCCCCTCCATTTTTCATAACGCCGGATGGAGAGCGATTTGTGTAATTTTTTGACCCGCATCACCCGCACACCAGGATCTTCCTCGCCTCATCCAGCGACACTTCCTCCGGCATGCTGTGATAGACCGAAACATAGGTTCTGCCGCGCGCGGTGTGGGCCTTCAAGGCATGGACATTCCCCCGCAATTCGCGATACACGGTTTGAACCAAGGCATGGATGATCGCGCCCACCGGTTTGTGGTCGCGCGTGACGAACCGCAGGCAAAAGAGCCCCGCGCACCACTCCTCGATCGAACACTCGCCTCCATCATCCAACGACAGGCAGCCGTGGGACACTTCGGCGGGTAGAAACTGCTTTTCCCGGATCGCATTCTCAATACGGGCCGGTAGATCCGCCAGCGCATCGGCACCGGGATGATTGCCGAGGTGCAGGAAATCAAGCACCAGTGAGTGACGCGCGGAGCTGAACAAATGGGCCTGCGCGAGATCGAAGCCTTCTGTTAGAAGCGCGCCGGTGATGATCGTGGCCAAGCCGCGGAAGTCACGGCAGGCCACGCCGAGGATCAACGAGCCGCCGTCGCGGATGACGGCCGCCTTGGGGTCGTTGCATGCGGGGTCCGTGGCCATGCGGATCAGGCGGGAGGCGAAGCGCAGCGCATGCCTGCGGTAGGCACCGCCTAGCAGGTTGGTGCCGAAGCCCTGAAGAACCTCCAGATCATCTTCTGAAAACCCCGCCTCCAGCAGGCAATGCCCCGCGGGGGCCGGGGACGGGAGGAGTCGCAGCATCGCCTTGTAATAGAGTTCACGGATGGAAAACCAGAGTGCGGGCTCATGGCGCTCGGACATCCACTCGACGCGGTCCGCATGAGTGAAGACAAACAACGCGCGCAACCGTTGTGCATCGCCGCATTTTTCTGTTAGAATGTTGACCAGGCCGGAATCCGCCAGACCGGCTTCCGCCAAACGTTTCAGCGTGCGGCGTTCACGGACAAGGAATTCCGCCAGATCGATCAGATCCTGCGGCAGGCCGCACGACTTTTCGTACGGGCGATAGTAAAGGTCGAGGGGGGACTCCGAAAACCCTGAGGCGAAGCGCTCGTGGAGCGGCAGCGATGTGTCCTTTCTAGCCATGATGTCCTCGGGTGTTAGAGGGAGACGCTTGGTCTTGAGCGCCAGCTTGACTGCGGCCAGCGGGTCGGCATCGAGTTGTGCCGCCTCGATCATGATCGATACGCCCTCCTTGTCCAAATCCTTGAGACGGGTGCCCGACACCGCCTTGTCTAACAAATCCCTGCCGGCGGCCAACCACTCTTCCAAGGCGTGGATTTTGGCATTCGCCAGGGCGCCGCGCAGGGATTTTCCCTCGGTCATCACGCGTTCATCGAGCGAGGCCTCGAAGCGTCCGTAGCCGGGGAACATGCGCTCTTCGGCTCCCGGAATATGGGACAGGAACGTGAACGAGCCGGCCAGGCTTCCTCGTTCGTAGAGCAGGTCGCAGAGTTCCGGCACCGGTTCCAACCAGTCACCGGCATCCTTGAAGACGCCCTGCAGTTCGCAAGGGTCGATCGGCAGGTCGTAGTGCTGGGCCGTTGCGAGCAGGGCCAGCGCCGCCCGGCTCTTGTCGCGGCCCGTGGCATCCGGAGGCGGCGGAGTGGTGCGCAAGCCGCCGGCCCCGAACGCGTGATTGCTGTTAGAAGAGACCGGCCGGCCGATCCTGAGTTCGTGGCCGATCACGCCCCGGGCGAAAACCGCCACCTGGCGCCGCGCGGCTAACAGCCTGGCCCGCACTTCGTTGGAAAATTCGAACTGCCGTGCCACGTCGGCATCGTCGTCCAACATGCCGCCGAATGAAATGAAATCCTCGAACCCGAGAACGTCTTCGGCATGCCGTCCGTCGGGCAGCGGGGTCCGTTGCTTGCCGTCATTGAGGCAGCGCAGGTGGATGAACTGGCGCACCCGCAGCAGCAGGGCGTATGCCTCCAGGACCCGGGGGTCGAGCGTGGCATACACTTCGTGGCTGTGGCGGAAGTCCTTCCCACCTAACAGCCAGACGGCGGCCAGGAACAAGCGCAGTCCTTCGTTCTTGATGTCGAAACGCTCGAGTCGTTCGGCCTGGCCCGCCGCCAGTTCCCATTGCGAGCTCCAGAACAAACGCAGGTGGAGGAAATGCTCGAACGGATCGAAGGTTTCCGCCATCCGGGTCCGGAACTGCGGTGCCAGTCCGCCGGGATCATGGATCGGGCGCATGTCGATGAATGCGTTGAGCTGCCGCGGGTCATCGAAGGCCGTGACACTCTCCAGGTCGAAGGGATAGGCCTGCAACTCGAAGCCATGAAGATCTTCAAACTCCCTGGAATGAATCGTCTGCCGCTGGATCTCGGCGAGCAAGGGGTGGTTCTCAACTTCGCCCGCCACCAGGATCGCGTAGTCGAGGTCGGAACACGGGCAAACCTCCCGTCGCCCCGTGCCGCCCAGCGCCACCACCGCAAATGACCCCTCATGGCCGGTCTGTTTTTCTAACAACCCAGCCCATTCGCCGACCGCCCGGTCATAGATCGCGGTGCGCCCGGCGGCGATCATCAAGCCGGCGTCGAGCGCGCCGCGTCGCACCGCCGCATCATTCTTTGCAAGTGCGCTACGCAGCCAATGTGGATCGGTTTCTCTCTTCACGGCACCGCTTGTATGGTTCTCCAGGATGCTGCGCGTCAACTGCGAAGACTTATCCTTCATCGGAAAATTGAAACCACGAAAACCACGAAAAGGCACGAAAGTGCAATGGATTTGCGGCTTGGTTACTCTCACCTTCAGAGGAATACGCGCAGAAAAAGAATTGATCATTTTGGCTGATGTTTCCGGGCAGCTTCCCCGATCTGCACCTTTTGCAGGCAAGGCCGCACGCCCTGCGGGATTTACGGTGCTAAAGAGGAAAATAGAACCGCAGATGGACGCGGATGAACGCCGATCATAAAGAGTTTCCGCAGATTCCTCGTCTCGTCTGTTGGGTGTGCGCTCCACTTATCAAATCAAGGTGGCCGGCACCCAGAACATCGACACTGTGGCTGTTAGCCGAGTGGCCGGCTCCTTCACCC
Organism: uncultured Luteolibacter sp.; assembly: GCA_964458895.1. GTDB lineage: Bacteria > Verrucomicrobiota > Verrucomicrobiia > Verrucomicrobiales > Akkermansiaceae > Luteolibacter. The sequence goes on along the minus strand of CAYWLC010000015.1, from coordinate 25,948 downwards.
CGGCGACGGCATCGGGCCATGTCACCGTTACCTATAACTACACCGAGTTCAAGCCCATTCCCGAACCCGGTACTTGGATGATGGTATGCATGGGCCTGAGCGGCTGCCTGTTCTATCCCACGCAAGCGCCCATTGGAATTGGATGCCGACAATTTGCCGGTGCCCGCATCGGTGATCCGCCGCATCGAGCAGGAATTGAGGGGTAACAACTATGACGCCAGAACCGTCTTCAAGGCCTGCCGGGGTTTGAAAAAGGGGCTCTTCGTGAATATTGGTGGTTTTTTTGCTTCAACCCATGAAAAGGCCGGGACCGAAGGTGGCGCGCCACCTTGCTCTGCGCTCCCGGCGGGAGTGCGCCACCTTGCTCCGCGCTCCATTCATGGACACCCCGGGCGAAAAATGTTAGAAACCGTCATCTCAGGACCCGCAGTTCTATTCTTCAGAAATTTCAACCGAAATCCCTCAAGAGCCAAAAAAGTACGGACGATATAATTAAACTTGATTGTGGCTTGATTGAAAACAAACTTTGCGCGTCCGGAAGACGAATGTCCGGCACGAGAGCGCATGAACCAGACCCGGCGTTGGAAGAGGGCATATTTCAGGATGAGACCATGAACCCATCACCCGCCATGCCGATCCCATGGTCTGCAAGCTGCACATTAAGTCGATTTAAACCATTTGTGAGAACCATGGGTATTGCTGGTCTTGTGGTGGCAGGTATTGTCGTTCTGTGCCTTGGCGGGTGTCAGAAAACGAGCAAGGACACGCGGCTGTCTCTGGCGAATAGCGGGCAAACCAAGCGCGTGATCCTGATCCCCGACGATGCGACCCCTCCGACAAAAAATGCAGCGGACCAACTCGCTTTGTATCTTGGGAAAATCACCGGGGCTCAATTCCCGGTGGTGAAGGAAAGCGCGGCTTTGAAAGGGACTCCAGTCCTCTCAGTGGGCCTGACGAAGCGTTTTGCTCAGGTCTTCCCGGACCTCAATCCTTCTGCACTCAAACCCGACGGGATCATCATGAAGACGAAGGGCGATGACCTCTTCCTCGCCGGTCAGGGCACGCGCGGCGACCTTTATGCGGTCTACAGTTTCCTTGAAGACGAATGCGGCGTGCGCTGGTGGACGTCCACAGAAAGCACGATTCCAAGGCAGGCGGATCTCGTGGTGCCGTCGTTGGACCGCATTCACGAGCCGGTGTTCATGTCGCGCGAAGCCTACTACCACGACATGGTCATGGAGGGTTACGGACGGCTGGGCAAGCCCACCCCCGAGCAGGAACAATTCGCGGTGAAGATGAAGAACAACGGGAACAACAGCCCGGTCTCGCCGGATTGGGGAGGGAAGCTGGAACTTCTTGGCTGGGCCCACACGTTCACGCAAATCCTCCCGCTCAACAAATATTTGAAGGACCATCCCGATTGGTTCAGCACCATCCAACCTTGGTCGGCGCAACTGGACCTCACCAACGAGGCTCTGTTCGCCGAGTTTATAAAAAACACGCGTGCTTGGCTCGACAAAAACCCCGGCATCCGCACGGTCTCGATCAGCCAAAACGACAGCCACGAACACTTCCAAAGCTCTGAGCAGAAACGCATCGAGGCAGAGGAGGGATCTCCGTCGGGCCTCCTCCTGCGCTTTGTCAACCGGGTGGCGGACGAGCTGAAAAAATCCCATCCGGGTGTTCTTGTCGAAACCCTGGCGTATGCAAAAACTGAGACCCCGCCGAAAATCACCCGCCCGGGTGACACCGTGATCGTCAGATTAGCCCCGATTTACGCGATGTGGTCGCAACCGCTGGAAGGCAGCACCTTTAAGGAAAACCAGCAATTCATGGGGCGGTTAAAATCCTGGAGCGCGATTGCGAGTCGGCTTTACATCTGGGATTACACGGTGAACTACACCAACCTCCTGCTTCCGCACCCGAACCTGTATTCCCTCGGACCGAACATCAAGACCTACGCGGACAACCACGTCGTCGGCGTGTTCGCGCAGGGAAACGCCTATTCCCCGGTCGGCGACTTCGACGAGCTCAAATCCTGGCTGATCTGCCACATGCTCTGGAATCCATCATGCGATCCGGACCAGTTGATCCAGGAGTTTGTGAGCGGCTACTACGGACCTGCGGCGGAACCCGTGATGAAGGTGATCAACCTGATTCAGGCGGCTGGAAAAAATCATCCTCTGACCTGCTACGCGCTCAAGGCGGATTGGCTCGATCTGGCGACGATGAACGAAGCGACCAGGCTTTTGGACCAAGCCGAGGCTGCGGCAAACGGTGCTCCTGACATCCTTCGCCGCGTGCGCAAAGCCAAGCTGCCCATCGCCCACCAGTGGCTTCTGGGCTGGCGCAAATACCGGGCGCAGTCGAAAAGCCAGAACCTGCCCTTCCTCGGGCCAAGCGACCCGGTCGCAGGGTTGGAAAAATTTCGCGCGGCCTGCGCGTTACTCCATGCCACGCACGTCTCCGAGGGAGCGGGCTATACAAACACGATGGCTCGACACCTTGACGCGTTGAAAAACGGGTTTTTGCCGCCCACCGTGCCGCTGCCGCCACCGTATGACAAGGTTGCGCGGGGGAATGTCGTCGATTTTCAGGAAAACCTGCTCACGTTATTCAATGGGGCCTCGATTGTTCCGGACCGACTGGCCTCGAATGGCAAAGCGGCGAAGATGGGTGCCAGCGACACCGGTTGGAACATCCAGCTTCACCAGGTGGACAAGGCCGGCGTCAACGGCCGCTGGCGCTGTTTGGCCATGGTCCGCATCGAGGCAGAGGGTTTGGGGCCGGCCACCACCTTCGCGGTCCATGGCAACCGGACCAAGATCAACGCCTCCACCACGGCAAAGATCGAGGATTTGAAAGACGGGCAATACCACCTGCTCGATGCCGGGGTGGTGGATTTCGACGGCACTGATTGGCGTGTGATCTATTTCGCACCACATGCCAACCCCGACAAGGTCCGCGCCATTTTTGTGGATCGGGTCTTCCTTGTTCGTGAGTAAATGTTTCATTCCATCATGAGCCAGAAACTCAACGAAACCTCACCGAACTCTTTCCATGAAAAAATCCCACACACTTGAAATCTATGTTAGCCCCGATGGGGACGACCGCTTCACCGGATACAGCCCACGGCGCTCTGAGCGCAGCGGTCCGAAGCGGACGCTCGAAGCCGTCCGGGCCCAACTGCGCCTCCTCCGCTCGCGCGGGGAGCTTTGCGGGCCGGTGACCGTGTGGCTGGGCGATGGCATCTACCGTCTGCGCAAACCTTTGGAATTCGGACCGGATGATTCCGGCGGGGTATGCTTCCGCGCCATGCCGGGTGCCGTGCCGGTGCTGGATGGCGGCGAGCCGGTTACCGGGTTTGTTGCTGCGGAGTTGGATGGAACAAAATGTTTCGCAGCAGATGTTTCCCTCCTGCTCGACCGGGTCGGCTCATGGAAGTCGCTCTTCATCGATGGAGAACGCGCCGTGCCCACCCGCTACCCGCACGAGGGATGGCTCTGGATGGAGTCCGTCCCGGGCATCGATTTCGAGGCCGGGCTCTTTGATGGGTCAGACCGCTTCGTTCACAAGCCGGGTGACATCGAGCCATGGCCGGACCTCACCGGCGCCGAGGCTGTGGTCGCGCATTTCTGGGTGGATGAGCACATGCCCATCGCGCATTACGATCCCGCCACCCGCACGATCACCAGCAGCCATACCTCGGTCTTCGCACTGAAGGATTCTTTCAACAAGCGCTTCGCCAAATATTACCTGCAAAACCTGCGGGCGGGATTCGGCGCGCCGGGTTCGTGGTATCTCGACCGCGAGGCCAAGCGGCTCTACATCAAAACGAAGTCAGGCCGCGCACCGAAGGAGGTCGTGGTTCCGACCCTCCTGCAACTCCTCCGCTTCATCGGACGCGAAGGAAACCCCGTCCATGGGATCACTTTCGAAGGCATCACTTTGCGGCACACCGATTGGGCGCAGCCAGCCGGCTTCGGGCTCTGGTGGGATCCCTATCTGCCGGAATCGGAGTGGGGCCCGCGCGATAGCTTTACCCACCTCAACGAGTGCATGCCCGATCCGCGCAAGGATTACGCGAACACCCCGCAGGCCGCCCTTCATGTGCCCGGCGCAGTCCACCACCTCCATGCCCGCGATTGCGCGCTGGTCGATTGCACGATCGAGCACGTCGGCATGTATGGCGTGAGTTATTACGAGGGCTGCCAGCGCGACAGCGTCGAGGGCTGCACGATCCGCGACGCCGGCGCGGGCGGTATCAACATCGACGGCGCAGGCAACGGGGCCGCAGAGGACCGTCTAACCGGCCGCCTGTCAGTGACCGACAACCGGATTTCCAACACCGGACATGTTTGGATCTCGGCCGTCGGCATCCTCTCCGCCCACAGCGCCCGCAACCGCATCCTCCACAACGAAATTTTTGACGTCACCTACAGCGCGATCTCGGTCGGTTGGGTTTGGGGATACGCAGACAACCCGAGCCATTCGAACCTCATTGCCTTCAACCACATCCGTGACGTCGCCGTGCGCGGCGGCATGGCCGACCTCGGCGGCATCTACACGCTCGGCCCCCAGCCCGGCACCATGATCCGCGGCAATGTCATCTGCGGCATCGCCGACAGCGCCTACGGCGGCTGGGGCATCTACCTCGACGAGGGAAGCGCCTTCATCACCGTCGAGGACAACCTCGTGATCCGCTGCTCGTCGAACGGCCTCCACGAGCACTTCGGACGACAAAACATCTTCCGCAACAATGTCTTTGCCTTCGGCGGAAAATCCTCGGGCAAATCCTCCAAAGGAAGCGCGATCACCGTCGCCGCCGACCGGCACTGGGAATGGCTGGAATACCCGCCGCGGCTTACCACCATCGAGCGCAACATCATCCTCACCGACGGCGCGCCCGTCTTCGAAGACGGCGAGCGCTACCTCGAATCCCCGGCCCTCTTCAGCGACCACAATTTGTTCTGGGACGTTTCCGGACGCACACCCGACCTCATGATCAGCCACCCGTGGGACCTCCGGCCTAATGAACCCGCCGAGCGGAAATATTCGCTCAAACAATGGCGCGCCCTCGGCTACGACACGCACTCCACCGCCGCCGACCCACTCTTCGTCAATCCGGAAAAAAACGACTTCCGTCTCGCTCCGGATTCCCCCGCCCTCGCGCTCGGCTTTGTTCCCCCGGACTGGTCGGATGTCGGGCCACGCTCAAATAAAAACCGCAAATAAAAAATGAACCTTGATTTCAACGCGATACGCTGGGAAAAAATTCGACGTGACTATTCGGCATGGTGGGCCGGTGAGTTGCGACGTCCGCTGCTTCACTTGACCATGTCCGGGCGGGATCCGGGCCGTCCCGAGCCGAAGCTGGACCTGCGCTATTTTCACAGCCATTACGAGCTGGACATTCCTGCTGCGGCCATTGCGGATCGCTGGCTTTACGATCTGGAGTGCCAGCATTTTCTCGGCGATTCTTTCCCCTCGGTTTGGCCGAATTTCGGACCGGGTGTGATGGCCGCATTCATGGGACTCGAACTGCAAAACGGCGACGACACGGTCTGGTTTCATCAACCGAAGGATCTGGAGTTGGCGGATATCAAGCTGGAGCACCTCCCAAACAACATCTGGCTCCATAGGGTTCGCGATCTCTATCGGGCCGGGGCGGAGAAGTTTGAAGGGCTGGTCCACATGGGGATGACCGACCTCGGAGGAAACCTCGACATCGCGGCCTCGTTCCGGCAGAGCGAGAACCTGCTCATGGACTTGATTGATGAGCCGGAAGAGGTCGAAAAAATCGCATGGCGGTCCCATGAGCTTTGGTGGCGGTATTTCGACGAGTTGAACGGCCTCATCCAGCCATCCAATCCCGGCTACACCGCATGGACTCCGGTCTATTCCGTGGAATCTTCCTACATGCTCCAGTGCGACTTTTGCTACATGATAAGTCTCGAGATGTTCAATCGTTTCGTGAAGCCAGAGCTGGCGGCAAGCTGCCGGAAACTGGTGAACCCGATCTATCATCTCGACGGTCCTGGACAGTTAACCCACCTCGACTCGATTCTTGAGATACCGGAGTTGAAAGCCGTGCAATGGGTGCCCGGTGCCGGGCAGCGTCCGGTTTCCGAGTGGCCGGAGGTTTATCGCAAGATTCGCGCCGCCGGGAAAAACATCCAATTCTTTACCCTCCAGGACCCGCTCGGATGGCGCTGTTTTGAAAAAATTGCGGACCAACTCGGCAGTGCCGAAGGCCTGATTATGATCGGAGAAATTCCGTCGGAGGATGAAGCGGAGGTGCGCAATCTTCTGAACAAATACGGAGCATAAAACAAATACGGAGCATAAACATATGACTAATCTAACCCATGACCGTGCGATTCTACGCGAACTCGTCAAACAATACAACGAGATCGCCGCCAATCCGATCCAAGAAGAGCGCCGGCGACTTTGGTCGGCTCACAACAGCCTCAAAGGCACTTCCCGCATTCCGCTCATCGCTCAAGCCGGCCGCTGGAGCAAGTGGTGCATGAAGTATTGGTGCGACGAAAACATGAAATGCAGCGATCCCTTTTTCCGGGAATACGAGCGAAACCTGCGGATCGGTCTTTTTCAGTTTGATGTCGGAGACGATTCGATCCAAGAGCCATGGGTTACAGTCAACGCGGTGCAATCGCGCGGCTGGGGGACCTATTGGGGAGTGCAGGAGGAGGAGCAGCACTCCGACATCGCGGCCGATGGTGCCTGGGGATACCAGCCTGTGATCCGGGATTGGGACGATATGAAAAGACTCTCCCCGCCGCCGCATGAGATCGACGAGGAGGCGACCCGAAGGAACGTCGAACGCCTCCACGACGCGATTGGCGACCTCATCACCATCAACGTCGAGCGCGGCGCGATTTGTCAGGGGTTCTCCTCCGATATCTCTAACGGCCTGTCGCGTCTCCGCGGTCTGGAGCAGGTCATGATGGACCTCTATGAATCGCCCGATGAGCTCAAGGAACTCATTTCATTCATGAGCGCCGGGATTCTGGCGAACAACACGGCCGCCGAGCGAGCGGGAGATTACTCGCTCACCAGCCAGGTGAACCAGGAATTGTGTTACTCGGAGGATCTTGAGCGTCCGAAGGCCAACTCGGGTCCCCGCTCCCGCAAGGATCTCTGGGGGTTCTGCGCCTCACAGGAGTTCACCTTGATTTCGCCGGAGATGCACGAGGAGTTCCTCTTCGACTACCAGCTCCCTATCTACGAGCAGTTCGGCCATGTCGCCTATGGATGCTGCGAGGATTTGGGAAAAAAAATCTCCACGATCAAACGACTGCCCAACTTGCGGGTGATCGCAGTGAGTCCGTGGGCCGACATCGTCAAATGCGCCGATCAGATCGGCAAAGACTATGTTTACTCGTGGCGCCCCAATCCGACCGACCAGGTCTGCACCGACTGGAACGAGGGACGGATCCGCAGAATCCTGAGCGAAGGGATTGCCGCCACCCGGGGTTGCCATGTCCACATTCACCTCAAGGACACGGAAACCCTGCAGGGAGAGCCCTCGCGGCTCGCCCGCTGGGTTAAAATTGCCCGGGAGGTTTCAGAAGCAGGGGCCTGAGCCCGTGGGAGCAAAGAGGTTCTCACACTTTATGATATCATTGTGTTTTTTGAAAGCGGGCTGAAACCGGGCACGTATTGCCCCACCATGAACGCGTCCAAACCCACTGTTTCTCTGGATCCATGCGATCGCCGTTGAACAGCCGCCTACCGCCACGCAGATCCTATGCATCATCACGTTGTCATCAACAAGGCACGGTTCTCGTGCATCTCGTCCACATTGGTTCGGATGGAATATGACCCGGAGGCGAAGTTCGAAGACCTCCCGTCGTTTCGCGCGATTTCCCGTCCCCCGGCCATTCCATTCCGCAAGGTCTCGCGCAAGGGCCATGTGCACGTTCTCGACACGGGGAAAATCCAGATCACCTACACGGATGACGGGTGTCCGTTTTCGGAAAAGAACCTCGTGGTTGGCTACACGTGCGACAGCAGAAAAAAACGCTGGGACCCCTCTGTGCTGGACCGCAGCAACTTGGGCGGCGGCTTTGAATCCTACGACGAGTATTCCCGCTCGTTTGTGCCCGAGGGAGTTGCGGAGGCTGGCTTGGAAGACATGGACATCGCCACGACGACGCAGATTTCCAAGGCGAGGAAGGCGTTGAATGAGCATTTCGGACGGCCCTGGGACAAGACCACCCCGGTGCGGGAATTTCAGTTTGAAGCCAGGGACCGCCTGGAGGAACTGCCGGCAGAACTGAAAAAAATGATCGAGCGCCGCCTGAAATACCCGACCGGGATCCTCAGCCGCAGCGGATATTTCCTACTCAACGACACGGCCACTCCGCTCTTCGATCCGGCAACCCAATGGTGGCAGGCCCGCCCGGAACGGGATATTCAGGACTGGTATTTCTTCGGCTACGGGCTGGATTATCCGCAGGGGCTTCTCGATTTCACACTGCTCTGCGGCAAGATCCCCATGCTTCCGAAGTGGGTCTTCGGAATCTGGTTTTCCGTCTTCAAAAAAATCGATGACAAGGGCAACCGCGACATCGTGAAGAAGTTTCATGCCGAGAAGCTTCCCCTCGATGTGCTCGTCATCGATCTGTATTGGCACAAGCACGACTGGTTCGGCTTCGATTGGAACAGGGAATGGTATCCGGCCCCGAAAAAAATGATCCGTTGGATGCATGAGAACGGGGTGAAGATCGGGCTCAACGTGCATCCCGGTTCACTGCCGGAATCCGACACGCATTTCCAACCGCTCTGTGAAAAGCTCGGCTTGGATCCAGACAAACCCGGTGAGCCCACGGAGAACTGGCCGGGCGTTTTCAATATCTGGGATATCTCGCGCAAAAGGGATGCCGATTTGATCGTAGAACACCTTCTGCGCCCGGTGCAGGAGGATGGCATCGACCTCTGGTGGGTGGATGGTCCTTCGTCCACGAACGCCGTTCCGGAGACGGCCTGGACGAACCATGTCTATTTCGAAGCCATGGAGCAGCACACCGAAAAACGTCCGGTGATTCTCTCGCGGTATGGCGGCATCGGGAACCACCGCTACCCGCTGCAGTTCACCGGAGACACCGCCAGTCAATGGGAGGTCCTGCAGAGCCAGGTGGATATGACGGCGCGTGGCGGAAACGTCGGGAACTCGTATCTCTCCCACGACATCGGTGGCTTCGTGGGCGAGGAATTCTGGGATGGGAAAGTCAACCCGGAGCTCTACGTGCGCTGGGTGCAGTTCGGCTGCTTCAGCCCGGTGGTGCGCATGCACAGCTGCTTCGGCATTCGCGAACCATGGGAGTATGAAAAAAAGGTTTCCGATGCGATCCGCGAGGCCTTCCGTCTTCGGATGAGCCTGATCCCGTATATCTATCACTTCAACCACGTCGCCCACGCAACCGGCTTGCCCCTTTGCCGTCCGCTCTACCTGCACTATCCCAAAGATGACAACGCCTACCGCTATCCGAGCGAGTATCTGTTCGGCGACAGCCTCCTGGTCGCCCCGGTCGCCGCTTCGGGTGGGGAGTTGGTTGTCTATCTGCCGGAAGGCAAATGGGTTCCTTGGGAGAAAAACACGGCGCTCGCCGGCCCGCTCAAGCAATACCTTCTGGTCAATTACAACGAGATCCCGGTCTATGTGAAGGCGGGCAGCATTATTGTCCGACAGAAGCCGGCGCTCTCCACGGCGCTGGCTCCGAAGAACCATCGCATCTTGGATATTTACCCGGGAGAGCCAGACGAAGTCACGGAGCTCAAACTTTATGAAGACGACGGAGAAAGCCGTGACCACCGCGGCGGCGGGTTTGCTTTCACTAACATCACATTCACTGTTCGGAAAAATGGAAATGCCGAGATCTCCATTTCCAAGCCCGAGGGGAAATACAAAGGCATGCCGTCAAAACGGACGTTCGCGATCAACATCTACACAGCGAAGATGCCTGCCCGCCTGAAGGTGAACGGAGAGATCATCGAACCTGCGAAGCAAACTGCCAACAAGCAGTGCTGGACTTACACGCTTTTCAGAACATCCAAATGAATCCCCAAGCTTCCATTATGAAAAAGAAAACACCCCCCGGCTTCACGCTGGCGTGGATAATCCGGCTGATGCCAGTCCTTTTGCTGCTGGGAGTCTTGCCGGCTTGCTCGCCGCAGGGCGATGCACAAAAGAAGCCCGTCGCGCTCAGCAACAATGGCACAACCGCCTATACCATTGTGCTGTCGGATGACGCGAAACCCTATGAACAGACAGCGGCGGATCAACTGGGTTTGTATCTCGAGAAAATCACCGGGGCTGACTTCCCGGTCGTGAAGGAAAGCATCGCACCGAAAGGAGCTCCCATCATCTCGGTGGGCCGAACGAAACGTTTCGCCACGGCATTTCCGGATCTTGATGTCACGAAGCTCAAGCCCGACAGCATTGTCCTGAAGACGAAGGGGAAAGACTTTTTCTTTGTCGGCGAGGGAACCCGCGGCACGATCTACGCCGCGAACACATTCCTCGAAGACAACTGCGGGGTTCGCTGGTGGACGCCCTTTGAAGAGACGGTGCCGGAGAACCCGGATCTCGCCGTCCTGCCGCCCGACAAGGTTTATGAGCCGCCGTTCCTCTACCGCGATACCCACAGCCAGATCTTCCAAGGCACCTGGGCCGTGACCCAATTCCAAAAATCCACCAAGGGGCTCGCCGAGCGTCGCCAGTTTGCGGCGCGCCTGCGCCACAATGGCAACGTCAATATCCCGGAGGAATGGGGCGGAAGCCGCAATCTGGTGATGAGCCAGAAATGCTACCGGCAGTTCGATCAATTCATCGGGCCGCACGAGTTCTTCAAGACACACCCCGAGTGGTTCCAGGGCCACGCCTCGCACCTGACCCAGCTCTGCCTGTCGAACGAGGCGATGCGCGCGGAGTTCCTCAAGCGCGCCAAGGCCTGGGTCGATGCCGTGCCGGACCAGACAATGTTTGTCATCATGCACAACGACAACCTGAGCTACTGCAAATGCAAGAACTGCGCTGCCATTGACGAGGCGGAGGGCTCGCCCGCCGCCTCCCAGGTCCGCTTCATGAATTTCCTTGCCGCAGAGCTGGCCAAGCACCGCCCCGGGATCGATCTGGTGATGGATGCCTACAACTACTCGACGAAGCCGCCGTCCATCACCAGGCCGGCCGACAACCTGATCATCATGCTTTGCACGCCGATCCAATCCCAGCTCGTGGCGAATGACCCGGAGTTCATGAAAAAATGGGAGGCGTGGAAGCCGATCACGTCGCGCATCCTGATCTGGGACTATACGGCCAACTTCGCAAACTTCATCAATCCCTATCCGAATCTCCATTTCCTCGGCCCCAACATCAAAACTTTTGCCGATAACGGCGCTGTCGGGGTTATCGAACAGGGCAATATCTTCAGTTCGGTCGCCGACTGCGATGAGCTGAAATCCTGGGTCATCGCGCGCATGCTCTGGGATCCGTCGCTGGATGAAAACGCGCTGATCTCGGAATTCGTGACCGGCTACTACGGGGTCGCGGCCGAACCGATCAGGGCCTATCTCGACCACATCGCCCGCGCTGGTGCCACGACCAAGAAGCAAGGGGAGACGGCGATTGCCTTCCTGGATCTTGCCGCAATGAACGAGGCCACGCGCCTGCTGGATGAGGCGCAAGCCAAGGCCAAGGGCGACGCCGCTCTGGAAGAGAGGATCGCGCACATTCGCTTCACCCTCGACCACCAATGGTTGCTCGACTGGCGCCAATACCGCACGGAAGCCGACACCAAGGGGTTGCCATTCACGGGTCCGGAAAGCGCTCAGAAGGCCCTGGATATTGTCCGAGCCGCCGCGGCCCGTTTCGGAACCCCGAGCCACTGCGAAGACTGGGGATCCGGGTCGATGAAGCAACACCTGGACACCATCCAGGAGGCGCTGGCTTCCACCGCCCAAGGCAAGCCGCTTCCGCTGCCTTACGACAAGATCCCGGCGGAAAACCAGATCCAGCTCGAGGAGAATCTCATCAAGCTCGGCTCGGGCGCGAAAATCGTCGCCGATCCCCTGGCAGCGAACGGCAAGGCGGTGAAATCGCCCACCAATCACCGGGATTGGAACATCAAGATCTGGCGGACCTACTTCCGGACGCTGCACCGCATGACCGGCGTCGAGGGGAAATGGAAGTGCATCATCTTTGTGCGTGCGGATGCCAAGGTGCCCAAAGGGCCCGCGATGCAGATGGGGATCTACAGTTGGGGAAACCCAAAAGTCCGCCCGCAGAAGCGGGTCTTGATCGAGGAGTTGGATCCGAATGCCTACACCCCGATCGAAGTCGGCTCGCTCGACCTCGGCACCGACGCCCTATTGAACACCGACGCCTGGGTCGGTCCGCTGGAGAATCCCAAGGATGTGAGTGCCATCTACGTCGATCGCGTGGTCTTCATCCGGGAATAGCCAATGAGCATTCCGACCGATATCCGCCGCAGCCGTAATCTGTGAAAAGAGGAGGAATTTAACTTTTCGATTTATGAAGAAGACACAGGGTTGAAACTGAATGCTTACACCATTCCAACCTGTGCCATCAACTGCCGCAGCTCGCCCCAACCAAAGTCCAATCACCACATGAACCAACAGACTCCACCATCACTCGACGGCGTGATCGGTCAGCGCGTCCACGCCGCCTGGGCAGGCAACCTGCAACAGCTCAACTGGGAGAAGGATTTTCTCGAGCCCTTCCGAACAAAAACCGACGAGGGCATGGGCTATGTGGGGCTCGGCAAGACGCTCTCCGGCCTGATTCATGCCGCCCGGCTCTATGGGGGCAAGGCCGACGAATTGCGCCGCAAAATCGTCGACGAGCTCTTGAGCACGCAGGAGGCCGATGGCTACCTGGGGATCTACGAACCCTCTTCGCGCACCTACAAGGTTTGGGATGTCCACGAGCAGTCCTACCTGCTCCAGGCCTTGGTGGAGAATGCCGAATCGTTTGACGATTCCGCTTCCTTGCAGGCCGCCGAGCGGCTCGGACGCTGGCTGATCGGGCGCTTGTCCGGCGGACGATTGCCCGAGGTGGGAAAAGATTTCATCTGGAATCCGCTGGCGACGATCGGGCTCGACCGGGCGATGGGCGCACTCTCCCGCGCCACGGGTGACCCGGCCTTCGCAGCGTTCAACCGCGAGGAGATGGGGCTGGCCGATTGGTTTGACCCGATTGTCGAGGATCGTCTGGGCGAGGTCTGCGGTCATGCTTACGCCTACATCGCAAGGTGCTTGGCGCAGTTGGAAGAAAACGAGCAAGCCGCACTGCCCGCCGCGACACAGGCCGTGATTGCCTACTTGCGCGTCGGCGGTGGGCTTGTTGTGAGCGGCACCTGTGGTCACACGGAATGCTGGCACTCCGACCAGCGCATGGATGGCAAACTCGGTGAAACCTGTACCACCGCCTACCTCGTGCGTTGGGCGGCTCACTTACTGCACCGCACCCACGAGGCCTGGTTCGGCGACCTCATGGAGCGGGCGATTTACAACGCTCTTTTTTCCGCATCGGACGTCTCGGGTCGGCGCATCCGCTACTACGCGGCTGGCGAGGGGAAACGCAAATGGCACGAAGGCGACACCTATTGTTGTCCGGGCAATTACCGCCGGATCATGGGCGAGCTGCCGGGCTTTATCGCCCGTCCGCATCAGAATGGCATCGCCATCGACCTCTACGAAAACTGCCGGCTGAAGGTTCCTTGCGGCGATCAGACTGTGGGATTGCATATCACGACGGACTATCCCTTCGCAAACAGCGTGCTCATTGAGGTGACTCCGGAACGAGCAGCCGCTTTCCCGATCCAGATGCGCCAACCGGGCTGGGCCAATGAGGTGACCCTGAGCCTGAATGGCGAACCACTCGCCGCTTCGCCGCGCAATGGCTGGCTCACGCTGGAGCGTGAGTGGAAGGCCGGCGACCGGATCGAGCTGGTTTTTGACATGCCGTGGCGGCTTGTCCGGGGCATGCGTCTGCAAAAGGAGAAAGTCGCCATCCTGCGCGGCCCGGTTGTCTGGGGCGCGGATCCCGCCGACAACGAGGCGCTGGGCGACCGGCTTGCCGAGGTGGTTCCCGAACTTCCCTCCTGCCGCCTGAATGATGACCATCGCAGCGCAACCGTGCGCGGCGAGCTGGACGGCCAACCGGTGGAGGTCGCGCTGGTTCCCTATTACGCACTCGACACCGCTGTCACCTATTTTTCCGGACGTCCAGGCATGGGCGACGAGCGCGACCACCTGCTCTGGTTGGCGACAGACCCCATCGGCGTCGGCGAGGCACCGGGTGCCTGATCCTAGTTTTCAAAGAAAGCAATTCACTCATGAACGCAAAAAAGGACATAGACCCCTTCGCGCCTACCAATGACCTAACCGGACTGTCGCGGGCAGCGTGGATGCGGGAAGGAAAATTCGGCTTGATGGTGCATTGGATTCACCCGGCGGTTCCGCCAAAAGATGGTGAAAAGGAAACCGATTTCCAGCGCGCGGTGGACGCATTTGACCTCGACCTTTTTCTCAGCGACTTCGACAAAACCCAGGCCGACTGGCTGGTTTTCACCATCGGGCAAAACACCGGTTGTTACGCGAGCCACAATCAGACAGCGGAGCGCCTGCTCGGGCCGGGACACACGTCGCAACGCGATTTGGTCATGGAGATTGCCCGTCAGATCAAGGCCCGAAACAAACGCTTCATCGCCTATTTGCCCTGCATCGTGACCCACGCCAGCGATGACCTGCGAACTTTGTTCGGGTGGACGGGGGAGGAAAACACCACTCCGGAGGTTTTTTGCGAACGTTACTCGCAGTTCATTCGCGATTTTGCGCTGCGTTTCGGAACCCTGCTGGATGGTTGGTGGTTCGACGGTGCCTTGGAGGCCTTTCACTATCCACAAATCTGCAACCAGCCTTTCATGGAGGCTGCGAGGGCCGGGAATCCCATGGCGGCGGTGGCGTTCAACGATGGTGCCGCCTGCGTCGGCTCCACACAGGCGACCGAGGGGCAGGACTATATGGCCGGTGAAACCGAAGTCGTGATCGGCGGGAAAATCCGCAATGGGCGGGCCAGCGATGCCCCGCTGCTGGACCCGCGCAATCACCGCCCGGCACCACCGGCGTCCTGCCTGTGGCATGCGCTGGTTCCCATCGACTGCTATTGGGGTCACGGAAACAGCTTTTTGCCGGAACATAATTTGCCGGTCGCGGTCCCTCCCTACCAAGCGGGCCGGATGGAGCCGCCGCTTTATTCCACCGCCGATCTCGCCACGCTGGTCTCCGATTTCAAGGCGGCCGGTGGCGGGGTGACCTTTAACGTCGGCATTTTCCAAGAGGGGGGACTCGGTCCCGAAACCGTCGACCAACTGAACGAATTGGCTGGGTTGGTTGGAAAAGACAACAAGGAATTTTAGACTCACCTCAACACCCACTAACTATGACAAACTATCGGCCCAATTTCTTCCCGCGCCTTGCGCTGCCCCTGCTGGGGATAGCCATGCTGCTTCCCGGTTGCTCGCCCAAAGGCGAGGCACCGGAAAAGCCCGTCACGATCACCCACAACGGCACCACCGCTTATGTCATCGTGCTTCCGGACGAAGCAAAACCCGATGAGCAGACGGCGGCGGAGCAACTCGCTTTGTATCTTGGCAAAATGACCGGAGCGGATTTTCCCGTGGTCAAGGAAAGTGCGACCCCGGCGGACGGCCCGGTCCTCTCCGTCGGCCTGACCAAGCGTTTCGCTCAGGCCTTTCCGGACATCGATGTGGCGAAGCTCAAACCCGACAGCATTGTCATGAAGACGAAGGGTAAGGACTTCTTCTTTGTCGGCGAAGGAACGCGCGGGACGCTCTACGCGGCAAACACCTTTCTCGAAGATATCTGTGGGGTCCGCTGGTGGACGCCCTTCGACGAGACGGTGCCGAAGAACCCGGATCTCGCCGTGCTGCCGCTCGACAAGGTTTATGAGCCGCCGTTCCTCTACCGCGATACCCACAGCCAAGTCTTCACCGGCACTGTTTTGGCCACCCATTACCTCAAAGTGACCAAGGGGCTCGCCGAACGCCGCCAGTTTGCGGCGCGCCTCCGCAACAATGGCAACACCAACATCCCTGAGGCCTGGGGCGGAAGCCGGAACCTCGTGATGGGCCAGAAGTGCTACCGGACCTTCGAGCAGTTCATCGGCCTGGCCGAGTTTTTCAAGACGCATCCCGAGTGGTTCCAGGGCGGGGCTTCCCACCTCACCCAGCTCTGCCTTTCCAACGAGGCGATGCGCGCGGAGTTTCTCAAGCGGGCCAAGGCTTGGGTCGATGCCGCGCCGGATCAGACGATGTTTGTCATCATGCACAATGACAACACAAGCTATTGCCAATGCAAGACGTGCGCGGAGATCGACAAAGCGGAAGGCTCGCCGTCCGCCTCGCAGGTCCGCTTCATGAATTTTCTCGCCGAAGAGCTGGCCAAATACCGTCCCGGAATTGAGCTCGTGATGGATGCCTACAACTACTCGACCAAGCCGCCGTCCATCACCAAGCCGGCGAAGAACCTGATCATCATGCTCTGCACGCCGATCCAGTCCCAGCTTGTCGCAGACGATGCCGAGTTCATGAAAAAATGGGAGGACTGGAAGCCGATCACATCGCGCATCCTGATCTGGGACTACACGGTCAACTTCGGCAGCTTCGTCAACCCGTATCCGAACCTGCGCTTTCTCGGTCCCAATATCAAAACCTTCGCCAAACAGGGGGCGATCGGGGTTCTCGAACAAGGGAACGTCTTCAATACGCTCGCGGACTGCGACGAGCTGAAATCCTGGGTGATCGCGCACATGCTCTGGGATCCGTCGTTGGATGAAAACACCCTGATCTCGGAATTCGTAAATGGCTACTACGGGGCGTCGGCGCAGCCGGTCATGGCCTATCTCGATCATATCGCCCGCACAGGTGCCACGACGAAGAAGCCGGGCGAAACGGCGATTGCCTTCCTGGACCTCGCAGCGATGAACGAGGCCACACGATTGCTCGATGACGCCCAGACCAAGGCCAAAGGCGATTCGGCGCTGGAGGAAAAGATCGCGCGCATCCGGTTCACCCTCGACCACCAGTGGCTGCTCGAGTGGCGGCAATACCGGACGGAAGCCGACACCAAGGGCTTGCCGTTTCTCGGACCGGAAACCCCGCAGAAAGCCATGGAAATTGTCCGCGCCGCCACGGCTCGCTTCGGCTCCACGCACAACTGCGAGCAATACGGATACGGGACCATGGGACAGCATTTGGACACGATCCAGGCCGCGCTCGACGCCTCGGCCCAAGGCGCGCCGCTCCCGCCGCCATACGACAAGGTCCCGCTGGAAAACCAGATCCAGATTCAGGAGAACCTCCTCAATCTGTCATCCGGTGCGGAGATCGTCGCGGACCCTCTGGCCTCGAATGGCAAGGCGGTGAAATCACCCACCACGCATCGCGACTGGAACATCCAGGTCTGGCGCACGTTCTTCCGGACGCTGCATCGCGTCTCAGGCGTCGAAGGCAAATGGAAATGCCTGATCTTCGTGCGCGCCGACGCCAAAACAGACAAAGGTCCGGCGATGCAGATGGGAATCTACAGTTGGGGCAACCCCAAGGTTCGGCCTCAGAAGACGGTCGCCATCGAGCAACTCACTCCGAATGCCTATACCCCGATCGAAGTCGGCACCCTCGACCTCGGCACCGATGCCCTCCTGAATACAGATCTCTGGGCCGGCCCGCTGGAAAATCCCAACGATGTGAGTGCCATCTATGTCGATCGCGTGGTTTTCATCCGGGAGTAGGGTGAAAACCAAACAAGATCTCCATCCACTGGGGAATGTATGCCATTGGACGGCGTGGCGGTGATCGCTCCTGCCCCTACGCTGCCGCGTCCGGCAGCTAACTCACCCAAAAATAATCCAATGAAAAGCAAACAAAACGATGCCTTGATGCTGCGGTGGTCAATTCCACTGCTGCTGATTTTGTTTTTGTTGCCGGGAGTTTCCCCAGGCGACTCGCCCCGGGGCGAGGCACCGGAAAAGCCCGTCACGATCACCCATAAAGGCACCACCGCATATGTCATCGTGCTTCCGGACGAGGCAAAACCCTATGAGCAGACGGCAGCAGAGCAATTGGGTTTGTATCTCGGGGAAATCACAGGGGCCAAATTTCCGGTGATGAAGGAAAGCGCGGCTCCTAAAGCGGGACCGGTCCTCTCGGTGGGCCTGACCCAGCGTTTTGCCCAATCCTTTCCGGACATCGATGTGGCGAAGCTCAAACCCGACAGCATTGTCATGAAGACGAAGGGTAAGGACTTCTTCTTCGCGGGCGAAGGGACGCGCGGGACGATCTACGCGGCGAACACATTTCTCGAAGATACCTGCGGGGTCCGCTGGTGGACGCCCTACGACGAGACGGTGCCGAAGAATGCGGATCTCACCGTGCCGCCGCTCAATACCGTCTATCAGCCTCAGTTCTCCTATCGCGACACCCACAGCCAGGTATTCAACGGCACCATCCTGCAGACCCAGCACCTCAAGAACACCAAAGGACAGGATGAGCGGCTCCGCTTCTCCGCACGCTGCAAGAACAATGGCTTGGCCATCGGCACCATCCCGGAAACCTGGGGCGGCAGCCTGAGAATGATCTCCATGGAACAGCAGGGCCTGGACCAGCGCGTGTTCCATGAGTCCAATTACTTCATCAGCATCGACGAGTTCAGCAAGACGCATCCCGAATGGTTCTGCGAGATCAACGGGGGGCGGCAGGCCGGTGCCTTGCATCTGGCTCAGCTCTGCCTGTCGAACGAGGAGATGCGCGCCGAATATCTCAAACGCGCCATCAAATGGGTCGACGGTCTGCCGAATTACCGGAATTTCGTGATCATGCACAACGACAACCCGCACTACTGCCAATGCGCCAAGTGCGCGGCGGTCGATGCCGAAGAAGGATCCCCCATGGGTTCCCAGATGCGGTTCCTGAACTTTCTGGCCGAGAAGCTGGAGGAGCACCGTCCAGGCATCCAGCTGTGGATGGATGCCTACCACTACACCACCAAGCCGCCGAAGATCACCCGGCCGCGCGCGAATCTGGGCATCATCCTCTGCACGCCCATCACGTCCCAGCGCCTCTCCAGGGACACCGACTTCATGAGCAAATGGGAAGCGTGGAAACCGATTGCGCCAAAGGTTTTTATTTGGGACTACACGGTCAACTTCGGGAACCTGGTCAACCCGTGGCCGAACCTGCGGCATCTGGGGCCCAACATCAAGACGATTGCCGCGAACGGCGCGTCCGGGGTCTTCGAACAGGGGAATGCCTTCAACAGTGTCAGCGATTGCGATGAACTCAAGTCGTGGGTCATCTCCCATATGCTCTGGGATCCGTCGCGGGACTCCGACGCCCTGATCGCGGATTTCGTGAATGGCTATTACGGCGTGGCCGCCAAGCCCGTCATGGCCTACCTGGATCATATCGTCGCGTGCGGGGATGCGGTCAAGGGCGGCTTCAAGGGAGGGGATGACTGGCTCGATCTGGCGGCGATGAACACGGCGACGCAATTTTTAGACGAGGCGCGCACCAAGGCCGCCAACGACCCCGTCCTGGAGGAGCGCGTGGCGCGCATCCGGCTCACGCTGGATTACCAATGGCTGGTCAACTGGCGGCAATACCGCGAGCAGGCCAACCGCTCTGGCCAGCCGTTCCTCGGGCCGGAGTCGGCACTGAAGGCACTGGCCGCGTTTCGCAAGGACAACGCCCGCTTCAACTCCACCCATGACTGCGAGCAATGGGGCTACGGGACGATGGGCGAGCAGTTGAACACCATGGAGGCGGCACTTACCTCGCTGGGCGGCGAATCTTTGCCGCCACCGTACGACAAGGTGCCAGCCGCCGACCGCCTGCATCTGCAGGAGGATCGACTCAGCCCCACAGGCAGGGATGCGAAGATCGTCGACGACCCGCTCGCGTCCAATGGCAAGGCGATGCGGACTTCCTGCAACCACAAGGACTGGAATATCCAGGTTCACGAGAAGTTTCTGCGGACCGTGTGCCGCATGACCGGGCTGAGCGGAAAGTGGCGGGTCATTTCCTATGTGCGCGCCGATGCCAAGGCGGCGCAGGGTGACGCGATGCAGGTGGGGATCCACAGCTACAAGGTGCCGGCCATGTGTGTGACCAAGACCTTGAAGATCGAACAGCTCGACCCCAAGGGATACACGCCGATCGAAGTGGGGACTATCGACTTTGACCAGGATTCGGAAAAAGTCGGGGTCTGGGCCGGGCCCATCGACAACCCGGACGTGATGAATGCCATCTACGTCGACCGCGTCGTCTTTATCCGGGAATAGTGAATCCAGGAAAAATCAACCCCTCATACGAACTCATCATGAAATTGCATAAAATCAAATTCCACCTCTGGACAACGGCCCTTTGCGGCTTGCTGGTTGTTTCGGGATGTAAGCCACGCGCCGCCGCGCCCGCCGCACCCGTCGCACCCGTCGCACCCGTCGCACCCGCCGCACCCGTCGCACCCGTCGCACCCGTCGCACCCGCCGCACCCGCCGCACCCGCCGCACCCGTCGCGCCCGTCGCGCCCGTCGCGCCCATCGCGATTCCGCCGCCCGAGAGGCAGGAGGCACTTTTTACCTTTGAGGATCCCGCCGAGGTCAAAGCTTGGACATTCAACCACCCGAAGCTTCTGGCCTCGGCGCAATCCGATGAGTGGGCCTCTGGCGGCAAGTCTTCGCTGAAGGTGACCTTTCATCCGACCTGGCCGAATTGGACCGCGATCATGTTGAAGAAGCCGAAAGCAGACGCCTCTCAAGCGGGGGATCCCAAGGTGAGGCAATTCTTCGAACTGCTTGCCAGCGGGCAATACGACTTCATCACCTTCAAGCTCAAGAATCCTAATGATCGCTATCTGAGCATGTCCGTGAACGGAATTCCGTTCCAGTTGCCGGCCAACTCCGTGACACCCGTGGAGATCTCAATCGGCCAGTTGTTTGAAGCCTGCGGCGGCAGCGCTGACAAGCTGACCAGTTTCAATCTCACCGCCGTTCCAACCGAGGAGCCCTTTTCGCTCTACCTCGATGATTTCACTTTTGTGAAACGGGCGAAGGAGGAGCCGGCTCGCACCTCCCAAGCGGTCGCTCGCGCGAAAGCGCATGGTCACACCACGGGGGCGGATCGATTCGTCTTGGGCGTGGAGAGCCCGATGCGGCATGTGTTTCTGGAGGGGCATCGCTACAGGCCGCGCTTCGAGTCCGTCTATCAAATGAAGGCGGCGCGCAACGAAAGCGAGAGCTTTCAGCTCGTCGTGGTGCCGTTTCAAGGAGATCTCTCTGACATCACCTGGAAGGTCAAGGCGCCGGTCAATGATGCGGGGCAGGAGCTGCCCGTTTCGGTGCGGGTCGTGGGCTATGTGTATTGCGATCCCGTGCAATACGAACTCAATGCACGGGGCGGCTGGTATCCGGATCTGCTCGTGGATGCGAAGTCGGTGAAGAATGTTCCTCTCGGCCAGAACCTGAATCTATGGGTCAAGGTCCGGGTGCCGAAGAATGCCGCGCCGGGTGCCTACGAGGGATCGGTGACGGTCGAGGCCAGCGGGGCCAAACCCCAGAGTGTTGGAGTCCGGATGGAGGTCTGGCCCTTCGCCCTGCCGACCACCCCCTGCCTGAAGCAGGCATATGCCCTTCAGGACGATCCCACCGGAAATGGACATGGTTTTCCGAAGATCTATCCCAAGGAGAAGGTCGGCGAGATGCGGACCAAGTTCGAAAACATGCTGGTGGGCGAATACCGCATGGATGCCAACAACATCTATCGAGTCAGGCCTCCGAAGCATTGGGACGCCAAGCGCCTGCGCGAGCTGGCCGACATGGGGCTGACCGGCATCTGCCTCGGCCAGTTTCCCGCCAACCCGGTGCATTACCCCGGCACCAACCCTGACCTCAACGCCCGCATTGCGGAGATCAAAGAATACCTGAAGGTGGTCGACATGGCGGGCGTCCGGAAGCTGTGCTACTTCTACGGATTCGACGAGGTGCAGGACGAGCCGAGCTTGAAGCGGCTGTTCGAGACCACGGCCACGCTCAAGAAGCATTTTCCCGCCATTCCGTTCCTGACCACCGCCACCGCCTATCAGAACTGCCGGGGAGCTCTCATGCCCGGAGCCAAGAGCGTGGATGGGTGGTGCCCAATCAGCGGCACCTTCGCCGACCCCCAGGGGATCAAGAACACGCAGCAAGCGATCTTCAACGGCCGCAAAATCTGGTGGTATGTCTGCAACTGCAGTCCGCCGCCGGAGCCAAATTTCGACCTTGAGCCATCGCCGACCGAGCCGCGCCTCCTGATGGGATCGCTGTCGGCCAAGTACCATGTGCAGGGCTTCCTCTATTACGCTTTGAATTACTGGGGCAGCAACGGTCTGCCTGCGGATACTGCGAAGCTTCCCTATGTGGAATGGAACCCGAACGGCATCAGTTGGCCAGACCGCTACAACGGGCAGGGAATCCTGATCGCCGCCGGTGAGGATGGCCCGATCCCGACCATCCGCATGGAGATGATCCGGGACGGTCTGGAGGACTACGACCTCTATGCGATTTTGCGCGCATCCGGCCCCGAGGGGAGGAAACGAGCCGAGGTTCCCGTCACAGTGGTCCGTCACCTCCGCTCTCACACGATGGATCCGGATGTCATCGAGGCCGAACGGGGCCGTCTCACGAAAGAAATCATGAATACCAAAAAAAATCAGGGAGGTGCGAAATGAAAAAACGTTGGATTACCCCGTCGGCACTGGTGCTGTGCGCAATGATGGCTTACGCCGCTGAGGCGGATAACGGCCTGAAGCTTGACCCGCAGAAAACCTATTCCGTGCGGCTCGTGCTAGTCGGACAGATGCGCTTGCTGAACATCGGCGAACTCCAGGTCTTCAGCGGCGACAGGAACATCGCCCTCGAGGGCAAGGCGCGCATGTCTTCGCAGAACGGGAGGCATCCAGCTGCAAACCTGATCGACGGTAATACTTCGGGCAAGGCATCGGAAACGGGCGGCATGGCACATACTTGGGGGGAGGTCGCCCCCTGGGCGGAGATCTCGCTGCCGAAGACCGGCAGCATCGAAAAGATCGTGGTCTGGAACCGGTTCCCCGAAGGCGAGGACTGCACCACGCGCCTATTGCCCTTCCGGCTCAGCGTCCTTGATGAGAACAGGAAGGTCGTCTGGGAGACATTGATCCGCCGGGCCCGAATTCAAACCCTTACCGAGGCCAAGGCCGGCGACAACCGCTTCCAGAAAATTGAAGTGCCGGTGAAAAACCAGGAAAATACACCGTGAAACATTCCCTCCGCTTCCGGCAGGTTCACCTCGATTTTCACACGTCGCCGAAGATTTTCAAAATCGGTTCGGCATTCGACAAGCGCACCTGGCAGGAGAGGCTCAAGCTGGCGCACATCGATTCCATCACCTGCTTCGCCACCTGCCACCACGGCTGGTCGTATTATGACACGGCGGTTGGCCAGAGACATCCGAACCTTTCATTCGACCTCCTGCGCGCCCAGTTCGACGCCTGCAAGGAGATCGATGTGAATGTGCCCATTTACCTGACGGCCGGCATCAATAACTGGGCCGCCTACAACCATCCCGAATGGCGGGAAGTGGATTTTGAAGGGCGTTACACCAGTTGGGGGAAAAGCCCGGTGGAAGCCGGTTTCCACACCCTGTGTTTCAACACCCCCTACCTCGATCTTTTATGCGAGCAGATTCGCGAGGTGGTGCGGCTCTTTCCAGATTGTGATGGGATCTTCCTCGACATCATCCGCCAATCGCCCTGCGTGTGTCGCTGGTGCCTTGACGGCATGGCCGAGGCCAGCTTGAAAGCCGAAATCGCAGCGGACCGCATGGCCTGGAGCAAACGGGTGCTGCTGGAATACTACCGGCGCACGACCGAGGCCGCCCGCTCGGGACGGCCCGACATGCCGATCATGCACAACAGCGGTCATGTCTCAGTCGGGGAGCGTAACCTGCTGAAGTACTTCAGCCACCTCGAGCTCGAAAGCCTCCCCACCGGGGGATGGGGCTACGATCACTTTCCGATGTCAGCCGCTTTTGCCAGGACCACGGGTCATGATTTTCTCGGGATGACAGGGAAGTTTCACACATCCTGGGGTGAGTTCGGCGGGTATAAACATCCGAATGCCCTGCGCTATGAATGCGCTGCCATGATTGCCAACGGCGCGAAGTGCAGCGTGGGCGACCAACTCCATCCTCTTGGGGAGTTGGACGAGACAACCTGCCGCATCATTGGCGAGGCCTACCGCGAAGTGGAACAGAAAGAGCCCTGGTGCGTGAATGCCGCCCATGTCTCCGACATCGGTCTCCTTGCCAGCGCGGCTGTGACAAAGCGCGAGCAGAAGGAGAATCCGGTCGATACCGGGGCCGGTCGCCTGCTTCTCGAATCTCATTTTCTCTTTGATGTTCTTGATCTCGACAGTGATTTTTCAAAATACAAACTTCTGATCCTGCCGGATGACATCCGGCTGGATGAGTCGCTTGCCGCGCGCCTGAACCAATACCTTGCGCAGGGTGGCAAGCTGCTTCTCAGCGGTCAAAGCGGGCTGAACAAGGACGGCGACGGCTTTGCTCTGGATATTGGGGCCAACGATCTCGGCGAGCACGAGTTCAATCCCTCGTATCTCTGTGCGCTTCCGCAATACCGGGCCGATTTCCTGGGGTCGCCGCTGGTCATGTACAAGAATGCGCGCAAGTTGGAGCTGACGTCCGGTTCTCCGCTCGGCGAAATCCAGCCACCGTATTTCAACCGCCATTTCCGCCATTTCTGCTCCCACCAGCACGCGCCCAACAACCCGGACGGCGAGCGATTTCCGGCGGGCGTCATCACGGAAAACATCGCCTACATCAGTTATCCGATCTTCACGATTTACTGCGCATATGGCGCGGTTGCCTACCGTGAGTTTGTGGCGAGGGTCATCCGGCAACTCTTGGCGGGCAACATCACAATCGAAAGCAACCTGCCCGCGTCCGCCCGGTTGTTTGTGACCCGGCAGGAATCGGCAAAGCGGTTCATTGTCCACCTTCTCTTTGCGACGCCCAGCCTCCGGGGGTGCAGCCCGGAAATGGCCGGGCCCGGCGTGACCGGGTGGATGAAACCGATCGAAGTCATCGAAGATCTCCTGCCCCTGCATGACACGACTTTTTCGATCCGGACCAAGGAAAAAATCACCTGTGTGCGCCTCGAGCCCCAGGGAGAGGAAATTCCTTTCGCCATAACCGAGGATGCCGTTCAGGTGACTGTTGACACGTTCAGCTGCCATCAGTTGGTCGTGTTGAGTTATTAGGAAATACTGAGGAATTCAGGGGTCGCAATCCTGCTGCCGCTGCCGTCTGTAAAACCTCAACAATCCCCTTGACCGGACGTGACACGGTTTACAAGATCACCCGGTGAAAGCCAGCTCGGATCCCAATCCTGTTCTCAAAGGGTCAATCTTATGAGTGAATCAAGGGTTGTCGTGACAGTGATCGGGCCGGATCGGATTGGAATTGTTGCGGACGTGGCCACGCTCCTGGCCGGGCAAGACGTCAACATTCTCGACATCAACCAAAAAGTCATGGGCGGCGACGTCTTCGCCATGACGATGCTGACAGACATGAAAATGACGACGGTTGATTTTGCCGAACTCAAACGCTTGCTCGAGAAAAAAGGCGGGGAGCTCGGGCTGAAAATCCACGCCCAGCACGAGGATATTTTCAAGTTCATGCACCGGATTTGATCCCGTTCCGGGAGCGCCGCACGCCGGACTTCGCAAAGTTCAACAAGCAATTTTATGACCATTTCGTCGGACGAGATTTTAGAAACGATCGAGATGATCGAG
>CAYWLC010000014.1:21522-30697 GCA_964458895.1 uncultured Luteolibacter sp. | reverse complement strand
CCACTCACCACAATCATAGCTTAGCCCCTGGCCCGAATTTCGGGGCCCCGCTCAAATCGACGGTCTCGATTGTGGTCCCGACGGCAGGGACCATCATTGTCTTCGACCACTGGGAAGACGGATATGAGGCGGATTTGGCCAATCCAGTCCAATCCAGCACTCAAATCTGGGGTGATGGCAATCCGGCGCACGGGCAGCCACCCGGTTACCCGAGCAACATCCTTCCCGCCGGGGCGGTGATCAAGTTGCAGAACGCCGTCAATCTGCCGCGCAGTGCCGCCACTCTGGCTTACGACGGCCGCGACCGCATCGCTTCAACGTCCGCCATTGCCGTGACCCGCGCCGCATGGGCCACCGTGCCGGGCACCGTGCTCTGCTCCGCCACGGAAGTTTACGATACCTTGAAATACGGCACGGCGTTCAAAATTCCTGTGGGAACCAGCACCGCCGCCACCGCGCAATTGTTCGAATACTCTTCCCTGCATATCATGGCCTCCCAGGACAACACGACCGTCCAGGTGGATGTCGATGGCAATGGCACGGTTGATGTCACCAAGGTTCTCAACCTCGGGGAGGCGATGTTCGTCAATGGCGGGATCAAGGCCGGGGCCTCGATCACGGCCACCAAACCGGTCCAGGTGCAGGAACTGACAGGCGACATCGGCTCCACCTACGAAAGCCGCACCTTCGCCATTCGCCCGACCAGCCTCTGGGGTGCGAGTTATTATGCGCCGGTCGGCACCACGCTGGCCTCGGAAACCCACAATGTCTTCCTCTACAACCCGAATGCGGCCGCCATCACGGTGTCCTACGAGACCTCCGTCGGCAGCGGAACATTCAGCGTGCCGGCCAACGGCAACTATCAGTTCGCTATGCCGATGAATTCCGGCGGGCACTTCTACACCGCCGCCGGCGAGATCTTTTACGGCGTCGGCACGAATGACAGCGGGGCGGCCTCGGGTTCTAACCAAACGCACGACTGGGGATACGCGCTGCTGCCCGAGAACTATCTAACCACCGGCATCATCGTGCCGTGGGGTCCGGGTTCCGACACCACCGGAACCAATACCAAACCGAATGCCAACGGCAGCCCGGTGTGGGTCACGCCCACCGCGAACACCACCGTCTATGTCAATTACTCCGGCAACCTGGCAACCGGTGCCAATACGGCCCCCAATGGCTCCAAATATGACGTTTCCTATACGGCCACCAAATGGCAGACGCTGCGCATCTACGACTCCGCGGATAACGACATGACCGGTTCGCGGATTTTCACCACGGACGGCACCCGCGTTGCCTCCGCATGGGGTGAGGATCCATCGAAAGCAGGACCGGCCAGTCCCTACTTGGACCTCGGCACCACCATCGTGCCGTTTCCCCAACCGGCAGTGATCAAGACCGCCGAACTCGCCATTGATGTCAATGGCAACGGCCAGAACGACGTGGGCGACACACTGGAATACACCATCCGGGTTTCTAACGAAGGTGTGTTCGATCTCGACAACACCATCGTGCTCGACGCTCTGCCAACCAGCGTCACCTATGTGCTCGGATCCACCATCGTCAACGGCCTGGCGGCCAACGACAACCTGCTGCCATCGACCTCCTTCCCGGTCGATGAAGCCGGGTATATGCTGGATACGATTCCCCCAGGCTCCTTTAGCGAGGTCAAATTCCGGGTCACCATCAATCCGGGTGCTACGACCATCACCAACGTGGTTAGCACCTCGGCCGGAGGCCAGTCATTCACGTCCACCACGACCACAACCGTGGATTCGGCCGTGACGCCACCCACCGTCACGTTCACCGATGCGGGCGGGGCCACGGTCACCACCTATCCGGCCAACGGCGGGGTTTATCTGAAACTCACCGACGCCGCAGCGAACACCAGCGCAACCACCCTCCAGACGGTGTCCGTGCTGGTGAGCAACCCCACCACCGGAGACTTGGAAACAGTGGTTCTAACAGAGACTGGGGTCAATACCGGAATCTTCACCAGCACCGCGCCGCTGCCCTCGTCCACCACCTCGGGCTCGGGGGCACAGGATGCCACACTCTACGCACTGGCCGGCAACGGCTTGGTTGCGAGTTACACCAACTCCGTCACCGGCCTCAGCTGCTCCGCCAATGCCTCCATCATCGCGTCCACCCCGGTCAAAAAACTCTATCTGAGTGATCCGAGCCAGGCCCTTGACCGCATCGATCCGGTGGCTACCGGCGATGTGACCACCGCCACTACCATCACCCTGTCCGGGGCGGGCGGCTGGCAGTATAAGAAGCAGCTCACGTGCAACAACGGCAGTCGGGCCGAAAACCTGGTGAACTTCCCGGTCCTTGTCCATCTAACCAGCACCAACTTCGATTTTACCAAGGCGCAGAGCAACGGGCAAGACATCCGCTTCTATGATTCAGACGGGACTACGGCCCTGAGCTACCAGATCGAGTCATGGAACTCCGCTGGCCAGGAAGCGTTCCTATGGGTGAAGGTCCCTCAGATTGACGCATCCTCGACGACCGACAGCATTTGGATGCAATATGGCAATCCGACTGCGACCGACGGCCAGAGTGCCACTGCGGTTTGGAACGGCTACCGGGCGGTCTGGCACATGAACGAAACATCTGGATCCACGATTGCCGATTCGACTGGTAATAGCTGGGGTGGAACACCCACCGGCGTGACACTCAATGCCACCGGCCAGGTGGCTGGCGGCGACACTTACACGGGCAGTTCCTATGCCACCCTGCCCTCGGGCTATATCGTGCCCACCGGCAGCACAACCTGGACATTGGAATCGTGGATTTATTTGGACGCGGGAGTGGCCAACTATGATCGGATTTTCCAACAGTATAATAGTGGGGGCACGTCCTTCGAGTTATATTATTATAACGGAAAGCTCGAAGTGGCGCCCAACACGTCGGGTGCGAGTAGCATCAATCCTACCGCTGCCGTTTCCGTCAGCACCGGGCAGTGGTACCACTTCGTTTGGATCCGGAACGGCACTACCGATACGCTCTTCCTCAACGGTGCCGCCTCCAGCACCGCCGCTTCCGGGGTAAATCTCGGTTTCGTTGGCAACTATATCGGGGCCCGCAGCACGACCCAGAATCTGTTAAACGGCAGGCTGGACGAAATGCGCATTTCCTCGGTGGTGCGGAGCGCCAACTGGATTTCGGCGCAATACAGCTCGATGAACAACACGTTTGTGACCTTCGGCAGCCAGCAGAGCATATCTTCGGGAGGCAGCAGCGCCACCTTCACCCAGAGTCCGGCCTTTGCGTCCGCCTTCAGCCTGGCTGCGGCTCCCACCGTGAACGCCTACTACTCGGTTAGCAGTGGCAGCATGCCCGGCAGTCCGAATATCAGTGCCGTGCTCAGAAAGAACGGCACCGCCATCGCCACCAGCAGCAGCGCAACCGCATCCGGCGGCTTGCTCACCTTCGGCTTCCCGGCCCTCGGCAGCCCGATAAGCTTCGCCCCAACCGATGTCATTTCCGTGGTTTTCACCAACAACCAAAGCGGGGTGTCCTTCAGTCTCGACTATGACAGTGCCGCCAAACCATCCGCCATCAGCCTGCCGACCACCACGGTCATCACCGTGGATTCTTATGGCATTTATGACGCTCCCTATCCGGGCGGCACGCAGGTCACCAGCGTGAACAATGGCCAGACCGCATACATCCGCGCCACCGCCAGCGATCCTTTCGGTGCCTATGACATCACCAGCCTCGACGTTACCATCACCAATCCGTTAGGCGGAGCTTCGACGGTGAATCTAACATCCTTTGTGGCTAGCACCGGAAGCAGCAAGACCTTCGAATACCCGTGGACCTCGGGCCCGGGACTCGGCGGCTACTCGATCACGGTGAAAGCCAACGAAGGCACCGAAGGGATCAATGCCACCGCCACCACGCCACTCGAGGTTTCCCAGCAGGACCTCGGCACGCCGAGCACCACCACCTTTACCGATCCATCCGGCAATACGGTCACCAGTTATACCACCAGCGGACCCGCGTATGTGCAGGTGATCGATTTGGACAATAACACCAATCCCCTGACCATCCAGACGGTCACCGTGGTGGTCACCACCAGCACCGGTGACAGTGAAACCCTCGTTCTAACAGAAACAGGGCCGGATACCGGCATCTTCCGCAGCGGTCCGATCACCGTCAACACGGGAACGGTCACGCAAGGCGACAACGCCCTCAACATTGTTCCGGGAGCCAGTCTTCTGGCGTCCTATGTGGATGTGTCAGATTCCACTGACACTTCATCCGCCAACGCGGTGATCACCACGGCCTCCTCCACCAGCGTGAGCATCTACAAATCGCTGGTGAGTCCGTCCTCGGGTCGCGCCCTCATCAACGGCGCGGTTGTCTATAACATCCAGGTCGCCAACACCGGCACCTCCGCACTGCCCACGGTTTCGGTTTCTGATAGTTTTGACGGCGCCAGACTGCACTTCGAGGGAGCAAGCATCACCCCCAGTTCGACTGGCACGGGCACCTTGAGCTGGGCCAACGTCGGACCACTGGCGGTGGGACAAATCCTTAACATCCAGGTCAATTTCACCGCCACCGCCTCAGGAACTGCCGCCAACTCGGCCTCGGCCGGCGGCACGGCCTCATCCGGTCCCTCAACAGTCAATCTGCCAATCGACAAACCCCAAGTCACGGTCACTAAAACTCTGCTAGTTCCGGCCAGCGGCCCGGCCTACAAGGGCGACAACGTGACATTCCGTCTGGTGGTTCAAAATGTCGGTACCACCACCATCACCTCGCTGCCGCTTTCAGATAATTTCAGCGGCCATACATTCCAGTTCGTGTCGGCCACGGTCGCGCCGAACTCGAGCGGTAGCGGCTCGCTGCTGTGGGACAACCTGGGTCCGCTGGCGGCCAACGCGACCAGGACCATTGATGTCACCATGCTCGTCACGGGCGCGGCGTCCCCTGCGGACAACACTGCGGACATTTCTTATGCGGTGGATGCGAACGGAAATTCTCTCACACCCGTCAACAGCACCGCATCGCTCACCACCCTTGCGGGAAGCATCGGCACCACCATTTTCCAGGATAAGAACAACAACGGCCTCGCGGACAGCGGCGAGGGGATTGCCAATGTGACCGCGTTCGCGGATCTGAACAACAACGGCGTGCGCGATCCGGGTGAGCCGTTCTCGGTCACCGATTCCTCCGGCACCTATCAACTCTACAATCTCGATGCCGCAGCCACGGCGGGCAGCACCTACACCGTGGTGGTCGATACCTCCACGCTGCCCTCCTATCTCAACAAGCCGGTGGTTGATCCGGATGGCACCAAGGATAGCAAGACCTCCGTCACCCTGACCCATGCGGCCCTGGACAACACGACCGCCAACTTCGGTTATCAATATCCAAGCCTCAGCGGCAATGTCTTTGACGACGCCAACGGATTGTCCGGCACACCGGTCAACACGGTGGACGGCGCAGGCACCAACGCGGGCGGATTGTTGTTTGCCAACCTGGTCAACAGCAGCAACGTGGTGGTCAAGTCAGTGGCAGTCGCAGCGGGCGGAACTTATACCTTCCCGAATGTCACCCCTAACAGTTACACGGTGGTGCTGAGCACGACCTTGGGCACCGTCGGCGCGGCCGCCCCGGTTGCAAGTCTGCCCACCAGTTGGGTCAACACCGGTGAATTCCTCGGAACCGGCACCGGCAGCGATGGCGCGGTGAACGGCATCCTCACGGTCAGTGTGGGAGCCAGTGACGTCAGCAATGCGAATTTCGGCATCGACCAGCGGCCGGTTCCCAATGCCGTCTCATCATCGGGTCCCAATCCCGGCGGCACAATCCAGGTGACCGTGCCCACACTCAGCGGCACCGATCCGGAAGGCAGTCCGGTGACCACCATGATCATCAAAACCCTGCCAACCAATGGCACACTCTATTACAACGGTGTTGCCGTCACTGTCGGCCAGACGATCCCGAATTATGATTCCGCCCTTCTGACGGTTGACCCGCTCTCCAACGGGGCTGCAACAGTGGTGTTCACCTATTCCGTGGTGGACGCAGCGGGCGTGGAATCCTCCACGGCCGCAACCGTGACCATGACCTTCACCGCACCAGCGGGCAATATCAGCCTCGGCGGCAATGTGTATGACGATGCCAATGGGTTGTTAGGCACACCCGTCAACACGGTGGACGGCACCGGCACCCATGCGGGCGGCTTGTTGTATGCCAACCTGGTGAACTCTTCTAACAATGTAGCGGAAGTCGTGGCGGTCGCCTCGGACGGAAGTTATAGTTTCGGATCGGTGGTTTCCAGTGGCACCGCGCGCAATTATACGGTCGTGCTGAGCACCACCGCGGGCACGGTTGGCAACGCGGCACCTGCGGCCGCACTGCCGTCCGGCTGGGCCAATACCGGCGAGTTTGTGGGGACCGGCACCGGCAGTGACGGCACGGTCAACGGCATCCTCGCGCTGTCCGTGACCAATGTGAGCGTGGCCAACGCGAATTTTGGCATCGACCGCCTGCCTGCGGCCACCACCGTGAGTGCTCCTCCCCAACCCAACCCGGGCGGCTCGACCCGGGTCGCGGTTCCGGCACTCAGCGGCACCGACCCCGAAGATGGCACGACCACCACGGTGGTCATCAGCACGCTGCCTACCAGCGGCGCGCTGTTTTACAATGGCACTGCGGTGACGCTTGGCCAAAGCATTCCTTCGTTCAACCCATCGCTGCTGACGGTTAATCCGGACAATGGCAGTGTTACGGTGAGCTTCACCTATGCGGTGACCGATGCTGCGGGCAAGAACTCGCCGGTGGCCACGGTGACGATGCCGTTCACCGGCATCAGTGTCAGCGGCAATGTCTATGACGATGCCAACGGGTTGTTAGGAGCGCCGGTCAACACGGTGGACGGCGTTGGCACCAACGCGGGCGGCACGCTTTATGCGAACCTGATCAATGGCAGCAATAATGTCTCACAAGTCATCGCGGTGGCTGCGAATGGCTCTTATGTCTTCCCGAGCACGGTTGCGGCAGGCTCTTATACCGTGGTGTTGAGCACCACGGCAGGCACGGTTGGCTCCGCGTCTCCGGCAGCGGCATTGCCGTCCGGATATGTCAACACCGGCGAGTTCTTGGGAACCGGTGCCGGTAACGATGGCACGGTGAATGGCATCCTTGCCGTGACCGTTGGAACCACCAGTGTGGCGAACGTCAACTTCGGCATTGAACGCAAACCGACCGCCAATGCGGTGAGCGCCCCGGCCCAACTCAACCCCGGAAGCAATACCAAGGTATTGGTGCCTGCCTTGAACGGCACCGATCCGGAAGATGCTTCTGTGACAACATTTGTGATCAAGACGCTGCCCGCCAGTGGCACGCTCTATTACAATGGGTCCGTGGTGACCTTGGGTCAGACCATCTCAAGTTACAATCCGGCCTTGCTGGCAGTGGATCCGATCGATGGCAATGTGACCGTCACTTTCACCTATGCGGTGAAGGATGCGGCTGGAATGGAATCGGCGGCCGCCACGGTGACCATGCCCTTCACCGATATCGGAATTGCAGGCAATGTGTTCAATGATGCCAACGGTCTGTTAGGTTCACCGGCCAATACGGTGGATGGTATCGGGATCAACGCGGGCGGTACACTCTATGTGAATCTGATCGATGGATCCAACAAGGTTGTGCAATCAGCCTTGGTTGCAGTGGACGGCAGTTACAGCTTCAGCAAAGTGGCCCCGAATTCGAGTTATTCGGTGATGTTGAGTACGAACCAGGGCCTGATTGGCAGTCTGGCTCCGCCAGCGGTCACTCCTTCTGGGTTTGTCAATACCGGCGAGAATATCGGCGCAGGTGCCGGTAGTGACGGCACGCCGGACGGCATCCTTGCGGTGTCAGTTGCAGTCAGCAATGTCACCAATGTCAATTTCGGCATCGATCGGACTCCTACAGCCACGGCCGTCACTGACACTTCGAAGCTCAACCCGGGCGGCACCAACAAGGTGCCGGTGCCCGCGCTGGGCGGCACCGACCCCGAGGATGTGACGACGACTACGGTGGTCATCGAGACGCTTCCTTCTAACGGAATACTTTATTACAACGGCGTGGCGGTGACGCTTGGCCAAAGCATCGCGAGTTTCAACCCGACCTTGCTGACAATCGATCCGAACGACGGCAGCCTGACGGTGAGCTTCACGTATTCAGTGACCGACGCGGCGGGCAAGACCTCGGCCCCGGCCACGGTGAGCATGCCGTTCACAGCAGTGGGCATCGCGGGTAATGTCTTCGACGACGCCAACGGCCTGACCGACAACACGGTCAACGGCACTGGCACCAACGTGGGTGGCACCTTGTATGCCAACCTGGTCGATGGCTCCAACAACGTGGCGCAGGTCGTTGCGGTGTCCGCAGGCGGCACCTACAGCTTCGGCACGGTGGTGCCTAACAGCAGTTACACCGTGGTGCTTTCCACCACGCAGGGCACGGTGGGTGCGGCGGCTCCGGCGGCAGCACTTCCGTCCGGCTGGGTCCACACCGGTGAAAACCTTGGTGCGGGCGTCGGCGACGACGGCACACCTAACGGCATCCTCGCGGTTACGGTGGTCACCACCAGCGTGGGCAACGCGAACTTCGGCATCGAACAACCGCCGACGGCAAATGGTCCGATCACGGCCTCCTCGCAACCCAACCCGGGTGGTTCTAACACGGTGACGGTGCCCACACTGGGCGGCACCGACCCCGAGGATGTGACGACGAGCACGGTGGTCATCGACACCCTGCCGTCTAACGGAACACTTTATTACAATGGTGTGGCGGTGACGCTTGGCCAGAGCATCCCGAGCTTCAATCCGACCCTGCTGACAATCGATCCGAACGACGGCAGCCTGACGGTGAGCTTCACGTATTCAGTGACCGACGCGGCGGGCAAGACCTCGGCCCCGGCCACGGTGAGCATGCCGTTCACAGCAGTGGGCATCGCGGGTAATGTCTTCGACGACGCCAACGGCCTGACCGACAACACGGTCAACGGCACTGGCACCAACGTGGGTGGCACCTTGTATGCCAACCTGGTCGATGGCTCCAACAACGTGGCGCAGGTCGTTGCGGTGTCCGCAGGCGGCACCTACAGCTTCGGCACGGTGGTGCCTAACAGCAGTTACACCGTGGTGCTTTCCACCACGCA
>CAYWLC010000014.1:10618-21422 GCA_964458895.1 uncultured Luteolibacter sp. | reverse complement strand
ACACCGTGGTGCTTTCCACCACGCAGGGCACGGTGGGTGCGGCGGCTCCGGCGGCGGCACTTCCGTCCGGCTGGGTCCACACCGGTGAAAACCTGGGTGCTGGCGTCGGCGACGACGGCACACCTAACGGCATCCTCGCGGTGTCCGTGGTCACCACCAGCGTGGGCAACGCGAACTTCGGCATCCTGCTGACCGGATCCATCAGTGGATACGTGTTGGCGGACACCGACAACAACGGCAGTGGTGACGCACCGCTGCCCAATGTGCACGTCACCCTCGTGGATGCCGATGGCAATCCGGTGGATGGCGATCCCAACACCGCAGGCGTCCAACCGATCACGCAAATCACCGACACCGCAGGCAGTTACACCTTTGCCAATGTGATTCCAGGCACATACGGCGTGAAGGAATCCCAACCCACAGGCTACGGCAGCGTGTCCGACAAGGACGGGGGGAATCCCGACGAAATCCGTCCCATCACCGTCGCCGCCGGCGTCGAAGACAGCGGCAACAACTTCATCGATATCCAGTTTGGTTCCATCGCCGGTACGGTGCGCAAGGACACCAACAACGACGGCAGCGGCGACGCACCGTTCGCGGGGGTCACGATTAAATTGTTAGATGGCTCCGGTAATCCGGTGGACGGCGATCCGATCACACCCGGCGTGCAGGCCGTCACCACCATCACTGCGGTGGACGGTTCCTATCTGTTTGCCAACCTGATGCCACGAAGCTATCAGGTTGCCGAGACCCAGCCATCCGGTTACGCGAGCGTTTCCGACGCGGACGGCGGCAACCTCGACCTCATCGGCAATATCACACCGCTCACCGTGGCTCCCGGCCAGGATGTGACGGGACGTGACTTCGTGGAGATCGAACTCGGATCCATCAGCGGTTTCGTTTACTCAGGAACCACTCCGCTCGCCGGCGTGACCCTCACCTTGCTTGACGATGACGGCAATCCGGTGGACGCCGATCCCGACACGCCAGGTGTGCAGAAGATCACGACCGTGACGGGTGCCGATGGCTCTTATACATTCACCGGTGTGAAGCCCGGAAGCTATCAGATCGGGCAGACACAGCCGCTCGGATATAACAGCGTGGGTGACAGCGACGGTGGCAACCCCAACATCGTCGGGGATGTGAACCCGGTCGTGGTCACACCCGGCCAGAACAATGGGTCTAACAACTTCCTCGAAAAGCCCATCACCTGTCCGACAACCTGGGCCGAGTGGAAATTCCTCCATCCCGGTCAGACGGCCGATGGCAATCCGGATGGCGATGCCTATGACAACTTCAATGAGTTTGCCTTTGCCATGCCCTATGACAGCGGTGCGGGCAATGCATGGCTCGTCCAGGCCTCCACTCTGCATCCAGGCACCTTGGAAGGAGTCTTCACCCGCCCGACAGGCGCTCCGGACAACGTGACCTACACCTTGCAATATGCCGCCACCGCAGGCAACCCGACGGTTTGGCTAAGCAAGGTGATCACGCCGGATATGTTCACCACGGTGGACAACGGGGATTGCACGGAAACCATCACCCTCCATGATTTGGAAAACCTCACGGGTCTAACAGGAGGTGCGGGGGTCGTGCGCATCAAGGCGGATCTCTTGGATGGCACGGACACCCACACGTCCTTCACGGAAGTTGAAGGCTGGAAGGAGACTCCGATCGAACTCAGCTGCCAGACCTATAACAACCCGTATCTGCGCGAGACCGTCTTCACCGGCACGGTGGGCACGGTGAACGGCCAGAACCTGACCTTCGCCAACAGCGCGGGCAGCGTGGATCTCGCCACCCTGCTCACCGGGGGAGTTTCCTACTATCTGGAAGTGACCTCAGGCGACAACGAGGGCCAGCGTTTTGATGTGGCCTCGGCCAACGGTGACACCCTCACGCTGACCAGCGATGGTAACCTTTACCTGGCAACGCCACCGTTCAACACTCTAACTGGAGCGTTGCCGGCCACCCTCGCTGGTGACACCGTGGTGCTGCGTCGCCACTGGACGCTCAACGAGATCTTCCCGCCAAGCGGCTTCGGAGCCTCGGGGAGCCAGTCCACCGCAGATGAAGTGCAGGTGTTTGCGGGCGGCGCATGGCGCATCTACTGGCTATACAACGACGGGACCCAGTCCCGCTGGGTTGATGTGGCGGACGGATTGATGGTGGACCAGGGATCCACGGTCATTCCACCCGGCCAGGGCATGTTCTTCAACGACCGCACGACCACGAAGTCGGTTCTGGCCTATGGTGAGGTCCGGGCGAACCAATTCGTGCAACCGCTGGCTGCGGGTTACAACCTGATAGGCGGCGGTTATCCGGTGGATCAATCCGCCGCCGGCCCGGGCGGACGCGCCATGACCTTGAGTGCCGGCTTCTTCGGCAGCCGTGACTTCAAGACCGCCGACTCGTTCTTCACTTGGAAGGCCGACAGCACGGTGGGAGCCGCCGGTTATACCCAGGACTATCTGCTCAACACCGCCCCGATCAACCCCTTGCTGCTTCGTTGGATCAGGGTCGGTGATGTGGGAATCACCCCGCGCGACAACCAGATCCTACTGCCGGGCAACCGGGCCACCTTCTTGCGCGCTGCTGCCAGCCTGCCGAACTACGGATATCCCAACCCGTGGACACCTTGAAATTTAGCTTCCCTTAACAATCATTCAGATGGTATATATGCCTCGGTTCAAGACCCCAGCCTCCTCTCTTTTCATGAAAACTTACGTAACACTTCTCACGATGGCCTGCTTGTTGCTTGCCGGACAACGGATTGGTGCGCAGACCGTGCTTTGGGGCTGCCCGATGTACAGTGATTTGGTGAACAGCACGGGTGTGACTCTCGACAGCAGCAACTATTCGTTTGAACTCGGGGCCTTTGTCCCGGGTTTCGTCCCGACTTCCGAGAATGTGACCGAATGGGCCGACAACTGGCACGTTTTTGATAGGTCTGCCTACAATCCCGCGCTTGGGTATTTCTCATCCAGCGCCAGCATGATCGAAGGCGGTGCAAGTGGCAGCACTGCGGCGGATCATTCAGGGGGGTTCAATTTTGGAGCACAGGACGCCTACATGTGGGTCCACAACGCCACCTATCCGCAGGCCGGTGTCGAGTGGTTCTTAGCACGCTCGGCATCCTGGGTGTTCCCAACCTACGCAGGCTGCTGCGCCAATGGAGAACCCGTCCAGTGGTCGGTAAGCCAACTGACCTCCACGGATGTGCCGGTGTATGGTAAGCAAGGAGGCACGGCGGGCGCAGGCAGCGCCACCGATACCGGCAGCCACACGCTGCAAACCTACACCGTTCCCGAGCCTGCGTCAGTGATGCTGGTCGCACTGGCCGGGATGCTGCTGATGCGGCGTCGGCGCGGCAACTTCTAATCCGGCACAAAGCCCCGGATTGCCGGCATTCCGCTTGTGCGCCGGATTTTTGCCATGGAAATCGCTTGGCATCCTGCCGGCATCCTGCCAAATAGCGCAGGAACTTCCATCAGGAAGTCGCATCTGAAAAACGAGGAGACTCATATGAAAATCAATCGTTGGCGCGTGATGACATTGACCGCATGGGTGGCGACGCTTGCCGCTTCACCCGCAGGCGACTGGGCGAATTGGCGGGGACCTGATTCTAACGGAATTAGCAGGGAAACCGCATGGTACCCTGCCGCAGTGACCGCCCGCAAGATCGTTTGGGAGGTGGAGGTGGGTGCCGGCTACTCCGCAGTGGCCGTTGCCAAAGGTAGAATCTACACTGCCGGCAATTTCAACAAGAATACCGATGCGGTTTCCTGTCTGGACGCATCTAACGGAAAATCGGTCTGGAGGCACGAATATCCGGAACCACTCGCCCCCAAATATTACTCGGGCGGCTGCAGCGCCACGCCGACGGTCCATGAAGGCAAGGTGTATTCTGTTAGCAAAAGCGGCAAGGTTTTCTGCCTCAATGCCGAGACCGGGAAGGTGGTCTGGCAGAAGGAATTCGGAATGAAGGTCCCCACGTGGGGCTTTGCCAGTTCCGCCCTGATTCATGGCAAGGCTGTCATCTTCAACGCCGGTCACGCCGGTGTGGCCTATGACAAAGACAGCGGCGCGGTCCTTTGGAGCAGCGCCGATGACGAGTGTGGTTATGCCAC
Organism: uncultured Luteolibacter sp.; assembly: GCA_964458895.1. Classification (GTDB taxonomy): domain Bacteria; phylum Verrucomicrobiota; class Verrucomicrobiia; order Verrucomicrobiales; family Akkermansiaceae; genus Luteolibacter. The sequence continues at coordinate 17,292 of CAYWLC010000014.1, read as the reverse complement.
ACCGGTTCCATTCGTGCAAAATGGCAAACCAAGCATCGCCCTTTTTGCCAAGGACACCATCGTTTCGGTGAATCCGGAGGACGGCAAGGTCCTGTGGTCCTATCCATGGAAAACCCAACATGATGTCAATGCCGCGGACCCGGTGGTTTCCAACAACCAGGTGTTTATCACCTCCGGATACGGGCGCGGCGCATCGTTGGTGGATTTTTCCGGCCCCGCACCCCAACAAGTTTGGGAGAACAAGAACATGCGCTCCCACATGAGCGGCCCGGTTATGTTAGGCGGCTTCCTCTACGGGTTCGATGACAACCGCCTCACTTGTCTCGACTGGAAAACCGGAGAGAAAAAATGGGACGAAAAATCCCCGCAAAAAGGCGCGCTGATGGCCGTCGGCAACAAACTGATTGTCCTCGGCGAAACCGGACGTCTGGCCATTGTCGAGGCCTCGCCCGCCGCATACAAGGAAATCGCCGCAGTCAAGGTGCTGGACGGCCGCTGCTGGACGATGCCGGTTCTCTCTAACGGGCGTATTTATATCCGCAACTCGGATGGACATCTGGTGTGCCTGGATGTTAGCAAACCGTGAGCCAGGGAATGAGGTGAGGTGCCGCATCCTGCAAGCGATTACGGGACGCAACAACGCCGCGTCCAGTGGACGGACGCGGCGCATGGATCGACCAGACGTTTATCCGAGAATGGAAAACGCCAAAGGTAACACCGACCATTATTACAACTGATTGCGCTGATTTCACTGAAAGAATTGGCTGGGATTTCACTCACCTTTTGGGTGAGCAAGCCGTTCTTTCTAACCTCTTCAAAATCAGTGAAATCAGTGAAATCAGTGAAATCAGTGAAATCAGTGGTTTCCATCTAACTAGTCGGGACGATTATTGGCCTGGCGGAGGTGTCGCTGGCGGCGTGGCGGGCGGATCGACTGGCGGAGCGGGAGGGGGGCCCTCGGGCTGCTTGTGGGGACCGCCTGGGCCGCCGCGATGCGGGCGACCCGCCTTGAACTCTTCAAGAGTCAGCTTGCCGTCGTTGTCGCTGTCCATTTTCTTGAAGATTTCCTCAGCCTTGGCAGGGGCCCTCTTGCCCACCTTGAATTCTTCCAAGCTCAGCGTGCCATCATTGTTGGTGTCGAGCTTCTTGAAGAATTCTTCAGGATTCATGCGCGGCTTGCCGCCTCCCGGGGGCGGTCCTGCTGGCTTGTCTTGTGCGATCATCATCGATGTGGCGATGGCCAGCATGCTCAGGGTGGTAACGAGTGGTTTCATGGGGTTGGTTTGGTTGGTTTCCGTAGTCCGCGAACGAATGGCGGGCAGACGGCACCCAGTGAAACCCGCCGACGGCGGAAATGTTGCGCCGGATAGAAAGATTTTTCAAAGCTTCCTGATCAGGTCGAAATTGCAGATCGAGCGCTGGATACCGCCCGCTTTGTCGCACACCAGCGTGCCGTCGGGCGTGACCGAGATGATGAGGTGGTCGCCGGCGAGATTGAGCATTTCATAGCCCGCACTGGCGAGATCGGACGCGGTTTCCGCCAGAATGGATCGGTATTGGCGCTCGTCCATGAGTTTGCAGTGGTATGCCTGACCGGCATCCATGGCGATGGTGATGGTGTAATGGTTGTCCGGTTCCCTGTGGAGGGTTTGCATGTCATCGTTGAAGGATAACAGAAAATCGTATTTTCCGATGAACAGGTTGGCGATGTGGAGTTTCTCCAGCCGTGCCAGGGTATTGTGCATGATGTCCGCCGCCTCATCGGCGTTGATCAGTTCGTCGTTCAACGCCTGATTGATGGTGGTCAGGCCCCAGTGCGGAGTTCCCGGGAGATAGCCGGTTTCCGGATCAATGCCCCGCCAACAACCCCACAGGATATAATAATCATGATGGTCTGATAGAACCTTTTCCGGTATTTCCTCAGGAGTCAGCAGGTGGCTGGCGGCATCGTAGCGGCGCGCATCCAGGTCAAAGCGGACCATCGTGGACCTCTGGCCGGTGCGGTAAATGGCGCGCGGATGCGTGGCCCCGATCCCATGCCTCATCAGGTCCTCGGCGATGAACACTTCTTCAAACGGCGAATTGTATCCATGCCGAACCGAGGGTGACTTCTTTTCCTCCAGCGGGTTGCACTCGGGGAGTATCCCGATGCGGGATCTCTTGTATACCAAATGAATGTTGTCCGGAGTGACGGAATGATAGACCTCGTTCTTGGATGACAGCCGGATCCGGTCGCGGCTGCGCCATTTCTCCGGCAGGAAATAATCGAAGAGCCTGTGGTTGTTGCCCACGACCCATAGCTTGCCACCATTCGGTGTCGTGCCGAAGATATACGGGGTGTCACACACCGTCATGCTCTTGAGCTCGCTGGGCATCGTCCTGAGATGGCTTTCGTCGTAACGCTCGTAAACATGCCGCCAGTATTGCCTGCGCCTCGATAGCCCGAAGTACCTTTCATGTTCGTCCGTGCGACGCAACAACTCGTAGTCGATCAGGGCATAGGGATAACGCCCGTTTCTCATCACCAGTTGGCCCTGCTTGTCAAGCCTGAGGATGATGTGCGCGTGCTTCGTGTCGAGCACCTTGAAGCCATTGGGAATCATGTCCTCGAAATAGGCCTTCTCCGTGATGGCGTCGCATGCTTCCTTGCTCAGATATCCCTGCTTCAGCAGATCGTCCAGTCCGAGTCCCTTAACCCAGGAATAGATCATGATATACTGGCGGCTGATGTCCAACTCCACCGGGTCATGCTCGTCGGTGAGCGTGGTGTCCTTGTGCATGACCGACTGGCTGATCCGGAAACTGTCCTCATTGCGCCCCAGCTGCCAGTCAAGACAAACCTGGTCCGGAACGAAAATGCCCAGCGGACGTTGTGTTAGAAATCGTGCTCTGGGGCCGTACACTCCCTTGCGCAGCTCCATGAGCTTGCCAAATTCCTCAAACGGACCGTTCCAGCGGGCGCTGGCGAAATCATCATCGGATATGAACTTGGATCTGGGCGTCAACAGCGGGTTGACGTCCTCGCCGATGCGGCAGAACTTGACCACGATGTCGATGGTCCTGTCGGAAACCGGCCGGGTCGTGACCTTGTAAACCGAACTCGTCCCTAACAGTCTTGTGCCCTTGCGGTGAAAATACCCCTTTTCATACCAGTTTTCAGGCAACAGGCAGCGCAGCACGGCGGCCCCGGCATCCGTGAGGTAGAGGTCGCCCCCGTTGGGCGGCTTGAGATGTTTGTATTCGATTCCGAACGCCTTGTAACGCTTTTCTGTTAGAAACGATTCCAACCCGGTGAGATCGTGCAGTGGCGTGCGTGGGGCGGGGGCCGGTGGGATAGGGGAGCTCTTCATGGAAGATAGGTTTGTGTTTCAGAATAGCCGTGCGTCGCGTGGAGCCAAGAATATTTTGGGAATTCGGGGTTGCGGTGTCTGGCCAATGCGGTTTGGCTGGGCGTGTGCCAATCCGCGGTCAAGTCCTCAAGTTCTGGTTGCCTCCACTGATCTGGATGGTCGTGATTTTCTCGGCCTCCGGGGATGCCGCGTCCATGCATCATTCCTCGCTACTGTTTGAGCCATTGATGCATCTGTTGTTTCCGCACATGGACGCGTATCAGATCGTGCGATATCACTATCTTTTCCGCAAGTGCGCGCACCTGGCGGAATACAGCGTGCTCGCACTCCTGTTGTGGAATGCGATCCGGCACTCCCATGCCTTTAAGGCACGCCGGTGGCTCTGGTCCCAGGCCGGGCTAGCCCTTGCGTTGGTGGCGCTCTATGCCGGGAGCGACGAATTCCATCAGAACTTCATCCCGGGTCGCACCGGGCAGTTTTCAGACGTGCTGGTTGACACCGCCGGCGGGGCCGTGGGCCTGATAGTGTTGTGGTTGTCAGGGAAGCTGTTCAGACACTGGTAAGTCCTTGGCACAGGCGGCGGAATCATGATTTACGCGCGGTCCGTCGGCTTGCCCACTGCGCGCTACGGGTCGTGAGCGACGAGGAATCCAGCCGAATGTGCCCGATGCCGGGTTGACGGCGCGGATTTTGCCGCTATAGGTTGCGCACATGAAAACAATCCTCCCCCTGCTCCTGGCATCGTCCCTTGTCACCACCGTTCATGCGGCACTGGTGGAAAAAATCGTCACTTATCAACAGGGAAACGTCACCCTGGAAGGTTTCACCCAGAAGGAAGCGGGCAACGACAACAGCAAGGGTGCGGCCTACAACGCTGCGGCCGACCGCAGATCGTGGGTGGCGGCCAAAACGTTTCTAACTGATATTTTCAAATGATCTAACATAATGACCCTTGAAGTTTCCACACCCGCATTGTTGTTCCCGGCCATCAGCCTGCTGTTTCTTTCCTACACCAACCGTTTTCTCCACCTGGCGGCCCTGATCCGCAGTTTGCACAACGATTGGCTGGTGAGAGGTGACGCGCTGCTACGCGCCCAGATCGACAATCTGAGGCGCAGGCTGACATTGATCCGGGCGATGCAGATGTTCGGGGCGATCAGCCTGTTGCTGTGCGTGATCTCGATGGTGGCCATCATCTCAGGACATCAACTGGTGGCAAAGGTGGCGTTCGGAACCGCCCTGGGCCTGATGGCGATGTCGCTCGTTTGTCTGGTTTACGAGGTCTGGATATCGGGCGGGGCCTTGAGGATCTTGCTCGATTCCGTGGATCCCGGGTGAATCCGCCCCAGCTTGGCCAATTGCATCGTCCAGCGGATTTTTTTATTCAAACCCCGAAAGTCCGACCACGTTTGTAACGTTCTTCTTGCACCAAATGAACCGACTGTTTCGAATCATCCTTCTGCTTCTCGGCATCGCCCTTGTCGCCTTCATCGTCTGGCGCGTGTTTTTCAATAAAACCGTCGAGTTGCCCGACCTGCAAACCGTGGCGGTGAAACGCGGGGATGTCTTCGCCAGCATCAGTGCCACCGGCACCGTGGAGCCGGAACAAGTGGTCGATATCGGCGCTCAGGTCACTGGACGCATCCTTTCGTTTGGCAAGGACACCGAGGGTAAGATCATCGACTATGGCTCCCAAGTGGAAGAGGGTGCGATGCTGGCCAAAATCGATGACGCGGTTTACGGCATTAACAAAAAACAGGCGGAGGCACAACTCATGCAGGCGCAATCCGCAGTTCTCTCCGCCCAAGCCGGCCTGCTCCAGAACAAGGCAAGACTCGAACAGGCGAAGGCCCAGGCCACCCAGGCGACAAAAGATTGGAACCGTGCCGAAAAACTCGGCCCGTCCAATTCGCTCTCGCAATCGGCCTTCGACACCTATCAGGGGGCCTACGAGGCCGCCAAGGCCAACGTCACGGCCGCAGAGGCCGCCTGCGAGGTGTCCAACGCCCAAATCGCCACCAGCAATGCCGCCGTTGCGCTGGCCCGCGCTTCCATCCAACTCGCCGACCGCAACCTCGGATACTGCACCATCACATCCCCGGTCAAGGGCGTCGTCATCGACCGCCGCGTGGATGAGGGGCAGACCGTGGTTTCTAACATGAACGTCTCCAGTCTTTTCCTGTTGGCCAAGGATTTGAAGAAAATGGAGGTCTGGGTCGCCGTCAACGAGGCGGACATCGGCAATATCCATCAGGGGCAGTCGGTCACCTTCACCGTGGACGCCTTCCCCGGCGCCACCTTCCAGGGCTCTGTCAACAAGATCCGCCTCAACGCCACCATGTCGCAGAATGTGGTGACCTATACCGTGGAAATCAACACCGACAACTCCGACGGCAGACTGCTGCCGTATCTAACAGCAAGCGTGAAGTTCGAGGTCGATATCAAACAGAACGTTCTGACCGTGCCCAATGCGGCGCTTCGCTGGCGGCCCAATGACAACCAGCTCGCCCCCGGGGTGGAAAACCCGTTTTCGGCAAAACCCGTGAAATCCGCCAAAAAGGATGCCGCCAAGGATGCTGTCAAGGATGGCGCCAGGGAGGGTGTGAAATCGACTGATAGAAAGAAGGTGCAAAACGGGGTGCTCTGGATTCTCGATGCCAAAACCCCTGGCCTCGTAAGACCCGTCAAGGTGCGCACAGGCATCAGTGACGGCGTCGTCACTGAAATCACGCCAGCCGATGGCACCACACTGGAGGACCTCCAGGTGGTCATCAACGAAGTCCGCGAGGCCGACGAGGCCGGCCCTGAAACCACCAACCCTTTTGCGCCGAAGTTCCCCGGCCACGGACCCAAAAGATAAGCCGGACTGTTAGATTCCGCGTGCCCCATGAATCTCATCGAACTGCGAGACATCCGCAAAACCTTCTATCTGGGAGAGGTCGTGCTGCCCGTCCTCAAGGGCATCAGCCTGGACATCTCCAAGGGCGAAATGGTCGCCCTCACCGGCGCGTCCGGCTCCGGCAAGAGCACGCTCATGAACACGCTCGGCTGCCTCGACCGACCGTCCTCCGGGGATTACTTTCTGGATGGCGAGGAGGTTTCCCGCCTCACCAACGACCAGCGCGCGCTGCTCCGCAACAAGAAGATGGGATTCGTGTTCCAAAACTTCAACCTTCTGGCCCGCACCACGGCACTGCTGCAAGTCACGATGCCCTTGCTTTACGGCAGGGCCCATGTCTCACTGAAAGAGGCCAAGCGGCGCGCCACATCCATGCTGGCCCGCGTGGGCCTGGACGACCGCATGGACCACCAGCCGTCGCAACT